>RFYK01000202.1 GCA_009925585.1 Betaproteobacteria bacterium | reverse complement strand
GTTTTGCCAGCACCATTGCCGCCTAACAAAGCGACGATCGCACCTTGAGGCACTTGCAATGAAACGCCTTTGAGCACCAAGATCACATGGTTGTAGATCACCTCAATGCCATTGACATTGAGCACGATATTGGAAGTAGTCATAGCTTTGTCCCAAGGTGGCGCTTACGCGCCACCTGTTTGATTAAGACTGGCAGTCCGCAGGTGCGCGGCGTGTCATCTTTTTGTCTGAGAGATATTTTTCAGCGCCGGCTTTCACCATAGGCTTCAAAATTTGCTCATCAGCCTGGTACCAGTCAGAGTTCATATTCCACTTGGCACCATCCCAAGTTTGGACACGTGCCCAGCTAGAACCCATATGGTCAGCACAGCTTGTAGAGATAGGGCGCATCACACCGGCCAAACCTAATGCGTCTAAACGCTTTTGGTCCAAAGCCAAGTTCTCTAAACCCCAACGCACTTGCTCGCTGGTCATCACTTTGCCTTTGCCAAATCGCTCTTGTGCACGGCGAACGGCTTCAATACTCAGCACCTGAATGATCACACCACGTGTATAGAGAACAGATCCGACTTCGTCTTTAGGTCCTGTGCCCTGGCCTTTGTCATGTACATGCTTCAAGATGTCTTGAATCACTTTGGGCTGTGTGCCAGATGTGTTCAATGCCAATGCGTTGTAGCCTTTGGCACCATCGCCAACATCACGTGTATCTGGCTCAGCGCCTGCCCACCAAACGCCATACATCTTGTCGCGTGGATAGCCAGTCGCTTGTGCTTCTTTTAAGGCGGTGGAGTTCATCACACCCCAGCCCCACAACAACACATAGTCAGGACGGCTTTGACGCACTTGCAACCATGCGGCTTTTTGTTCAACGCCAGGCGCGGTCACTGGGATCATTTGCAACTCAAAACCGTGCATGCGTGAACGCTCTTGCAACAGAGGAATAGGCTCTTTACCGAATGGGCTGTCGTGGTAGACCAAGGCAATTTTTTTGCCTTTGAGTTTGTCTAAACCACCCGCACCTTTACCAATGTGTTGGATCAGGATGTCTGCACCAGTCCAGTAATGGCCCATCAATGGGAAGTTCCATTTGAATGCCAAACCATCTTGCGCAACAGAAAGGCCGTAACCCAAAGTAACCAAAGGCATTTTGTCGGCGGGGGCTTTTTCAGTCAGCGCAAAAGTAATGCCGGTGGACTGTGGGTCAAACAATGAGACGCCAGGACGGCTTTTCAAACGCTCATAGCATTCAACGCCGCGGTCTGTTGCGTAGCCTGTTTCGCATTCTTCATATGTCAACTTCACACCATTGATACCGCCATCGCGGGCGTTGATCATCTTGATGTAGTCTTGTTTGCCGTTTGCCCAAGGCACACCATTAGGTGCGTAAGGCCCTGTGCGGTAAGACAGCAATGGGAAAAACTGCTCTTTGGCTTGCGCCCAGGCAGTGCCTGTGGTGGCGCTGACTGCAGCAACCGCTACGGTAGCAGCCATCATGAATTGACTAAGTTTCATACGATCTATCTCCTGTTAAATGTTGTAAAAAGCACGGGACGAAAAACTAATGCGGAAAAGGCCACAAACGCAATTTTTGTTTGCTGGTAGCCCATAGCTTGGCGAGGCCGTGCGGTTCGACAATCAAAAACCAGACGATCAACCCACCAAAGATCATGAGCTCCGCATGGGATGCTGCGGCGGTAGAAGCCTCAAAACCAAACAAGTCTGCAAACCAAGGTAAAAAGCGGTTGAGTGCAATTGGCAACACCACAATAAAAGCCGCACCCAAAAAGCCCCCAGCAATAGAGCCCAAGCCGCCAATGATCACCATAAATAACAGCTTGAATGAAAAGTCTACGGAGAAGGCCGCAGGCTCCCACGCACCCAGATAAATAAAAGCCCACAACGCACCCGCCACGCCCACAATGAAAGAGCTCACAGCAAATGCAGTGAGCTTGGCATACAT
>RFYK01000201.1 GCA_009925585.1 Betaproteobacteria bacterium | reverse complement strand
CCGGCCAGCTCGATCAGCTTTTTTGCTAACAGCGGATCGAACGCCGAGGTGATTTCCAAAGATTTGGTTTACACATTTGCCACGTCAACGGGCGCTGCATCTGCATTGAGTTCCAGAAGTTTCAGCTACTCGGTCGATGTGGCCGGCAGCATCCCAGCGCTTCGCGCAGGTGACTTGCAAATCAATGGCATTGAAATTGGCGCCTCGCACGCCGGTGACGACCCGTTCTCACCAGCCAATAACGCCTCCGGCAGTGCCATCGCCAAAGCTGCGGCCATCAACCGCATGGCCAACGCCACCGGCGTGACTCGCGGTGAATCGCAAATGCTCACATTCAGTGGCACACCCACCGCGGGCACGTTGACCGTGGGCGGCGTGAGCGTGACGCTGGACGCATTGGACAACACCTCTGCCAAAGCCACGGCCAAAATTGCAGCCGCCTTGAAGGCAAGCAGTCTGTTTGACGAGTCCAGCGGACGCACTGTCAGCTACACCGCTGGCAACTCTGCGCTGACCATCACTTACAAGCCTTCCGAAGGCAACATCTCTAACACCAGCATTTCAGCAGGCTCCACCGGTTTGACCGGGGTGGTGGATGTGGTGGAAGAAAACTTCACCTCTACCGCTGGCACCGGCGTGTACGCCAAGGTCAACCAAAACGTGATGACCGGCAAGGCCATGTCTGGCACCTCGGTGCTCAAAGGATTGGTGTTCATCAATGGCTACGCCAGTGCGAACATCACCACGACATTGAACAACACACGCGCCACCCGCGCCGATGTGGTCAAGGCCATCAACCTGATCAGCGACAAAACCGGTGTCAAAGCGATTGACACGGGTTCTGACACCAAAGGCGTGACCCTGGTCGCCGCCGATGGTCGCAACATTGAAGTGAGTTTCGAGACATCTGCCAACGATGACGATTTCGGTTCACGCATTGGTTTGCGCCAAGGTGTACAGGCCAGCACCATTTCATTGGAATCGAAAATCCCCACCCCTGTGGTGTTGAGCTCTGACTCCACTGGTGACATCACCCGTGCCGGATTGATCGAGGGCAATTTCACCCGCAACCAAGCGGTGACCAACACCAGTGTGCGCGACATCGTCGCGCCATCGGTGGCACAGGTCGACAGCTTGGTGATCGGCGGGACGATTGTCAGCGCAGACACATTCTCTGTGGTCATCAACGGCAGCACCTATACCTACACCGCAAGCGGCACAACCGCACAAGCAGTTCGCGATGGCTTGGTCAGTTTGATCAACGCCGACAGCGATTTGAAAGTCACCGCCAAGGCAGGCAGGACCGCCGGCGAGTTGCTCTTGACTGCGGATGATCCCGGCACCAGCTTTACCCTGACCACTTCAAAGAGTTCAACCGCGGGCACCATGACCACGGCCAATGAAGTCGAGAGCGCCAGCGCCAGCTTCAAACCTTTGGGCATGGACGATTTGGTGATCAACGGCGTGAAGATCCCGCCCAGCAAAGCAGGCGACGATACCTATTCACCCACGGGCCCGACCAGCAGTGACCGCAGCGCCAGCGCGATTGCAATTGCCGCGGCCATCAATTCACAAACACCGGTGACCGGTGTCAGAGCGATTGCCAACGGCGCACAGGCCAAAGGCAGCGTCACCGACACCAGCGTGCCGGTGCTCAGCCAAGACACCTACCATTCTTTGTTCGTCAATGGCACCGAAATTCAAGTGCTGTTCACGCAGGATGAAACCGGTACGGCCAGACGCACCAAAGTGGTGGAAGCCATCAATACCTACACCGGCACACATGGTGTCACCGCTACCGACAATGGCAACGGCGTGACTTTGACATCAGACGGTCGCAACTTGGCAGTCTGGTATGACTCGAATGTCAAGGACCTGTCCGCCGCCAGTTTTGGTTTGGACAATGGGGACGCGGTGGAGCAAGTTGCACGGGTCACATTGACAGGCAACGTCACTTCTGCCACGGCTTCTGTGGTGATC
>RFYK01000021.1 GCA_009925585.1 Betaproteobacteria bacterium | reverse complement strand
TCCTGAATCTCAACACGCTGGAGCTCTGAAATGTCAAAAAATCCTTTGAATCGCCAACAACAAATCGCTGAAATTGAGAAAGACTGGGCCAACAACCCACGATGGAAAGGTGTCAAGCGTGGTTACACCGCAGAAGATGTGGTTCGTTTGCGCGGCAGCATGCACATTGAACATACCTTGGCCAAGCGTGGGGCAGAAAAGCTCTGGGACAAGATCAATGGCGGTTCTAAAAAGGGCTATGTCAATGCGTTTGGCGCCATCAGTGCTGGCCAAGCCATGCAGCAGGCCAAGGCGGGTTTGGAAGCGGTGTACCTGTCCGGTTGGCAGGTAGCGGCCGATGGCAACACGTCAGAAACCATGTACCCGGACCAGTCTTTGTATGCCTACGACTCCGTGCCCACGATGGTTCGTCGCATCAACAACACGTTCAAGCGTGCGGATGAAATCCAATGGGGCAGGGGCATTGAGCCAGGGCACAAAGATTTCATCGATTACTTTTTGCCTATCGTTGCAGACGCAGAGGCTGGTTTTGGTGGCGTGCTCAATGCGTTTGAATTGATGAAAAACATGATTGCGTCGGGCGCAGCAGGTGTGCATTTTGAAGACCAGCTGGCCGCTGTCAAAAAATGCGGCCACATGGGTGGCAAGGTGCTGGTGCCAACCCAAGAAGCATGTGAAAAATTGATCGCAGCGCGTTTTGCAGCCGATGTCATGGGCGTGCCAACCATCGTGCTTGCCCGCACCGACGCCGAAGCCGCCAACCTGATCACCTCAGACCACGATGCGAACGACAAGCCTTTCTTGACTGGCGAGCGTACCCAGGAAGGTTTTTACCGTGTCAAAAACGGTTTGGAGCAAGCGATCAGCCGTGGTGTGGCGTATGCGCCCTATGCCGATTTGGTGTGGTGTGAAACCGGCGTGCCAGACATTGGGTTTGCACGTGAATTTGCCCAAGCTGTTCATGCCGCTTGTCCCGGCAAATTGCTGTCTTACAACTGCTCACCCTCATTCAATTGGAAGAAAAATTTGAATGACAAACAAATCGCTTCTTTCCAAGAAGATTTGTCAGCGCTGGGCTACAAGTACCAGTTCATCACATTGGCCGGTATCCACATCAATTGGTTCAACACCTTCCAATTCGCCCACGCGTATGCCAATGGTGAAGGCATGAAGCACTATGTGAACATGGTCCAAGAGCCTGAATTTGCCGCGCGTGAGCAAGGCTATACCTTTGTGTCGCACCAGCAAGAGGTGGGTGCAGGTTATTTTGATGATGTGACCACCGTGATTCAAGGCGGCTCATCCAGTGTGAAAGCATTGGCAGGTTCCACCGAAGAAGAGCAGTTCCACTGATCTTTTGCACTTGCGCAAGCCCGGCTTAGGCCGGGTTTTTTTATGGGAAAATCAATAAGTTGTCAGGTTTTCTGCATCGATGGCGCGGCTTTTCCCGCGCCTTTTACTTTTCATTGAGACACATGGTTCAAATCACCTTACCCGATGGTTCGTTGCGCGAGTATCCCAGTCCTGTGACCGTGGCAGAAGTGGCGGCATCCATTGGCGCCGGTTTGGCCAAAGCCGCTTTGGGCGGCAAGGTCGATGGTCAATTGGTTGACACCTCTTTCACGCTGACCCAAAACGCCAAGTTGTCGATCATCACCGCCAAGGAGGCCGATGGCCTCGAGTTGATTCGGCATTCAACCGCGCATTTGCTGGCTTATGCGGTGAAGTCTTTGTTTCCTCAAGCGCAAGTCACCATTGGGCCAGTGATTGAAAACGGGTTCTATTACGACTTTTCTTTTGAGCGGCCCTTCACGCCAGACGATTTGACGGCGATCGAAAAACGCATGTCTGAACTGGCCAACAAAGACGAGCAGGTTGTTCGCCGAGTACTTCCGCGCGATGAAGCGGTGGCCTATTTCAAATCTTTGGGTGAGCACTACAAGGCAGAAATCATCCAAAGCATTCCCGCCAATGAAGATGTCAGTCTGTACCGCGAAGGCGAATTTGAAGACTTGTGCCGTGGCCCTCATGTACCAAGCACGGGCAAACTCAAGCATTTCAAACTCATGAAGGTTGCAGGTGCTTATTGGCGAGGTGACAGCAAAAATGAAATGCTGCAGCGAATCTATGGCACCGCTTGGGCCAGCAAAGAAGATTTACAACTGTATTTAACCCAACTCGAAGAAGCTGAAAAAAGAGATCACCGCAAACTGGGGCGTGAACTCGATTTGTTTCACATCGATGAGCACTCGCCTGGCACCGTGTTCTGGCACCCCAAAGGTTGGACGCTCTGGCAAGAGGTTGAGCAATACATGCGTCAGGTCTACCGCCAAAATGGGTACCAAGAAGTCAAAGCGCCTCAAATATTGGACCAAGGTTTGTGGGAGAAAACCGGCCACTGGGACAAATACCGCGAAAACATGTTTGTCACGGAGTCTGAAAAACGGGACTTTGCGCTCAAACCGATGAACTGCCCGGGTCACATCATCATTTACAACCAAGGCATCAAAAGCTACCGTGACCTGCCTTTGCGTTTGGGTGAGTTTGGTCAATGCCACCGCAATGAGCCTTCCGGCGGCCTTCACGGCATCATGCGTGTGCGTGCGTTCACCCAAGACGATGGACACATTTTTTGTACCGAAGAACAAATCCAGTCGGAAGTGATCGCGTTCACCACTTTGCTGCAAAAAGTCTACAAAGATTTCGGTTTCAATGACATCATTTACAAGTTGTCAACCCGACCCGAAAAAAGAATCGGAACAGAAGAAAGTTGGGACCGCGCAGAAAACGCTTTGGCTGAAGGCTTGAAGGCTTCAGGTTGTCAATTTGAGTATTTGCCGGGCGAGGGCGCTTTTTATGGCCCCAAAATCGAATACACGCTCAAAGACGCCATCGGCCGTGAATGGCAATGCGGCACGATTCAAGTCGACCCCAATATGCCTGAGCGCTTGGACGCGGCTTATGTGGGTGAGGATGGTGCCCGCCACCGCCCGATCATGCTTCACCGAGCCATCGTTGGCAGTTTGGAGCGGTTCATCGGGATTTTGATTGAACAGCATGCCGGCGCCCTGCCGGTTTGGCTGGCGCCATTGCAGGTGGCTGTGCTCAATATCACCGATGCGCAGGCCGAATATGCCCTCAGTGTCGTGAAAAAACTGAAAAATCAAGGGTTTAGAGTGGTTTATGACCTCCGAAACGAGAAAATCACGTATAAAATACGAGAGCATTCAATGCAAAAGCTGCCGTATATCCTCGTCATGGGTGACAAGGAGATGGCGGCTGGTACCGTTGCAGTTCGTGCCCGAGGAAATACCGACCTCGGGGTCATGACACTGGAAGCTTTCTCCCAAAAGTTAGCCTCTGACATTGACTCCAAGCACTGACATGGTCATTGGCTGGCGTCAACTGCACGGTGTGTCTGCTGATTTATCAGTGTTTTTTTGAAGGATTGAACCATCGCTACTGAATTTCGCGATCGCCGTCAACGCGAGGAACGCAAACACCGCCTTAATCGGGAAATCATGGCTCCCGAAGTCCGCGTCAGCGGCCCGAATAACGAAGCCATCGGCATTTTGAGTCTTGCTGAAGCCCTGCGAATGGCGGGGGAACTGGATGTAGATCTGGTTGAAATTTCACCGACCGCTGTGCCACCGGTTTGCAGGTTGATGGATTACGGCAAATTCAAGTACCAAGAGCAGAAAAAAGCAGCTGAAGCCAAGTCCAAACAAAAAGTGATCGAGGTCAAGGAAATCAAGTTCCGCCCGGGCACAGACGATGGTGACTACAACATCAAGTTGAGGAACATCAAGCGGTTTTTGGATGACGGTGACAAATGCAAAATCACCTTGCGGTTCAGGGGCAGAGAAATCACCCACCAAGAAATCGGCATGGCGTTGTTGCAAAGAATTCGGGATGAACTGGCTGACCTGATCGTGGTTGAACAGTTCCCCAAACTGGAAGGTCGGCAAATGGTCATGATGATCGCGCCGGGCAAGAAAAAACCGGGTAGCGTAGCCAAACCCGCCGCTGAAACTGCGCAAGCAGCTGCAGCGTAAAAGGCCACGCAAACAAGTGTCTCGGGGCTAACAAGTCTGCGTCAGGTTCGCAGCGCCTCACGAGCACAACAAACAGGAGCATCCACATGCCCAAAATGAAAACCAAAAGCAGCGCTAAAAAGCGCTTTCGCGTCCGTCCAGGTGGCACCGTCAAACGCGGCCAAGCCTTCAAGCGGCACATCCTGACCAAAAAGACCACCAAAAACAAACGCCATTTGCGTGGTCCTACCGGTGTGCATGAAACCAATATGGGTCACATGGCGCAAATGCTGCCCATGGCTGGCTTGTGATCAACGGACGAACAAGGAGAATTTGATATGCCTCGCGTAAAACGTGGTGTGACGGCTCGCGCCAGACACAAAAAAGTATTGGCACTTGCCAAAGGATTCCGTGGTCGCCGCGGTAACGTCTATCGGATCGCCAAAGAAGCGGTCATGAAAGCTGGGCAATACGCCTACCGTGACCGCCGTGCCAAAAAACGTGTGTTTCGCCAACTCTGGATTGCGCGTATCAACGCAGCTGCCCGTGAATTCGGCATCACATACAGCCAATTCGCCAATGGTTTGCGCAAAGCAGCCATCGAGATTGACCGCAAGATGTTGGCTGACCTCGCGGTCCACGACAAAGCCGCATTTGGTCACATCGTTGACCAAGTCAAAGCCAAATTGGCCGCTTGATCAGGTGTTGACACATCTGACCTGATTCTCAGGCTAGGTTGATCCCAAGGGATTGAGGTTTCATAAGCTTCAATCCCTTCTTCATTTGCAGCAGAGACAAGATATGAACGAGCTCGATTCCTTGGTGAAGCAGGCGAAACAACTGTTTGCAGCGTGTTCATCACCCGCAGAGTTGGAGAATGCCAAGGCCCAATTTTTGGGAAAGGCTGGGCACTTGACCATGCTGATGAAAGGCTTGTCCTCTCTGGACATCGAAGCCAAAAAAACGCAGGGTGCTTTGATCAACGCTGCCAAGCAAACCATTGAGCAAGCCTTGAACGATTGCCGCCAGCAATTGGCCCAAGCCGAGTTGCAAGCGCAGTTGAAAGCAGAAACCTTTGATGTCAGTTTGCCCAGCCATGCGATGTCGCAGGGTGGACTGCATCCGGTGTCGCTCAGCCTTGAGCGCATCGAACAGATCTTCACATCGATGGGTTTTGACGTGGCGCAAGGGCCTGAAATCGAAACCGATTGGTTCAATTTCACCGCACTCAATACCCCAGAGGACCATCCTGCACGCTCGATGCACGACACGTTTTACGTTGAGGGCGGGTATTTGTTGCGCACCCATACCAGTCCCATGCAAATTCGCCATGCGATGGCGCATGTGCAAACCTACCGTGACCGGTTGGACGCAGGTCAAACCATGCCAGAAATTCGCGTCATTGCCCCTGGACGCACTTACCGTGTCGACAGTGACGCCACCCATTCGCCCATGTTTCACCAGTGTGAGGGTTTGTGGATTGGTGAAAACATCAGCTTCAAAGATTTGAAAGTGGTGTTCACCGATTTTTGTCACGCCTTTTTTGAAAACGACCATCTGGTTTTGCGTTTCCGTCCCAGCTTCTTTCCGTTCACCGAACCCAGCGCTGAAATCGATATCCAGTTTCCAGACGGACCGTTGGCGGGCCGTTGGCTAGAGGTGGCCGGTTCTGGTCAAGTCCACCCGAATGTCATTCGAAACATGGGTTTGGATCCGGAGCGGTTCATGGGATTTGCGTTTGGCATGGGCCCTGACCGATTGACCATGTTGCGCTATGGCGTGAACGATTTGCGGCTGTTTTTTGACGGCGACATTCGTTTTTTAAGCCAGTTCCAATGATTTTCTCAAGGCGTATTCATGCAGTTTCCTGAATCCTGGTTGCGCGAATTTTGCGATCCACCCCTGACGACACAGCAATTGGCTGACACCTTGACCATGGCGGGTTTAGAGGTGGAGGATTTGCAACCCGTTGCACCTTTCTTCAGCCATGTGGTGGTGGGTCACATACTGAGTGTAGAGAAGCACCCTGACGCTGACCGTTTACGCATCTGCAAGGTGGATGTGGGTCAAGCTCAGCCGCTTTCCATTGTTTGCGGCGCGCCCAACGCGCGCGTGGACATCAAAGTGCCGTGTGCCATGGTGGGTGCGCAATTGCCTCCCGCAGAAGATGGCAAACCGTTCACCATCAAGCTGGGTAAATTGCGGGGTGTTGAGAGCCAAGGCATGTTGTGTTCTTCACGTGAATTGAAAATCTCGCAAGACGGTGAAGGGCTGATGGAGTTGTCTTCAGAGGCCAAACCCGGTCTCAACATCCGAGAGCTTCTGAAACTCGACGACACCTTGTTCACACTGAAATTGACCCCTAACCTCGCACATTGTTTGAGCGTGTACGGGGTCGCCCGCGAATTGTCAGCGTTGACACGCAGCCCCTTGAAAGCGCCATCGTTTAACAGCGTGGCCAGCACCGTTAAAGAGGTATTGCCCGTTCAAGTGGCTGCCCCTGATTTGTGTGGACGCTTCAGCGGTCGAATCATCAAGTCACTGAACACAGCAGCTCAAACACCCGATTGGATGGTGCAACGATTGGAACGCTGCGGCCAGCGCAGCATCAGCGCACTGGTGGACATTTCGAACTATGTGATGTTTGAGTACGGCAGACCCTCGCATATTTTTGATTTGAAAAAAATCCACGGCGGTTTGCATGTCAGATGGGCCAAGCAGGGCGAACGCTTGGAACTGCTCAATGGCCAAACAGTGTCGTTGGATGACAAAGTGGGCGTGATCGCAGACGACAACCAAGTGGAATCGCTGGCGGGCATCATGGGCGGTGCTGCCACCGCTGTGTCTGACAGCACCCAAGACATTTATGTAGAAGCGGCATTTTGGTGGCCAGCAGCCATCGCAGGGCGTTCTAGGCGCTTCAATTTTTCGACCGATGCGGGTCACCGGTTTGAACGCGGCGTTGACCCCGAAACCACCGTGGCGCACTTGGAGCATTTGACGTCACTGATTTTGTCTGTTTGCGGCACCGCGCAAACCACTGTTGGTCCTGTGGATGATCATCCAACCAACATGCCTACCGTTTCACCTGTGACCGTCAGGGTGGCCCGTGCGAACAAAGTACTGGGCACAGACATCGCTCAGCAAACCATGGCAGAGGCATTGCTTGCGCTGGGCTTGGAAGTGGCGCAATCGCCAGGCAAGCTCATGGTTCATCCCCCTTCATACCGCTTCGATTTGAAAATTGAAGAAGACCTGATTGAAGAAATCGCGCGAATGGTGGGATTCGATCATTTGCCAGACACACCACCACACGCACCCATTACCCCGAAGATCAAACCTGAAAACCAGCGGCATGGGTTTGCTGTCCGGCGGCAACTGGCAGACTTGGGCTACCAGGAAACCATCAATTTCAGTTTTGTGGACGAGCAATGGGAACACACGCTCGCAGGCAACAACCGGCCCATACAACTGTTGAACCCGATCGCCAGTCAAATGAATGTGATGCGTTCGTCGCTGATGGGCTCGTTGTTGCAAGTCGCCAAATTCAACCTTGATCGCAAAGCGTACCGTGTGCGTATTTTTGAATCGGGCAGGGTATTCAGGCGTGACGAATCCATTGAAGACAGCTTGCAAACGGTCAAAGGCATTCACCAACCAGTGCTGATGGCAGGTTTGGCTTATGGCCCCTTGTTGCCATTGGGTTGGAATGATTCAGACAAGTTGAGTGATTTCTTCGACGTGAAATCCGATGTGTGCCGCCTGATGACTGGGCATGCTTTGACCTTTGAAGCGGCTCAACACCCCGCGCTGCACCCGGGGCGTTGTGCTCGCATCCACTCAGCAGGCCAAGCCATTGGCTGGATAGGCGAACTCCATCCTCAATGGCGACAGCAATGGGGGTTTGTGCATGCGCCCGTGTTGTTCGAATTGGACATGGACGCGGTATTGCGCCATCCTGTGCCACACGCCCAAGCTGTGTCCCGTTTGCACCCGGTCGAGCGCGATTTGGCCATTGTGGTGAAAGAAGATGTCACGCACGATGTGTTGATGGATTGCATCCGTCAGGCTGACAACAGCCGATTGTTGAAAAATGCAGTCTTGTTCGATGTGTATCGGCCTTCGAAGCCGGACGCATCTGTACAGGCAGGAGAGAAAAGCATGGCGGTCAGGTTGTCATTGCAAAGCACAGATGAACATACACTCACCGACGCGCAAATTGATGGGGTGATTCAATCTGTCGTCGACAACCTCAGCCGTCAACTCTCAGCCAGATTGCGCGCTTGAAGGAGCCCTTGCCATGAACCTGTCTTTTGAAACCATTGAAACACCTGCGTTGACCAAGGCACAGCTTGCTGAATTGTTGTTTCAGCAAATTGGGTTGAACAAGCGCGAATCCAAAGACATGATTGATGCTTTTTTTGACTTGATTGCCAAGCAATTGGTCGATGGGGAGGACGTCAAAATCTCAGGGTTTGGAAATTTCCAAATTCGCACCAAGGCCCCCCGCCCCGGACGCAATCCACGCACGGGAGAAACCATTCCCATCAAAGCTCGCCGTGTCGTTACCTTTCACGCCAGCCAAAAACTCAAAGAGCAAATCCAAGGTGCCACGTCAGAGGCGGTGCAATAAGAAAACTTTTGGCGCAATTTTTTGTTGCTGCCGGTTCTAACTAGGTTGTAAAACCTTTGAAATGTTGGAAGAAAACGTTTTTATTTGCTCTAATTTTGAATTTTCAAGTCGATATGCTTTGAATCACGCAGGTCTTCGTGTAACCTCTAAAACCCTTTGAAACCGATTGATTCCATGGAGAATTCTCTCCCATCCATTCCAGCCAAACGCTACTTCACCATTGGTGAGGTGAGCGAGTTGTGTGGCGTTAAACCACACGTGCTGCGCTATTGGGAACAGGAATTCACGCAATTGCGACCCATGAAGCGCCGTGGCAATCGCCGTTATTACCAACACCATGAAGTGCTGATGATCAGACGCATCAGAGACTTGTTGTACGAACAAGGCTTCACCATCAGTGGTGCGCGCAACAAGTTGCAAGAACTGGTTCAACTTGAGCGTGACAAAAAACGAGCAGGTGAGGTCATGCTGCATGGCATTGAAGAATTGGAAGACAACTTGGCGTTGAACGAAACCAAAGCGGAAGATCCTTGGGCCAGTAACTTGTCTGACAACGATGCCAACCGTTTGCAACTGCTGCGCCAAGAATTGTTTGAAATACGCGGCTTGCTCGATTAATTCAGAGCGGTCACAGGGCTATAATCTTTCATTTCGGCGTGTAGCGCAGCCTGGTAGCGCACTTGCATGGGGTGCAAGGGGTCGCGAGTTCGAATCCCGCCACGCCGACCAAACCAGCCAAGGGTTAGTTCTCACAAGGAACTAACCCTTTTTATTTATGTTCATGGGTTTATCAACCTGCCTCGCATGTTTAGCCCCACAGTCATACAAAAATGCTTTGCTGACATCGTCAATAAACCTTAAGCTCACTTGGTTTGTGAATTTTGATAAGTATCAACAGGATTTTTGAATCATGGCCGTGATGGTTTGTACCAAATGTGGGTTGGCTGACGACAGTCCCAAACCCCTGCGCTGTTCGAAGTGCGGTGGCAGAGACTTCTACGCCTCAACCCCATCTGCATTTGGACCCAGTAAGAAAATTTCTCCCACTGCTGAAAACTCCTCGGTTGCAACCACACCCGCCGAGGCCAGCCCGCCTGTGTCGAATGTCACTTTGTTTGACAAGTACGGTGGTGTGCCCACCATTTCAAAAATCGTGCGGGCATTTCACAAAGAGATCATGGCGAGGGCGCATTTGGCGTCTTATTTTGAAGGGGTGGACATGGCTCAATTGGCTGAGCACACTGTCAAATACATCGCCTTTGTGATGGGCAAGCCAGCTGAAATTTACACAGGCCGTGACATGTACACAGCGCATGCCAAATACCATATCCACGGCATGCACTTTGATGAAGTGGCCGATGTGCTCAAAGACATTTTGGTGCAGTCGGGCGTGGATAAAGCTGACATCGACGTCATCAAAGCCATGAGCTTTAATGAATTGGCCATGCGCTATGTGTCGTCACAATCTTCGATGTTGTCAGGCGCTGTGTTCAATGCCCGCATCGCCCATTTGAGCGAACAGCTCTTGGCCTTTTTTGGATGGCAAATGCTCAATGACATTCGTCCAGAAAGGCTGCAAAAATTTGTTTATGTATTGGAAGCACAGGGCATGCAGGCGCGAAAAATCCAATCGTGTCTGGTGACTTTTCGGGCGTGCATGAAATACGCGTTTGATCAAAAATGGCTTGCAGACCCGGTGCTGTCAAAACCATTTGTCAATGGTGATGGCCCGTTGACTTCTGGCGAAACTTTCATGACAACGAACGAATACCACGACCTGTACCAAGATTTGGTTCAGGAAATGACGAATCAAACCTTTCACTGAGCAGGTGGCACACCACCGTAGGTTTGCCAGGTAGACCCTGCCAACCAGCCTGCATCGACAGGCAAATTAATCCCTGTGATCGCCGTCGCTTCGGGCGACAACAAAAAAGCCACCGCCACCGCCACTTCATGGGGCTCTACCAAGCGGCCCATGGCGGCTTGCGACATCAAATCTTTGGGGTCTCGATCACCTCGGTCAATCGCCGCTTGCAATGCTTCGGTGCGGGTGTAGCCCGGTGAAACAGCGTTCACACGAACACCCGTTCGTCCCCATTCAGCAGCCAGCCCAGCGGTCATGGAAATCACAGCGGCTTTGGCAGGTGCATAGGCATGCAATGGGTTTGAGCGCATGCCAGCGATTGACGCCAAATTGACGATCGCACCTTGGCGGCGTTGCACCATGGCTTGACCAAAAATGGCGCAGCATAAATAGGTGCCTCGAAAATCCACGTTCAACACTTGTTCCCATTCGCGCATGGTCAATTGATCGGGGGTGAGTCGATGTTGCAAGATGCCCGCGCTGTTGACCAAGCCATTCACCGGTCCATGTGAACTTTCTATCTGTGCCAAACTGGCGCGCAATGCCGTTTCGTCGGTGACATCACAAGCCACGAACCCGATGGCGTCTGGGTGGCATGAGCTGGCAGAGGCGGGCAGGTCCATGACAACCACCTGGTGGCCGATGTGAATCAGGTGTTTGACACAGGCGGCACCGATACCGCTTGCGCCGCCAGTGACCAACGTGATGGAAGTGTGTTTCATGAGCTGTTCGTTCATTGGTTACCGATGACGCCTTGCAGGATCACAAATTTGGCAGAAAAGGTGGCTTTGGCTGAGCCGGTGGCCAAGTTTTTGTTTTCGTTATTCAAGGCAGACACATTGAACTGGTATTCGTGGCCCAAAGTGGTGAAATTTTCAGGACACGGCCCGCTGTATTTGTCTAAGCCACCAGCCTCAATCTCAAACTCTGCAGGAAAACCCTCTGGCTTGTTCAGGGTTGCGCCGCCGTGGTCATGGTTTTTGTTGTCCAAGTCCACCATCTGGACTTTCAGGCTCACCGTGCCCGGCGGGATATTTTTTAGCTTGATCACAGGCGAGGTGTTTGAACAATGGTGAGCGATGTTCCATCGAAAGCTGACACCCAAATTGGATTGAGCCCATGCAGAAACCACTGAAAATGACATGAAAAATACGAGGAAGGTTTTCATTGACTTCTCCTGACGTGGGGCAATTATGTCCTCTTGTGCTGCTGTCGTAAACTTGCCTATTTACTACTCACACCTATTCACCATGAAAAGTGATATTGAAATAGCCCAAGCAGCTACTTTGAAACGTATTCCCGAACTAACCCAACAATACCTTGGCATATCGGACGAGCATTTATACGCCTATGGTCATCACAAAGCCAAACTTTCACTCAAATACATTGACCAGCTGCCCGCCAGAAAAAATTCCAAATTGATTTTGGTCACAGCCATTTCACCGACACCTGCCGGAGAGGGCAAGACCACTACCACGGTGGGCTTGGGTGATGCGCTTTGCAAGATCGGCAAAAAAAGTTTGATTTGTTTGCGAGAACCCTCACTCGGCCCCGTGTTCGGCATGAAGGGTGGTGCAACTGGGGGTGGCATGGCACAAGTGGTGCCCATGGAAGACATCAACTTGCATTTCACCGGTGACTTCGGGGCCATCGGTCTTGCCCACAATTTGTTGTCTGCCATGTTGGACAACCACATTCACCACGGAAATGCATTGAAGATTGACACCAGACGCATCAGTTGGAAACGCGTCATTGACATGAATGACCGTGCATTGCGTCAGATGGTGGTGGGGCTGGGCGGCACGGCCAACAGCGTGCCCCGAGAAGATGGTTTCGACATTGTGGTGGCCTCTGAGGTGATGGCCATTTTTTGTTTGGCAACCAGTTTGTCTGACTTGAAGCAGCGCTTGGGTCGAATCGTGGTCGCCTACAACACCGACGGCGTGCCTGTGTTGGCCAGCGATTTACAAGCCCACGGTGCGATGGCGGCGTTATTGAAAGATGCATTGGCTCCCAATATTGCACAAACGTTGGAGAACAACCTGGCGTTCATTCACGGCGGCCCATTTGCCAATATTGCACACGGCTGCAATTCGGTGATTGCCACCGCAACGGCCAGCAAACTGGCCGATTACGTGGTGACCGAAGCTGGTTTTGGTGCGGATTTGGGTGCTGAAAAATTCATTGACATCAAATGCAGAAAGTCCGGCTTGCAGCCCTCGGCGGTGGTTTTGGTAGCGACGGTCAGAGCATTGAAATACCACGGAGGTGTCGCGGTCAAAGAGTTGGCTGCTGAAAATTTACCGGCGCTTGAAAAAGGCATGGTCAATTTGCAAAAGCACTTACACAACATCCGAACCCACTATGGTTTGCCATGCGTGGTGGCCATCAACCACCGCACCGAGGACACGGCAGCTGAAATAGCTTTGCTGGAAAAAGCGTGTGCGCAATACGGTGCCAAAGTGGTGGTTGCCAAGCACTGGGCCCACGGTGGCGCGGGGGCAGTCGATTTGGCAAATGTGGTGGTGGATTTGTGTGAACAACCCAATCAGTTTCAATTTGTCTACGACGAAAAAGACAGCTTGTGGAACAAGGCCAACACGGTGGCGCAAAAAATTTATGGCGCGCAAGGTATTTCAGCCGATGCCAAAGCGAAAACCCTGATTGATAAGCTGCAAGAGCAGGGTTACGGTCATTACCCCATTTGCATCGCCAAAACCCAATATTCATTCTCTACCGATGCAAAAGCATTGGGCGCGCCCACCGGCCACACTTTGCACATCAGGGAAGTCCGTTTGGCCGCAGGGGCTGAATTTGTGGTGATGGTGTGCGGCGATGTCATGACCATGCCGGGCTTGCCCAAAGTGCCGTCGGCGCATGCGATTGACATTGACGACGCGGGAAACATTGTGGGATTGTTTTAAAGGTACATATGAATCAGTCAAAAAAATGGGCATGGGTGAGCGCGGCGGTATGTGCCTCGGTGTTGGGTGCTTTGAGCGTGCCCTTGTCAGCTTTGTCTGACAACGATGACAAAGCGCTGATCAGCAAAGCCAATGCCTTGTTCAAACCGTTGCCCTCGACCGATGCGCTTGAGAACACTGAACTCACACCGTTGCGTGTCGCTCTGGGGAAAGCACTTTTTTACGAAACCAGGGTGTCATCGGACGGTAGACTCGGCTGTGTCACATGCCATAACGCTGCCTACCATGGCGCCGATGCGCTGGCTTTGTCGGTGGGTATTCAGGGCAAGGTGCTGCCGCGCAATGCCCCAACGGTTTTCAACACGTCTTTGTTGGTCGCCCAGCATTACGGTGGCAACCGCGCCAGTGTGGAAGAACAGGCCTATAAAGCATTGTTAAGCCCTGTGGCTTATGGCAACACCAGCAACGAGCAAGTGGAAACCAAACTCACCAAGTTGGGTTACATGCCGCTGTTCAAAGCGGCTTACCCTGCTGACGCCAAACCTGTCAGTGTCGAGAATTGGAGCCGGGCCATTGGTGCATTTGAAAGAACACTTTTGACGCCTGCCCCGTTCGACCGTTTCTTGAAAGGCGATGCACAAGCATTGTCTAAATCAGCCAAACTTGGTCTCGAAAAATTCATCAGCACAGGCTGTGCTGGTTGCCACAATGGTGTGACTGTCGGCGGTCAAACTTACCAAAAATTTGGTATCACGCAAGATTACTGGCAGGTCACGGGCAGCACACCCAAAGATGCATTCAAAGGCTATGACAAGGGCCGATTCCATGACACCAAGAACGAAGCGGATGCGTTTATCTTCAAGGTGCCCCAACTTCGTAACGTGGCAGTCACGGCCCCTTACTTTCATGACGGATCAGTCGAGACATTGCCTCAAGCGGTCAAAGTCATGGCGCAATTGCAATTGGGCAAACAACTGTCTGAAGAAGAAGTGACTCAGATCGTCAGTTTCTTGGAGTCGTTGACTGGTGACATACCTTCAGACTTCGCCAAGGTGCCGCGTCTACCCGCTGCTCCCAACTGATTCTTCGTGACGGCCGGACGCTTTCAAACGGGGGTCAGGTGTTGGTCAAGGCTTTGGCTGTTTGTCATTGGCTTTGGTTTCCATTCGGCCGTGTTGGCAGAGTGGTCGTACTTTTCCAATTTGGATGGCGACACGGTGTTGATCGACCGTTCCACCTTGGTGCAAAACAAAAACAGAAATTCCACCATTTGGATGCTGACCAATTACGGTTCACCCACTGCCCAAGACGTGTTGTCTGTCGCCAAATGGGTCGAATTCGATTGCGACCGCAGCCGCTACCGTTACCGCGCGGTGTATGGCTATGAAGGACAAATGCAAACTGGCGCGAAATTGATCAACATGACCAAATACACCGATTGGGATATCGTCAAATACGGCACCGTGCTTAAAAACGTTCAACTCATCGCCTGCTTGCGCGGGCCATTGCTCAGATAAAAAGACGCATCACATGGACATGCAATTTGTAGAAACTTCTTTGCTTCGCATCGGTTACAGGGAATGGAATCCCCAAGCCAGTCAAACCATCGTGTTGGCACATGGGTGGCCAGACAGCATTCGCTGTTGGCATCATGTGGTGCCTGAATTGGTCCAAGCAGGTTACAGGGTGGTTGCGCCCGCGTTGCGTGGGTTCCTGCCGACCACTTTTTTGTCTGACAACACATTGCGAACCGGACAGTTGTCGGCCTTGGGGCGCGACATGGTGGAGTTTGTGCAGGCGTTAAAACTCAACCAACCAGTGTTGGTCGGCCACGATTGGGGCGCGCGTGCCGTGGCCAATGCCTGTGGTTTGATGCCGGGCATTGCCAGTCACATGGTTTTGATATCGGTCGGCTATGGCACCAACGACCCTTCGCAGTCACTCAGCATGGAACAAACCCAGCTGTATTGGTACCACTGGTTCATGGCCACCGAACGCGGTAAACGCACGGTCAGGGCTGAAGGCAAAGCATTTGCCCAACGCATGTGGGACACCTGGGCACCCACAGGCTGGTATTTGCCAGATGAATTTGAACAAACCGCGATGGCGTTCAACACCTCAGATTGGGCCGAGGTGACTTTGCATTCTTACCAGCACCGTTGGGGTCATGCTCCTGCTGACCCGTATTACGAGGAAGATGAAAAAAAATTGCATCCCGCCCCGGTGTTAGATGTGCCGACCTTGATGCTTCATGGCGCTGTTGACGGTGTCAGTTTGCCTGCCACTTCAGCCAACAAAGAGAAATTTTTCAGTGGCCGGTACGAAAGGCATTTGCTGCCCGGTGTCGGGCATTTTCCTCAGCGCGAGGCGCCGGCAAAAGTCGCGCAAGCAATTTTGAATTTCTTGGCTTGATCAGCTCTCCAGCCAATCGCAAATCACTTGCCATTGCTGGAGGTCTTTCTCTACTTTGCCCGGCGTGATATCAAACAAGCTCAAGCCGTGCGCGGCCAAATGCAAATAGTATTGGGTGTCGCGCAAATAGCCCACGATCGGTACATCCAACTTCGCCATGAATTCACGCAATTTGCTGGCCGCTATCGTTCTTTCATCCACCCGCATGCCGATGATGCCGAGTTTGGTTTTCGTGGTTTTGGTGATCTCACGAACTTGGGTGATGAAGGCTTGCGCGGCGTACATGTCAAAGATGCTGGGCATGATCGGTATCAGCAACTTGTCTGCACGACTGACCACTTCTTTGAACCGCCAGCCACCCAGTCCCCCAGGCGTGTCAATCACCACATGGGTGGTGCCGCGCGGTGGCTTGGCCGTCAACACCAAATCAGCTTGCAATTCCCATGTGGCGATTGGGGTGGCGGCATCGGGTCTCAAATCCAGCCACAGTTTGGAAGACTGTTGGACATCAGCATCGCCCAACATGACAGCGTGACCCCGCGAAGCAAAAAACCCTGCCACGTTTGTGGACAGGGTGGATTTCCCGGATCCCCCTTTGGGGTTGGCTATCACGATCACTGGCATATCAAGACAAATCCCAACCTTTACCGTTTCTGCAATAGGTCAAGGCTTGGTTATACAAGGCTTGACCTGATTGGCTGCCTTTGACGGCCATCAGATAACTTTTGAATGGCATCATGTCGGTTGAACGGGCGCAGTCAAACCCACGGCCGAGTTCACCACTGAAATGCAGCACAGCGCGGCCTGTGGCCTGAACCCGTTTGAAGGAAGCCCCCAAAAAGGCGACTGCACAAGCGGACTCGCACACTTGACCCTCGGTCACCACCAACTCAATGGACTGGGTTTTGAACCATTGACCCACTTGCATGCCCAACGCCAAATCACCTTGGGCTGAGTTCATGTAAACAGGGGACACCACGCGGCTGCCGTTTTTTCTGACGCAAGGTTTGATGTTTTGAACCAATCCACCCAGCGCGGCGACAGCACTGCTGTCCAGGTAACCTGAGAATTCAACAAACTCCAAGTAACCAGACATGCATTCTGGATAACGCAATCGGCTTTGGCGGGTCTCAAAACGCTCGCCTTGGACCGAACTGACCAATTGAATTTGCGAGGCAGGGTAGCCATAGTTGTTCGATCCCATGACCACATGAAAAGGTGCAGCCTCTTGGGTGGTGAGGGTCGGGGGCGCGGCACATCCTCCCAATGCGAGCAGAACCAAAAAGAGGAGTCTTTGGGTGATGGAAGTCTTCATGGCTGACCTTGAGAGATAAATGAGCAAACTGTCATCTCAAGAGGGTCGACACAGGATGGAGAAACTTGAGAGCAGGCAACCGTTCCAAAGGGAACGGTTGCCTTCAAACGTCAGTGAACCACCATCAGGGTGAACGGGAACACATAAGCTTGCAGCGTGACCAAAATGCCCACCAAACAAGCCAAAGCGATGGAGTGGAAGAACACATAGCGAAGAATGTCGCCTTCATGGTTGAACCAACGTGTCGCAGTAGAGGCCACCACGATCGATTGGGCATCCACCATTTTGCCCATGACACCGCCCGAGCTGTTGGCCGCACCCATCAAGTTGGGTGACAGCCCCAATTGCTCGGCAGCCACTTTTTGCATGCCGCCAAACAGCACGTTCGATGCCGTGTCAGAGCCAGTCAATGCCACGCCCAGCCAGCCCATCAGCGTGCCAAAGAAGGGATAGAACATGCCCGTGTTGGCAAAGGCCAAGCCCAGTGTGGTGTCTGTGCCAGAGTAACGGGTCAAGGAGCCCAAAGCCAACATCAAGACGATGGTCAGCAATGAATAGCGCACCAACCATAAGGTATTGAAGAAGATGCGAACCAGTTGCAGCGGGTTGTACTTCATGACCAAACCGCCCACGATGGCCGACAACAAAATACCCGTGCCAGTGGCAGACAACAAATTCAAGGTGTAAATAGCAGCTTCGGTCTTAGGGGTGGGAACGACGGGAGGCATTTTTTCAATCAGGTTGTGCAAACCTTCCAAAGGGAATTTCGGCGCAAATATGCCATTCCAAAATTCTTTGACGGGTGGCAAGCCCCATATGAAGATGAACACGGTCAGAATCGCCCATGGTGTCCAAGCGCGGATCACGTCAGCACGTGAATGGGTCGCGTGAACGGTCGGGGCGGCTTGAGACGCGCCGCCATCTTCCTCATGGCCTTTGAGCGAGACCGATGTCCAGATTTGTGCAGGCT
Source organism: Betaproteobacteria bacterium (assembly GCA_009925585.1). Taxonomy (GTDB): domain Bacteria; phylum Pseudomonadota; class Gammaproteobacteria; order Burkholderiales; family Burkholderiaceae_C; genus Limnohabitans. The sequence continues at coordinate 8,027 of RFYK01000021.1, read as the reverse complement.
GCCAGATTTTCAAAAATCCAACCAAACAAGTCATGGAAACCACCGCGGCGATCACGTCAACCAATTCTGGGCCGATGTAGTTAGACACCAAGAATTGCATGATGGCAAAACTGCCTCCCGTGACCAAAATGGCTGGCCAGATTTGCATCATGGCTTTGCGACCGGCAAAAGCCCAGATCAACCAAAACGGTACCAACAAAGAAAAGAAAGGCAATTGACGGCCAACCATCGCAGAGACGGCCATCGCGTCATAGCCGTGTACTTTGGCCAAGGTCAAAATTGGTGTGCCCAATGCACCGAAAGCAACCGGCGCAGTGTTCGCAATCAAAGACAAACCTGAGGCGGCCAATGGCGAGAAACCCAGTCCAATCAAAATGGCGGCGGTCACGGCAACCGGTGTGCCAAAACCTGCAGCACCTTCAAAAAAGGCGCCAAACGCAAACGCGATCAATAACAACTGCAAACGACGGTCTTCGGTAATCCCCGCAATCGAGTCTTGCAATATTTTGAAGCTGCCGTTTTGTTCGGTGAGTTGGTGCAGAAAAATGATGTTCAACACGATCCAGCCAATCGGCAGCAAACCGGTGAGTCCACCAAAGAGCGCGGCATTGGCGGCCATGCTGACAGGCATGCCGTAAGTGAAGATCGCCACAACCAATGCGGCCACCAGACCTGCTGCCGCTGCAATGTGCGCTTTCATATGCAAAAAGCCAAGGCCCACTAACATGACCACCACAGGGATGGCAGCCAATAAAGTTGATAAAACCATGCTACCCATTGGGTCGTAGATTTGTTGCCAGGTCATTGGGGATACTCCGAGACTAAAAAGAGAAAATTATAGGAAGATCAGTCACAGGGTTTTCCCATGGTAAAGAAAAGGGTCACATGATTGAAAGAAGCATTTTTAATTCAGATCACGATGCATTTCGCGACAGCTTTCGTCGGTTCATGCAAGCCGAAATTGCGCCTTTTCATGCGGCATGGGAAGAACAAGGCTACGTGGACAAAGCCGTTTGGAAAAAAGCCGGTGCTTTGGGTTTTTTGAACATGAGCATGCCCGCCCAATACGGCGGCGCAGATGCTGACAAATTGTTTTCAGTGGTGCAGATTGAAGAGCTGAGCGCAGGCGGCTTCACTGGGATCGGGTACGGACTGCATTCGGAAATCGTGTCGCCTTACCTGTTGCACTACGGAACTGATGCGCAAAAAAACCATTACTTGCCCAAGCTGTCCTCGGGTGAGATGGTCGGCGCCATCGCCATGACCGAACCCTCTGCTGGCAGCGATTTGCAAGGCATCAAAACCACAGCCATGCAGCAATCCGATGGCAGTTTTTTGCTCAATGGCAGCAAAACGTACATCACCAACGGTTGGCATTCAGACTTGGTCATTGTGGTGGCCAAAACCAACCCATCTGCGGGCGCCAAAGGAACCAGTTTGTTCTTGGTGCCTGCCAATACCCCTGGCTTTACCAAGGGCAAGCCTTTGCACAAATTGGGGTTGAAAGCGCAAGACACGTGCGAATTGTTTTTCGATAACGTGCATTTGCCTGCCGACAGTGTGTTGGGCGGCGCTGATTTTCTGAACCGAGGGTTCATTTGTTTGATGGAACAACTGCCCTGGGAGCGTTTGCAAATTGCCATCGGCGCCGTGGCGGCCTCCCAAGCGGCCATCCATTGGACGCTGGACTTTGTCAAACAACGACAAGTCTTTGGCCAATCGGTGGCCTCGTTTCAAAACACGCGTTTCACGCTCGCTGAGTTGCAAACCGAAGTGCAAATCGCTCAGGTGTTTGTCGATAAATGCACCGAACTGTTACTGCAAGACAAACTCGACACATCCACTGCCAGCATGGCCAAGTACTGGACCACCGATCTGCAATGCAAAGTCATGGATGAATGTGTGCAATTGCACGGGGGCAGTGGTTACATGTGGGAATACCCGATCACCCGCGCTTACGCTGACGCCAGGGTCCAAAGAATTTACGGCGGCACCAACGAGATCATGAAAGAGGTGATCACCCGCAGCATGGGCTTGGGGCTGAAGTAGACCAGTTTGCCCTCAATGAATGGCCAGCGTATGTAAACCAAATTCGCCTTTGGCACGGTCTTCAAAATAATGGCGCAAGGTTTCTTTGACGGTCTTGAACGCCAAATCGTCCCAAGGAATTTCGGTCTCGGCAAACAAGCGTGCTTCTTGGGTTTCGTGGCCGGGGTTGAACACCGGGCTTTGCAATTCAGCACGAAAGAAAAAATGCACCTGACCCACGCGTGGCACATCAATGATGGTGAACAACGCTTGCATCAGGATGTGCGCGCCAGCCTCTTCGTCGGTTTCTCGGGCTGCGCCTTCCATCAGCGTTTCTCTGAGTTCCATGAACCCCGCAGGCAACGTCCAATAGCCTTTTCGCGGTTCTATGTTTCGTTTGCGCCCGCATGCGGGTGTCGCCATCGTCGGGTAAACGTTGAACCACGGCGGTGCCACAGGATTTGCAATGTTTGATCGAGCCTGCGACGAGATGGGGCATGGTGATGAATCGAATGTGCGCAGGGTCACACCTGCATTGACACTGAGTTTAGGTCAGACCTTAACCGACGCTTGGGGCTCTGGGTTTGGCGTTATCCTCGCGCTATGAAACTTCATAACTACTTCCGCTCGTCCGCCTCCTTCAGGGTCAGAATTGCACTGGCACTCAAGGGCTTGTCGTATGAATATGTCTCAGTCCATTTGGCCCGAGGTGAGCAATTCAACGAGGACTTCACGCAAATCAACACCGACGCTTTGGTGCCCGTGCTGGAGGTCGACGGTCTGCGCTTGACCCAATCCATGGCGATCATCGAATACCTTGAGGAAACCCATCCCACGCCAGCTTTGTTGCCCGCTGACGCGGCTGGTCGCGCAAGGGTAAGGGCGATGACGCAATCGATTGCATGTGAAATTCACCCATTGAACAATTTGCGTGTGCTCAAGTACTTGTCCAATTCGCTCAAACTGGACGAGGACCAAAAAAACATGTGGTACAGGCATTGGGTCAGGCTGGGGTTGGAAGCCTTTGAAAAGCAACTGGGCGCAGGTGAGACTGGCCGTTATTGCCATGGTGACACGCCCAGCCTTGCCGATTGCACGCTGGTGCCGCAAATTTTCAATGGCAAGCGTTTCAATGTGGACTTTTCGGGCTTGACCAAAACCATGGCCATTTTTGACGCGTGCATGGCCTTGCCCGCTTTTCAACAAGCCCAGCCCAGTGCGTGTCCCGACTTTGAAGTTTGAGTTACCCCACTGGCCGGGCGCCAAGTTGTTTTGCAGCACCCGGCTGGGTGGTTTTTCTTCTGCACCTTATGACAGTTTGAATTTGGGTGACCATGTGGGGGATGACCCTTCAGACGTGTCCCTCAACCGCCAACGGCTTGAAAGCATGTGGGGTGCCCAACCCGTGTTCATGCAACAAGTGCATGGCACCCAAGTGGTTCGTTTGCCTCTGCCGCCCGAACAAGCCATGGCAACAGCCGATGCATGTTTCACCCAAGTCAAGAACGTGGCTTGTACCGTCATGGTGGCTGATTGCTTGCCTGTGCTTTTTTACTTGCCGACAGCCGGTGTGGTGGCCGCCGCCCATGCGGGCTGGAGAGGATTGGCGGCTGGGGTGATCGAGCAGACCTTGGATTGTTTGGCCCAACATGGGTCGACAGCTGAATGCAAAGTCTGGCTCGGCCCATGTATCGGCCCGTTGGCCTTTGAGGTGGGAGAGGATGTCCGGCAAGTGTTTGGTGAAGCAGACGGCGAGGCGCTCAAAGGATTTGTTGAAATTTCTAAATCTGGTAAGTATTTTGCTGATTTGGCTTGGCTGGCAAAACGCAGGTTGATTCAACGCGGTATCACCGAAGTACAAGGCAATGACAGCGGTCAAGCTTGGTGCACATTTTCTCAGCCGGAACTTTTTTACTCACATCGGCGTGACGGCGTGAGCGGCAGATTTGCCGTGGGCATTGCATTGGTTTGAGTTTTGTCAGTATTCCTGCGGGTTGATGACTTAAGATTCATCGACACGCTTGAAAAACTCGCCCATGAAGCCACTACCCGTCCTCAGTTTTCCCCCAGACCAGTTGGCAAAACTGCAGTCTCAGTACAGCCAGGAAATGCAGGAACTCTGGCAACAAGGGCTTCAATCCAACCCGACTCTCAAAGACCGCCGTTTTGCAGCAGATGCTTGGCAGCACAACCCTGTCGCTGCATTTTCTGCGGCAATGTATTTACTGAATGCACGCACGTTGTTGGCCATGACCGACATGGTCGACACCGATGACAAAACACGCGCTCGCATTCGTTTCTCGGTTGAACAATGGATCGCAGCGGCTTCACCCAGCAACTTTTTGGCATTCAACGCCGAGGCCCAGCAAAAAGCGATAGACACCAAAGGCGAGAGCATTGTCAAGGGCTTGCAAAACATGTTGCATGACTTGCAACAAGGGCATGTCTCGATGACCGACGAAAGCCAATTTGAAGTCGGAAAAAATGTTGCCACCAGTGAAGGCGCGGTGGTTTTCGAGAACGAGATTTTTCAGTTGATTGAATACAAGCCATTGACCGCCAAGGTCTACCAACGCCCCTTTTTGTTGGTCCCGCCGTGCATCAACAAGTTCTACATTCTCGACCTGCAGCCCTCAAATTCCTTTATCCGGCATGTGGTTGAACAAGGTCACCGCACATTTGTCGTCAGTTGGCGTAACCCGGACGCTGAGTTAAGCCATGTGACATGGGACGACTATGTTGAAAAGGGCGTCATCAAAGCCATTGAAGTCGCACAAGACATTGGCAACATGCCCCAAATCAACACCTTGGGATTTTGTGTGGGGGGCACCTTGCTTACCAGCGCCTTGGCCGTGCTGGCTGCGCGAGGCGAAGACCCGGTGGCGAGTGCAACTTTGTTAACGACCTTGGTCGATTTCACCGATGTCGGTGTATTGGATGTGTTCATTGACGAAGCCTTCGTGCAATTTCGCGAAGCCCAATTTTCGAAAGGTGGTTTGATGGCGGGGCGTGACATGGCCTCGACGTTCAGCTTCTTGCGACCCAATGATTTGGTTTGGAATTACGTGGTGGGTAATTACCTCAAAGGTGAAACACCACCGCCTTTCGATTTGCTTTACTGGAACAGCGATGCCACGAATTTGCCTGGCCCGCTTTACGCATGGTATTTGCGTCAAACCTACCTTGAAAACAATTTGATCAAGCCGGGCAAAGCACGCATTGCGGGAGAGTCTGTTGATTTACGCAAAGTCGATATCCCGATGTACATCTACGGCTCCCGTGAAGACCATATCGTGCCGATCAATGCAGCATATGCTTCAACCCAAATGTTGCCGGGTCCCAAACGTTTTGTCATGGGTGCCTCTGGACACATTGCCGGCGTGATCAATCCGCCTGCTGCGGGTAAGCGAAGCCACTGGTTGTCTGCATCCAACCAATTCCCCAAATCGTTGGACGACTGGCTGGCCCAAGCTGATGAAAAGCCAGGCAGTTGGTGGACCGACTGGTATGCGTGGCTGAAGAAACATGCGGGACAGCAAGTTGCTGCGCCCAAACAATTTGGCAGAGGCAAACACAAAGCCATCGAGCCTGCTCCCGGTCGCTATGTCAAAGCCAAAGCGTCTTGAATTCATTTACCAAACCACTTAAGGAAGAAACCACATGAGTCAAAAAATTGCATATGTCACTGGCGGCATGGGCGGCATCGGAACCGCCATTTGCCAGCGCTTGCACAAAATGGGTTACAAAGTCATCGCGGGTTGCGGACCCAGCCGTGACTTTGACAAATGGCTCAATGAGCAAAAGGCCTTGGGTTACACCTTTTATGCCTCTGTCGGCAATGTGGCTGATTGGGAATCCACCACGGCAGCTTTCTCCAAAGCCGTGGCTGAACATGGCGTGATTGACGTGTTGGTAAACAACGCAGGCATCACCCGTGACCGCATGTTTTTGAAAATGACGCCAGAAGATTGGAAAGCGGTGATCGACACCAATTTGAATGCCATGTTCAATGTGACCAAACAGGTGGTTCCCGGCATGGTGGACAAAGGCTGGGGACGCATCATTCAAATTTCGTCGGTCAACGGCGAAAAAGGGCAATCAGGTCAAACCAATTACTCGGCTGCCAAGGCGGGCATGCACGGCTTCACCATGGCCTTGGCACAAGAGATGGCCAACAAAGGGGTCACAGTGAACACCGTGAGCCCAGGCTACATCGGTACCGACATGGTCAAAGCCATCAAGCCTGAAATATTGGAAAAAATTGTGGCCACGATTCCTGTCAAGCGACTAGGCACGCCCGAGGAAATCGGTTCCATCGTCGGATGGTTGGCTGGTGACGAATCAGGCTTTACCACCGGTGCTGATTTCTCATGCAACGGTGGATTGCACATGGGCTGATTGTGATGAAAGCCGCTTGGTACGACAAAAATGGGGCAGCCCGAGATGTGATGCAAGTGGGTGAACAGCCCACACCTGAACCTGCGTCTGGGGAAGTGCGTGTCAAGTTGCATTGCAGTGGGGTCAACCCATCGGATGTGAAGTCACGCATGGCCCGTCCATTGGGTGGACCGATGATCATTCCGCACAGCGACGGTGCCGGTGTGATCAATGCTGTTGGCGAGGGTGTCGACCCGTCTCGCATCGGGCAGCGGGTGTGGACATGGAACGGTCAATGGCAACGCCCTCATGGCACGGCGGCCCAATACATTTGCTTGCCTTCAGCACAGGCGGTGGTCATGCCCGATCACCTGTCTTTTCAAGCGGGCGCGTGCATGGGCATTCCGGGCTTGACTGCTTTGCAAGCGGTTCGCTTGGCTGGCGATGTCAAAGGACAAACGGTGTTGGTCACAGGCGCGTCATCTGCAGTGGGGCATTACGTCACCCAAATGCTCAAGCAGCGCGGTGCCGTGGTCATCGGAACCGTGGGCTCTGAGGCCAAAGCGGCGCATGCCACATCCGCTGGCGCAGACCATTGCCTTTTTTACAAAACAGAAGACGTGGTCTCCAGGGTCAAGCATTTGACCGATGGCAAAGGAGCGGACAGCATCATTGACATGGATTTTTCAACGACAAGTCAGTGGACAGCCCAAGGTATTTTGAAACCCCATGGTCAGTTGGTGTGTTACGGATCAAACCCGCCTGCTGACATTTCAGTGAGCTTTCGCCCGTTGTTGTTCAACTCGTTGACACTGCGTTTTTTCTTGGTCTACGAACTGACGCCGACTCAACGCGCGGCTTGTTTAACCGAGTTAGCCGACATGTTGCAACGCCAACAATGTTGCGCCGATGATGGATTGGACTGACAGGCATTGCCGTTATTTCCATCGGCTCTTGTCTCGCCATGCGTTGCTCTACACCGAAATGGTGACGACGGGTGCGCTGATCCATGGCGATCAACCCCGCCACTTGGACTTCAATCCGGAAGAACACCCTGTGGCTTTGCAGTTGGGGGGCAGCGAACCCAACGACTTGGCCAAAGCCGCCAAGTTAGGCGTGCAATGGGGGTATGACGAAATCAACCTGAATTGCGGTTGTCCATCTGAGCGCGTGCAGCGAGGCGCATTCGGCGCGTGTTTGATGGCCGAACCCGCGTTGGTCGCTGACGGCGTCAAAGCCATGGTAGACGTGGTGTCTGTGCCGGTGACGGTCAAGCACCGGATTGGCATTGACCGGATTGAGCGTTATGAATTCGTGCGTGATTTTGTGGGCACCGTCTCACTAGCAGGTTGTCAAACGTTCATCGTTCATGCGCGCAATGCGTGGTTGCAGGGCATTTCGCCGAAAGAAAACAGAGAGCTTCCCCCACTCAAGCCAGATTGGGTGATCCGGTTGAAAAACGATTTCCCGCATCTGTCATTCGTCATCAATGGTGGCATTGTGTCCATGGCGCAAATCAAAGTGCATTTGAACGAACTCGATGGCGTGATGGTAGGGCGCGAGGCCTATCACAACCCGTGGTTGTTACAGCAATGGGACGAAGCTTTGGGTCATGAGGCACG
>RFYK01000003.1 GCA_009925585.1 Betaproteobacteria bacterium | reverse complement strand
CGGATTTTTTTGCAGTTGCCATTAGATACTCTCCTAGATCAAGATCTTAGATCGTTGGTTCAAAACACTTGGTCTTCGCAGCCCAAGTGATTCATGGTGCTGAACCGAGGTTCAACACCATGAACACGGTGTGTTCTCATCCCGACAAACGCAACGACTGAAGATGGTTGCAGTTGGCGGGCAGAACAAAAAGTCATGTCAGTTTCAATCCCAGGACAGCGCGCCGCCGGTCTGGTATTCGATGACGCGGGTCTCAAAAAAGTTGCGTTCCTTTTTGAGGTCAATCATTTCGCTCATCCACGGGAAAGGGTTTTCCTCGTGGGGGAACAAGGCATCCAGGCCGATTTGGGTGGCGCGGCGGTTGGCGATGTAGCGTAAATAGCCTTTGAACATGGATGCGTTCATGCCGAGCACACCGCGAGGCATGGTGTCTTCAGCGTAGCGGTATTCCAATTCAACTGCTTTGTGAAACAGTTCATTGATCTCGGCTTTGAAATCGGCTGTCCACAGGTGTGGGTTTTCTAATTTGATTTGGTTGATCAGGTCAATGCCGAAATTGCAGTGCATCGACTCATCACGCAAGATGTACTGGTATTGCTCGGCAGCACCGGTCATTTTGTTTTGACGGCCGAGTGCCAGGATTTGGGTGAAGCCCACGTAGAAGAACAAACCCTCCATGAGGCAGGCAAACACAATCAGCGACTTCAACAGGGTTTGGTCAGTTTCCACTGTGCCCGTGTGGAAGTTGGGGTCCATGATGGCTTCAATGAACGGAATCAGAAACTCGTCCTTGTCGCGGATGGAGGTCACTTCTTGGTAGGCGTTGAAGATTTCGCTCTCGTCCAAACCCAGTGACTCGACGATGTATTGGTAGGCGTGGGTGTGGATGGCTTCTTCGAAGGCTTGACGCAACAGGAACTGACGGCATTCTGGCGCGGTGATGTGGCGGTAAGTGCCCAGCACAATGTTGTTGGCAGCCAAAGAATCCGCTGTGACAAAAAAACCGAGGTTGCGTTTGATGATGCGGCGTTCGTCTTCAGTCAAACCATTGGGGTCTTTCCACAAAGCGATGTCGCGGGTCATGTTGACTTCTTGCGGCATCCAGTGGTTCGCACAAGTGGCCAAATATTTTTCCCAAGCCCATTTGTACTTGAAAGGCACCAGTTGATTGACGTCGGTTTGACCATTGATGATGCGCTTGTCGGCGGCATTGACCCGGCGGCCAGTAGGAGCCGCAGTGGAAGTGAAAGCCCGAGAACCGGTGGCGGCCAGCGGCTCTGCGCGGACAGCGCCGTCGTTGAGAACGCGAGAGGCAGGTGTTGATGCGGGGGAGGGTGACGAATTCAGGTGACTGTTGAAGTCACTGACAGGGGCCCCGATGGGCGATGTGGGTTTGGCTTCTTCTTCCCAGGTCAACATAAAGGTGATTCCATTCGTCTGATTATGGGCGCATGCTTGTGAAACGCAAAGGATTCATTCACAACGGCACCCGAATTTGTTGTTGAATTGCAATTGGTTCGAACACTGCAATCACGCAGTGTTCGATTCGGTTACTGACACGCTTCGCAAGTCGGGTCATCGACCCCGCAAAACTTGACATCGGTGGCTGGTGAAGCCGACAGGATTTGCGAACGCGCTGCTGCCGCTGCCAATTCCATGGCGCTCAAGCCAGGCGTGCCACCGCCGGACGACACCGCATTGTGTGAGCCAGCCTGAACCGTGGACTTCTCGATTTGGGTGGCACTGGTGGTGCGCAGGTAGTAAGTGGTCTTGAGGCCACGCAACCAAGCGAGTTTGTAAGTCTCGTCAAGCTTTTTGCCGGACGCACCCGCCATGTAGATGTTGAGCGATTGCGCTTGGTCAATCCATTTTTGGCGACGGGCAGCTGCCTCGACCAACCAGTGTGTTTCCACTTCGAACGCGGTGGCATACATGTCTTTGAGGTCTTGCGGCACGCGGTCGATGGGGCGCAACGAACCGTCAAAGTGTTTGAGGTCCATGACCATGACGTCATCCCACAGGCCCAAGCGCTTGAGGTCGCGCACCAAGTAGGAATTGATGATGGTGAATTCGCCCGACAAGTTGGATTTGACCGAGAGGTTGCCAAAGCAAGGCTCGATGGACGCGTCAACGCCAACGATGTTGGAAATGGTGGCGGTGGGTGCAATCGCGACACAATTGGAATTGCGCATGCCGTCCACCGCGATTTTGCGGCGCAACGCGTCCCAGTCGAGGGTGGCGCTGCGGTCCACTTCAATGTAGCCGCCGCGAGATGTCTCCAGCAGGTTGAGGGTGTCTAAGGGCAGGATGCCTTGGTCCCACAAAGAGCCTTGGTAGGTGGAGTAACGGCCACGCTCGCGGGCCAATTCGGTGGACGCCCAATAAGCGTAGTAGCAAATGGCTTCCATCGATTTGTCTGCGAAATCCACAGCGGCCTGCGAGGCGTAGGGGATGTGTTGCTCGTACAAACTGTCTTGGAACGCCATGATGCCCAGCCCCACGGGGCGGTGGCGCAAGTTGGAGTCGCGCGCTTTTTTCACAGCGTAATAGTTGATGTCGATCACGTTGTCGAGCATGCGCATCGCCGTGGTGATGGTTTTCTTGAGCTTGTCGTGGTCGAGCTCTTTGCCGTTGGGGCCTTGCTTGAGGTGGCGCACCAAGTTGACCGAGCCCAAATTGCACACAGCCGTTTCGGTGTCGCTGGTGTTCAACGTGATTTCGGTGCAGAGGTTGGATGAATGCACCACGCCGCTGTGTTGTTGCGGTGAGCGCACGTTGCACGCGTCTTTGAAAGTGATCCAAGGGTGACCCGTTTCAAACAACATGGTCAACATCTTGCGCCACAAATCGGTGGCTTGAACGGTCTTGCTGGGTTTGATCAAGCCTTGGCGTGCTTGGGCTTCGTACGCGGTGTAAGCCTTTTCAAACTCAGCACCGAATTTGTCGTGCAAATCCGGGGTGTTGGACGGTGAGAACAAGGTCCACTCGCCTTTTTCCATGACGCGACGCATGAACAAGTCTGGAATCCAGTTGGCGGTGTTCATGTCGTGGGTGCGGCGGCGATCGTCGCCCGTGTTTTTGCGCAATTCCAAGAATTCCTCGATGTCTAAGTGCCAGGTTTCCAAGTAGGTACACACGGCACCTTTGCGCTTGCCACCTTGGTTAACCGCCACGGCGGTGTCGTTGACCACTTTGAGGAAAGGCACCACACCTTGTGATTCGCCGTTGGTGCCTTTGATGTGGCTGCCCAAGGCGCGCACACGGGTCCAGTCGTTGCCGAGGCCGCCCGCGAATTTGGACAGCAATGCGTTTTCCTTGATGGACTCGTAAATGCCGTCGAGGTCGTCGGGCACGGTGGTCAAGTAGCAGCTGGAGAGTTGCGGGCGGGTGGTGCCACTGTTGAACAAGGTGGGCGTGCTCGACATGAAATCGAAGGACGACAAGATTTCATAGAACTCAATCGCGCGGTCTTCACGGTTGACTTCATTGAGAGACAAACCCATGGCCACGCGCATGAAAAATGACTGAGGCAACTCGATGCGCTGTTTGCGCACGTGCAAGAAGTAACGGTCGTACAAAGTTTGCAAGCCCAGGTAATCGAATTGGAAATCGCGCTCGGGCTTGAGGGCTTTGGCCAGTCGGGGCAAATCAAATTGCAGCAAACGCGCGTCGAGCAGGTCGTTTTCGACGCCTTTCTTCAGAAAGTCAGCAAAGGTGCGCTGGTAGTGGCCCGCCATTTCTGCGTGGGTGGCTTCGTGGCCCAGCACTTCTTTGGTGATGGAATACATCAACAAGCGGGCGGTGGCGAAGGTGTAGCCGGGTTCTTTTTCAATCAGTGTTCTGGCGGCCAGTACCGAGGCTTTGTGCACCTCTTCCATGGGAATGCCGTCATACAAATTGCGCATGGTTTCGGTCAGGATGGGCGTGGCAGTGACATCCGCACCCAGACCTTCGCAGGCGGCTTCGATCAGTTGTTGCAAACGCTGGGTATCGAGCAACACGCGCTGGCCGTCCACGATGGCATGCAATTGCGGGCCAGTATTGACGGTGGTTTCTTTGTGGGCGGCGCGTTCTTGGGTACGGCGTTCGCGGTAAAGCACATAGGCGCGTGCCACTTCATGGTGACTGCCGCGCATCAACCCCAGTTCCACTTGGTCTTGCACATCTTCGATGTGGAATGTGCCGCCACCGGGGCGCGAGCGCATCAATGCACGCGTGACGGTTTGGGTGAGTTGATCAACGGTTTCGCGCACGCTGGAAGACGCGGCGCCTTGGGTGCCATGCACAGCCAAGAACGCTTTCATCATGGCCACGGCAATTTTGGCGGGCTCGAAAGGCACCACGGCACCGTTTCTGCGGATGATTTGGTACTGACTTAACGAAGACATCAATGCGGACTGCGCAGCACCGGCGGCATCAGCGGTCTTGACAAAGGGAGTGACATTCGTTGGGTTTGTTGCAATTTGCATCTTTTTGTAATCCTGTGGGGCATGAATGCTTTTGGTAACTTCTTATTTTTGTGTTGTGCGAATGCATGGACCGCCATCGCAAATGTGCACACCCCACACTATATATGGGGTGGCAATTCTTTTCAACACACTACACGTAGTGTTTGACCTTATTTTTTAAAAATAATTTTGACTTGATTCTTTTTAGGGCAATTTGCTGTATTTAGATTTAACCTGAGTGCATATTCAGCGAATGAAATCGCCGCACGCACTGAAAAACCGGTCAGGCCAACCAAGACTTTGTTGCAAAAAACGCCAAGAAAAACCCTTGCCGGGGTCTTTTTTTCTGTCGGGCGCGATGTGTTCATGGCCCGCCACGTGTTTGAGTGGGTATTGCTGCGCCAACATCGGCATCAGTGCCATCAAACTTTCGTACTGTTCTGCCGTGAAATTGTCGCCTTCCAATCCTTCAAGTTCAATGCCGATGGAAAAGTCGTTGCAGTTGTCGCGTCCGGCATGTGTTGACACACCGGCATGCCATGCGCGGTCATCGCAACTCACAAACTGCAGCAATTCACCGCCTCGACGAATGTAGAAGTGCGATGACACTTTCACATCGCGCAACGTTTCGAAATACGGATGCTCAGAGGTTTGGAGTTGGTTGGTGAAAAACGCTTGCACCTGATTTCCCCCATACACACCGGGAGGCAGGCTGATCGAATGGATCACCACCAGGTCGATCTCTGTGTTGGCGGGTCGGGGACCGGCGTTGGGCGAAACGACGGCGTGGGCAAAACGGTACCAACCGCGTTGCCAAACAGGGCGCGGTGTCATGCGTGTGGTTCGGCCAAATCGCGGTGTGCCTGACCGCAATACACCGCATTGGCTGAAGCGATGGCTTCGTTCTGAGGCAGGTGCAGCCCGCAGTGGGCGCAGCGCACCATGGGTTGAGGGCCTGTGTCAGCGGCAGAAGACGATGCAGATGGTTTGGCGGGCCGACTGAGTTTGAGCCACCAAATCACCCCAAACACCACGCCGATCAGAATCAGGTATTTCATGAGGTGCGACCTAAAAATACTTCTGTGACAAAACGCGACCCAGCGTAGGACAAGAACAACATCAGCGCGCCGGTGTAGAGCGTGCGAACCGCCAGCGCACCGCGCCAACCTCTGTATTTGCGCCCCCAAATCAGCACCAAGAAAACCAACCAAGCGAGCAATGCAAACAAAGTTTTATGGTCCAAGCGAAAGGCTTTGTCGGGACCATAGAGCTGTTCACCAAACAACCAACCTGCTAATAAAGTGGCACTCAACAATGTGAAGCCGATGTTGACGAAGCGAAAGGTCAAACGCTCAAGCGTCAGCAAAGGCAGGCCGGTGGGGTCAACCGCGCCGAGGCGAATTTGTCGTTCAGCGCGGTTCATCAAACTGGCATGCACCACGGCGGCGGCAAACAGCGCATAGGACGCCATGCCTAGCATCCAATGAAACGGCAACCAAGCCGATGAAGCGCTGTGCAGCGCGTGTCCGGGAAACACCAATGGCAACATCACCGCGACCATGCCGACACCGGACATCAACCAACGGGTTTGCATTTGTGGAAACCAATGGTGTTCCAAGGTGTAGACCAACAATACCAGCCAAGCCGTGGCAGACAAAGCTGGGGCAAAACCGAAATGCGCCAACCCGTCTTCGGCGGGAATCAAACTGGCAATCACGCTCAAGCCGTGCACCAGAGAAATCAGCCACAGGTAATTGCGGCTTTGCTGTGCAGATAACCGGCCGCCAAACAAGGCGCCGAGTGCGTAGGCCGTGGCGGCGACCATGCCCCAGACCAGGCTGAATTGGGTTGCGCTCAATACAATCATGCGAACAGTTTAGCGGTTCATCGGCAACTGGCAGGATGACACCGCGGGCTTTTCCCCTTAAAGGCATATCCCATGGCAAATACTCTGAGCGAAAAACTGTCGCGCGTGGTCCGGCAAATCAGCGGGCAAGCACGCATCACCGAATCGAATGTCGCTGACATGTTGCGCGAGGTGCGCATGGCTTTGTTAGAGGCCGATGTGGCGTTGCCTGTGGTGCGCGATTTCATTGCACGCGTCAAAGACCGTGCGCTCGGACAAGAGGTGGTGGGCTCGCTCACCCCCGGGCAAGTACTGGTGAGCATCGTTCAACGCGAACTCAGCGCCACCATGGGCGAGGGCGTGAGCGACATCAACCTCGCCACACAACCGCCTGCGGTGATATTGATGGCGGGTTTGCAAGGCGCCGGCAAAACCACCACCACCGCCAAATTGGCCAAGCACCTGATCACCAAGCGCAAGAAAAAAGTGCTGACCGTGTCGGCCGACGTTTACCGCCCCGCCGCCATTGAGCAACTCAAAAGTGTGACAGCGCAAGCTGGTGCCGAATGGTTTCCCAGCGACCCCGGCCAACAACCGGTGCAAATCGCGCTGGCGGCATTGGCTTATGCGCGCAACCATTACTTCGATGTGCTGTTGGTTGACACCGCGGGCCGTTTGGCGATTGACGAAGCCTTGATGAACGAAATCAAAGCCTTGCATGCAGCGGTGAATCCGGTCGAGACATTGTTTGTGGTTGACGCCATGCTCGGACAAGATGCCATCAACACCGCCAAAGCATTCAAGGATGCTTTGCCACTGACCGGCATTGTGCTCACCAAAACCGATGGCGATTCACGCGGTGGCGCGGCGTTGTCCGTGCGTCAGATCACGGGCGCGCCGATCAAGTTTGCGGGTACCAGCGAGAAGATTGACGGCCTCGAAGCCTTTGACGCCGAACGCCACGCCGGGCGCATGTTGGGCATGGGCGACATCGTGGCGTTGGTGGAACAGGTCACGGCGAATGT
This sequence comes from Betaproteobacteria bacterium, assembly GCA_009925585.1. GTDB lineage: Bacteria > Pseudomonadota > Gammaproteobacteria > Burkholderiales > Burkholderiaceae_C > Limnohabitans. The sequence goes on along the minus strand of RFYK01000003.1, from coordinate 37,954 downwards.
CGACATGCAGGCCGCACAAAAAATGGCCGAGAAGTTGAAAAGCGGTGACGGTTTTGACTTGAACGACTTCTTGTCGCAGATCCAGCAAATGAAGCAAATGGGCGGTTTGTCCAGTTTGATGGACAAAATGCCCGGGCAAGTGGCGGCCAAAGCCAAGGACATGGATTTAGGCCGTGCCGAAAAAGAAATGGTGAAAAAGCAAGGCATCATCCACAGCATGACGCCCCGTGAACGCGCCAAGCCCGACATCATCAAAGCCACGCGCAAACGCCGCATTGCCATGGGCGCGGGTGTGCAAGTGCAAGATGTGAACCGTTTGCTCAACGAGTTCGGTCAAATGCAAGACATGATGAAAAAAATGCGCGGCGGCGGTTTGATGAAGATGATGAAAAAGCTCGGTGGCATGAAAGGCATGGGCGGCTTTCCCGGCATGCCACGCTAAAAACCACTGGACCTTGCGAAAAAAAAGCCTGCGTGTGCGCAGGCTTTTTTCATATCAGTTGCGGTGCATCATCCACCTGCGTTGATTTTCCTGCCATTGAGACTTTGCACAGGACGTGCATTGAGTTTGAACGGGAATTTGCCCACTTGGTCTTTGGAAATGTCCATGGGTTTTTTCAGAATGTAGAACTGCACGCCCTCGGTACAGGGTGGCGTGGTCAAAGAACCTTCGTAGTTGTAAAAACCAAGTTCTTTGGGCAACATGCTGCCGGGGTTGAAGCTGACCTTTTCTGGCAAGTATTCAACGCCTTCTTTCGGCGGCAAGTTGGCCCACAAGGTTTTGATGGCCGCATTGTCTTTGCCTTCGTTGAGCAACACACCGATCACCGCCAGTTTGCCGTCTTTGCTTTTGTGAACAAAGTGCGCGACCATGGCTGAATTTTTGCCATCAACCTGTTCTTCGGATGGACGATGGAAGTGGAACTGCAACAAATCGTAGCTTTCCTTGTTGATGGTGAGTGTGCTGCCCGGCTCAACGTTCACTTGGATGGTGTGGCCGTTGTTGAACATTTTGAGCGGACCTTCTTTGTAGTCCACACTCAACACATCTTTGGATTTTTCAAACGGGCCCACGATGTTCAAAGGCGATTGTTTTTTGCCAGTACCGCAGACGGGGAAGTTGTCGCCCCAATGCTCGGGCCCGTTATCGCCTTCATAACCCCAGTGGACATCATGCGCTTTGTCGTCCTTTTTGGCATGAGCGTCTTCTTTTTCAGCTGACTTTTTGCAGTCGGACAGCACTTTGACTTTTTGTCCAGCCGCTGCCAATGCGTTTTGCGCGGCACACACTGTTTGCAAACGGTTGCCCCATTCGGCCATTTCCAAGGCTTTTTGGAAGGCAGCGATCGTGCCTTCGTCTTGCGCGCCTTTGGTGAGCAAACGAACCGAGGCCATGCCCACTTGGCGCTCCGGGCTCAAAGCCTTTTGTGCTTTGTAGAGCAATTCCATGTCTTGCAACACGACGCCGTTGGAGAAAGCCGCTTTGAGCGCATCCAATTCTTGTGCGCTCGTGCCGGTGTCGGCGGCGTGTTCATCCGCGGCAGGCTCTTCTTCATGCATTTTTTCCAAGGCTTCCTTGGCTTCGCCAAGTTGCTCGGTCAACTCACCGACTTCTGCGACCAAGTGTTTTTTGGCGGAGTAGTTCAAGTAAGCCAAGGTTGAGGCCGCGACAAAGCACACCCCCAACAGAATTTCCAATATCAAACGTAGGTATTTTTTCATGACTGCTTTAAACAAAAAAGACATGGAGAAGCGGTGTCTGTGGATGACACACACCGAGAGTAGCGATGGTATCGGTTCGGAACCAGCCCGCCTTTAGCGGCCCATTAAAAAATAGATTCTTTCGAATTAGTTTTTTGACGTCAATCCACCAAAGCCCAGAAAAATTTGTCACTTGGCCTGTCTTTAATCCTGCACAAACACGGTCACCAGTTCCTCGTCACCCACTTGCCGGCTCCAGTGCCCGTGCACTTGGCTGTCAAACACCGCGCCGGGCGGCAACACATCGGCCGAATAGAAATGTTCGCCCGCTTTGAACACTTTGGAGGATCCGTCTTGCAAACCAATTTCCATTTGCCCTTGCAAGATGAACACCCATTGCGCTTGGCTGGTGACGTGAAATGGGCTGCGAAAACCCACCGGGCTTTTGCGCCATTGCAAGCCTTTGGCAGGCAACCATGCACTCAGTCGTGCGGCATCGTTGCCTTGGTCAAGTGCCAATGGTTCTTGGCGAAACCGCGCCCGCCCATCGGTGTCCGTGAATAAAACAGTGCGTGTCAAGTGAGTCATCCGGCCATCATAAACAAGCGAGTCGATACAATGGAAGGCTCTTTCACAGCCTCTGGATCTACACCATGACCCGCTGCATCCACACCAAGGCTTTGCCATGAGCCGCAAAGTCTTCATCAAAACATTTGGCTGCCAGATGAACGAGTACGACTCGGACAAGATGGCCGATGTCCTTGGCGCCGCCCAAGGTTACGAACAAACCCAAGACATTGACCAAGCCGATCTGGTGGTATTCAACACCTGTTCAGTGCGCGAAAAAGCCCAAGAAAAAGTCTTCTCCGATTTGGGTCGCGTGCGTCACTTGAAGAAAAAAGGCGTGCAAATCGCGGTCGGCGGTTGTGTCGCCAGCCAAGAGGGCGAAGCCATCATCGCGCGCGCGCCTTTTGTCGATGTGGTGTTCGGTCCGCAAACATTGCACCGTTTACCCGAGTTGCTGAACCAACGTGCGGCGTTGAACAAGCCGCAAGTGGACATCAGTTTTCCAGAGATTGAAAAATTTGACCATTTGCCACCGGCTCGCGTGGATGGTGCGTCGGCGTTTGTGTCCATCATGGAAGGTTGCTCTAAGTACTGCAGCTATTGCGTGGTGCCTTACACCCGTGGTGAAGAAATCAACCGGCCACTCGACGATGTGTTGACCGAGGTCGCCGGTTTGTGCGCACAGGGCGTGAAAGAAATCACGTTGCTTGGGCAAAACGTCAATGCGTACCGTGGCAGCATGGGCAACACTTCAGAGATTGCCGACTTTGCGTTGTTGATCGAATACATCGCTGACATTCCAGGTGTCGAACGCATTCGCTACACCACCAGCCACCCGAATGAATTCACGCAACGCTTGATAGAGGTGTACGGCAAAGTGCCCCAACTCGTGAGCCATTTGCATTTGCCGGTGCAGCATGGCAGCGACCGGATTTTGATGGCGATGAAGCGCGGCTACACCGCCATGGAGTACAAAAGCACGGTTCGCAAATTGCGCGCGATACGTCCGCAGATTGCCATGAGCTCAGACTTCATCGTCGGCTTTCCCGGCGAAACCGAGGAAGATTTCGGCAAGCTGATGAAGCTCATCGAGGACATTGGTTTTGACGCGTCGTTCAGTTTCATCTTCAGTCCGCGCCCGGGCACACCCGCGGCCAATTTGGCTGACGACACACCGCACGAGGTGAAACTGCGTCGGCTGCAGCATTTGCAAGCCACGGTCGAGGACAACGTGAGACGCTTGAGCGCGCAGATGGTGGGCACGGTTCAGCGGATTTTGGTGGAAGGGCCGTCGCGCAAAAGCGCCGCCGAATTGATGGGCAGAACCGAATGCAACCGCATCGTCAATTTCGACGGTGGTCCTCAGTCAGCCAGGTTGAGCGGACAGATGCTCGATGTGCGCATCACCCAGGCTTTGCCGCATTCACTGCGCGGCGAAGTGCTGGTGAATGAATAAAGATCAGAGCGATTTCAAGCGGTCAGTCGACGGCACGACGCGGGTCAATCGCACGCCGTAGCGGTCATTGACCAGCACCACTTCGCCTTGCGCGACCACGGTGTCGTTGACCAATAAATCCAGCGGTTCGCCTGCAATGCGGTCAAGTTCCACCACACTGCCTTGTGTCAGACGCATCAAATCTTTGATCTTGATGCTGGTGCGTCCCACCTCAATCGATAAATTGACCGAAATGTTTTGCAGCACTTCAGGGTTGATGTTGCCCGGTTGTGACACATGAAACTCTTCCGACGTCGGCGGTATTTCGTTGGTTTCAGGTTCTTGGTCTTGCGGTTCAGTGGTGGTGTCGTTCATCTCGGGCTCCTGCCTGCTTAATTTTGTCCAGGGACAATTTGTTTTTCAATCCGCACAGCCACATTCGAGCCGCGGGTACCGATGTTGACCCCAAACGAGGGCACGTCATTGGCCAAAAATTGCGCCAATTCGGGTTTCTTGAAGAACAGCATGTCGCCTTCCTTCATGTTTTGTAAATGGTGCAACGTGGTTTTGATGTGACCCATGTTCACTTTGATGTCGATGTGCGAATCGCCGACTGCGACAGCCAGGTCTTCGCGCCAGACTTTGTCGGATTCTTCGTTGCCGTCGCCTGATGCCACCCGGTTGCGCAGCAAATCGCGCATGGGTTTGAGTGTGGCGTACGGGTAGACCAAGTCAATGAACCCGCGTCCACCAGAGGCGGTGGCTTCTGCTTCAAACCGACTGAGCACGACCAAGTCATTTTCATCGGCGATTTGCGCAAATTGCGGGTTGATCTCCGAACTGACTTGCTCGCAATCGATTTCCAGCACCGGTCCCCACGCTTCTTTGAGCGAGCGGAAAAACACTTCCAAAATGATGTGGATGATGCGTGTTTCGGTGGCGGTGAACAAGCGACCCGGGGGCAAATCGGACACGCCTTTGCCAAAGCCACCAAAAAAACTGTCGAGCGAACTGAACACCACATTCGGGTCGATGATGATCACCGAATTGCCGCGCATCGGGTTGATGCGGATGGTGTTGACCGACAACGGCGCTTTGAGCATGCCGAGGTAGTCGCCAAATTTCATGATCTGCACACGCGTCGGATTGACACGCGGCGTGGTTCGCAACACTTCGAGCAAACCCAGACGGAACATGCGGATGAAGCGCTCGTTGATCATGTCGATCGACGACACATTCACGCCCAGGCTGCTGTTTTCGCTGGCCAAGTCGTGTTTGCGCACCCGCACCCCGGTGTTGAAACCGGTGTCCGATTCGAGCGAACCGTCTTTCAGCCCTTCTGACAGGGCAGACAGTTCTTCCGGACTGAGTAAGTTTTGACGTGTTGCCATGGGCCTTTACTGCATGACAAAGGAGGTGAACATCACTTCTTCGACGCCGCCGAAGTCTTCATACTCTTCCAGCAATGAATTCATGATGTCTTTGAGTTTGACCGCCAATTCCTTGCGGAACTCAGGCTTGCTGGCTTCGGCTTCAGTGGTCTGGCGCATCAAGTCCAACATGGCAGAGCGCAAGGCAAATTCATGCTTTTTGATGTTGTCAAACACACGCGAGTCGTAATGCGTCATGACCGCGATTTGCACCACCATGACTTTTTTCGAGCCCGTGATGTTGGTCATCAACTCTTTTTCGACTTGGAAATAGTTTTTCTCGAAGCGGGTGGCCTCGGGTGCTTCTTTCTTCAGCTTGGCGGGGGCTTCGTCTTTGGCTTTGGTGGCGGCGGCTTCGAGTTCTTCGAGCTTGTCCATGGCAGCCAGTTCGGCCTTTTTCTCGTAATAACCAGAGAAATACAACGTACCGAAAGCGACACCCACCATCAAAACGATGGCCAAAACAACGATACCGATGATCAACAGAATCGGTTTTTTCTTTTTCGGCTCTTCCGTGCCTGCTTCGGCTTCGGTTTCAGGTGCTGCGCTTGCCATGGAAATCTCCTATTTAACTCAATGTTCAGGCGTAACTGTCAAATTGTGAACGCTCGTCACGCCGAGGTGCCTTATCCTCAGCAATTTTCAGGCCAGATTCATCTGACAGTTTCTCACGATTATCGTTACCTTGGGTGAATTTGCCAGATCTGGCAGATTGGCCTTGCGTGCCTTGACCTTGCGATCGGCTCTGGTCGACCCACACCGAGGCGTTGTTCATGCCCAGATCAGCCAAGGCGTCTTTCAAGCGTTGGCTGCCGTTTTGCAGCAAATCTTGGGTCAGGTTCGTGTCTGATTGGAAGTGGGCGCTGAGTTTGCCGTCGCGCATTTCCAGTTGCACATCGACCAAGCCCAAGCTGGCGGGCTTGAGCGCGAATTTCATTTTCCATTCGCCGGCATTGAGCTTTTCATGCATGCGGGCGGCCAATTCGGTGGTCAGTTTCTGGCTCAATTTGTCATAGGTTTGCGCCATGTCTGGGTTGTCAGCGAACGCCGGTGTGGGCGTGGTACTGGCGTGTGCCGGTGCGGGTCGGTTCGCCAAAGCGGGCAACGGTGCCGCGCTCAGGTCCTTGCCGATGGCGGGTAAGCTGTCAAAGGATGACAACGCATCGAATTCATTTTTCAAGGATTCGATGTCTTCGGCGCGCAATTGCGTGTCCATCATGGACAGCACGGCCAAGGTGCTGACCGGTGCTGAGGCGCTCGTCGCCGTGCTTGCTTGTGCGGTGCCCAGTTGAATCTGTAAGTTGTCCATCTTGCCCAGCATCTCTTGCATGTCTGTGTTGATCACGGGCGCTTGGGTGTTGAGTGCTTGGAAGTCTGCCGTGCTGACCGGGCTGTCCATGGCCACGGGCAAGCCGCTGCCAGCCAGGGGGTCTGCGGCAAACGCCATCGACGGCCCTTTTGTCATGGCGTTGGTCGCGTCGGCCACCATGCCAAAACTGGGCAAGCTGTTGATGCCCAGAATTTGTTGGGTGGAGGGATTGCTGCTGGCCAGTTTGGCAGCCGCGGCACTGGCCGCTGATTCACCAAACAAAGTTTTGACTTGGCTGGGGTCTAAGCCCATGGCCAGTGCGAAATCAGCCACGCTTTGTTCGCTCGCGGCGGTGTTGGCCGTGGTGATGATCTGCAATCTGTCGCTGACCGCGATGGTGGTCAGTGGGGCGGTTTGTGCGGACAACGCATTGGCCTGAGTGACATCACTGGACAGTTTGGCCGCTGATTCGGCGGCTTTGTCTGAACTTTGGGTCAACGCGTCTTCGGTCTGGTCGGACAGGGCTTGGTCTGACGCCAAGTTTTGCGTGCTTTCGTCGTTGACCGTTTGCTCAGCCTGGTGTTGGTTGTCTAGTGACTGGTGTGTGTCTTTGACTTGGTTGTCTGAGCGTTGTTTGGCGACTTTGTCATCGCTCTGGGTACGGTCATTGCTTTTGTCTGCCTGATCGGCTTTGGACGTCGCGTGGCGTTGCTGGCTGGCCTTCTGGTTGTTGACCGCGCTGGATTTGTCTGCGGACGGATGGTCTTGCGGATTATCGTTACTGGGCCGGGCCTCGTTTTTGGCGGGTGGCGGTGGCAATGCCTTGTCTGAAGCGGCCAAATTTGGCCGCTGCGAATGTTTGAGCGATTGAACCTGGTTGTGCAAGAAGCTGGCGAAGTCGGCGCCAGACAAGGCGCCATTTTTCAAGCGCGCAGCCTCGCTGCCAGACACAGACGTCTCGACCGCTGGGCTGTTCAGGCTGTTGGCCTGGGGTGGGTTCAATGCAGATAAGTTCATATCCGTTCAGTGTTTTCCTAAAAGATACCTTCCCTAAAGCAAGAAACGTGACTGGAAATAGCTTGCCGCTGCCAGGCTTGGTTACCGGTACCCCAAAAAGCCAGCCAAGCACACTGACCCATGGTTGGCACATCGATTGCTTGATCAGCTTGATGGTTCTGAAAAAACCAGAAAAATTGAATTCTTAACGTTTCAAAAACAAGAGAAAAGCCACAATGAGCACTTTGAGCCTGTCAACGATTCGACAGAACTTGGCGAAGTTTGACTACACCGGACTGGGGATACCCGTGCTGGTGTTGTTGATCATGGCCATGCTGGTGCTGCCATTGCCCCCGCTTTTGTTGGACTTTTTGTTTACTTTCAACATTGTGGCGAGCTTGGTGATCATCATGATCTCCATCAGCACCCGCAAACCTTTGGATTTCTCATCCTTCCCCACGGTCTTGTTGTTTGCCACCATGTTGCGCTTGGCGCTGAACGTGGCGTCAACCCGGATCATTTTGGTGGAAGGCCATACCGGCCATGACGCCGCCGGCAAGGTGGTGTCTGCGTTTGGCGAGTTTGTGATCGCTGGTAACTATGTGGTGGGTTTCATCATCTTTGCGATTTTGATGATCATCAACTTCATTGTGGTGACCAAAGGTGCAGGCCGGGTGTCTGAAGTGAATGCACGATTCACCTTGGACGCGATGCCAGGCAAACAAATGTCGATTGACGCGGATTTGAACGCCGGTGTGATCGATCAGGCCACCGCCAAAAAACGCCGCGAAGAGCTGGCGCAGGAATCAGATTTCTTTGGTGCCATGGACGGTGCCTCTAAATTTGTCAGCGGCGACGCCATTGCTGGCTTGTTGATCCTGTTGATCAACTTGATCGGTGGTTTGGCGATTGGCGTGATTCAACACGGGCTGTCAGTGTCCGACGCGGGCAAGATCTATACATTGCTGACCATCGGTGACGGCTTGGTCGCGCAAATCCCTTCGTTGCTGTTGTCGTTGGCCACCGCCATCATCGTGACGCGTGTCACCACCACAGAATCTATTTCAGAGCAAGCCGGAACGCAATTGGCGAACCCGTCTGCTTTGTTCATATCAGCCATCATCTTGAGCATTCTGGGTTTGGTGCCCGGCATGCCGCATTTGATGTTCATCACCTTGGCGGCCGCCACCGCGGGTCTGGGTTTGATGGTGGTCAAGAGCGAGGTGGAAGAAGAAGCCACCCAAGAGGCCGTGGCGCAAGCCGCAGCCACTTCCGAAGCCACCAAAGATTTGGACTGGGACGATGTCGATCAAGTCGATTTGATCGGTTTGGAAATTGGCTATGGCCTGATTCCTTTGGTCAACCCTGAAACCGGTGGCGAATTGATGAGCCGCGTCAAAGGGGTTCGCAAAAAACTCTCCGCTGAACTCGGCTTTTTGGTGCAACCGGTTCGCATCCGCGACGACTTGAACATCGACCCCGACAGCTACAACATCGTGCTCAAAGGCGTGGTGCGTGGCAAAGGCGAAATCAAAGTGGGTCGCGAACTCGCGATCAACCCTGGACAGGTGTATGGCGAACTGCAAGGCACACCGACCCGTGAGCCTGCATTTGGACTCGAAGCCGTGTGGATCGAACCGTCACAACGCGATGTGGCCCGTACCTTGGGTTACACCGTGGTCGATGCCAGCACAGCGATTGCCACCCATTTGAACAAAGTACTGCGTGAAAACTCGGCTGATTTGCTGAGCCACGACGAAGTGCAACAGTTGTTGGACAAACTGTCCGCCAAGTCACCGAAGTTGGTGGAAGAACTCGTGCCGGGCAAACTCAGCTTGGGCGTGGTCACCCGCGTGCTGCAGCAGTTGCTGGGCGAGGGCGTTTCCATCCGCGACATGCGCTCGATTGTCGAAACATTGACCGAGGCAGCCGCGCGCAGCACCGATCCCGAACAACTCGCCGCGTCTGTGCGTCCCAAGTTGGGCCGCATGATCATGCAAGCGCTGGTGGATGAATCCAACAATTTGTCTGTGATGACGTTGGAACCCAGCTTGGAGCAATTGCTGCACAACGTGTTGCAGCAAAGCCAGCCCGGCCAACCCGTGGTGTTGGAACCCAATTTGGCGGAGAACCTGTTCAATTCATTGCGCCAGGGTGCGCACGCCATGGAAGAAGAAGGACACGCAGCGGTGTTGGTGGTGTCGCCACTGATTCGCGGCTGGTTGTCCAAAGCAGTGCGTTTTCGCGTGAACGATTTGACGGTGCTGTCTTACAGCGAAATTCCTGATGACCAGGCTGTCAAAGTGATTCACACCGTGAACGCCCTCAACAGAACTTGATTGACATAAACACACTGACCTGCGAGAAATACCATGGAACTCAAACGAATTCTGGCACGCGATACCCGGGCCGCCAATGAAAAAGCGGTGGCTTTGTATGGACCTGACGTGCTCGTCATTTCCAGCAGCAAAGTGCGTGGGCAAACCGAATTGATCGTGGCTGTCGATGTCGCCCCCTTGGACGCAGACACCGCTGTCGCAGAAGCCTTTGTGCCGACTGAGAAGTCTTATGTGTTGTCAGACCAACCGGTGCTCGACGAGTCACCCGCGAGTTTTGGCCAAGTGCTGGACGACACCATGGTTCGCCAAAAACGCCAAGGCAAACCTGCCAAAGCCGTGGCCACGGAAGGGTTTGTGCCTGCTTCCAATTTAAAAGCCAAAGCCGCTGAAGAAGTGGTAGCTACCCCAATCAAGGATGCGACCGCCACACCGGTTGCGGCCCCCGCGCCCGCTGTGGCGGTTGACACAGTCGCCGCAGAAACATTGCTCGCTGCGCAAGAAGCGCGTGACAAGCAACGCAGCCGCGAAATCGTCGACATGGTGCGCGAAGAATTGGCCGTGTTGCGCAAAGAATTCAAATTGAGCCAACAAATGGCTTGGCAAGGTGCAGGGCTCTCACGCAATTTGCACCCCTTGCGCAATGCCTTGCAAGAAGCGGCCATTCCGGTGGCATTGCGGGCTTTGCTGATCGACAGCATCCAAAGTTTTGAAGAGGTTGAACCTGCGATCGAAGAAATCCGTCGCCAGTTGTGCCACTCCATGCAACAAACCCATGTGGCCGTGGCTGATGCGGGCGTCCATGTGTTGGCCGGCCCGTCGGGTGCAGGCAAATCATTGATGGTGGCACGCATGGCGCAACAAGCCAGTGTCAGCTTGGGCAGCGAACAAGTCGCGGTCATCAGCTTCAGCGACCAACGCGCTGGCGCTTGGAACCAAACCCAATTGCTCAGCGCGCAGTCTGGCGTGGATTGTTTCCGCGCCACCAACATCACCATGTTGAAACTGCTTTTAGAAGAACACGGACAACGCAAGTGCATCGTGATTGACACACCGGGCGTGCAAATGGCCGAGCGTGTCGCTGAAATCGTGGGCATTGCCCCGAACGCACAATGCCATGTCGTGGTACCTGCCGATGCGTCTCAATCGTTGTTGCGCCGTTTGTTGTCTACCCAAGACATTCAATGGCAAAGCTTGATGGTCAGCAAATTGGACGAAGCCACCCAGCCGTGGTCTTTGATTCAGGTGTTGACCGAAGGCCATGTGGGCGTGAGCAACGTCAGCCGCGGTGACCGCATGGGCGACTGGAGCCGTCAACTGCAGGTGGAAGAATTGGTCGGACTGGCGTTGACACAACTGTCTTCACACCAAGTCGACACCGCACAAGAAGATTTCCGCAGCACCATGGCGATGGCATCTGCCAGAATCAGCCGATTGGCGGCGCAGCACACAGGGGTATCGCATGAGCAAGCTTAAAACCACCGAAGTCATCGGCATTGCCAGTGGCAAAGGCGGCGTCGGCAAGACCACCGTGGCGATCAACCTCGCTGTGGCGTTGGCGCAGCGCGGCCACGATGTCATGCTGTTTGACGCTGACTTAGGTTTGGCCAATGCGCAAATTGCATTGGGCGCACGCGCCGAATACAACCTCAGCCATTTCTTGGCCGGGCAAAAAACGCTGGAAGAAATCACGCTCAAAACCCGTCAAGGCATTCAACTCATTCCTGGCGCGTCTGGCATGCAAGAGCTGGCCGCGCTCAGTCACATACAGGCTGCGAGCATCGTTCAAGCCTTCAGCAATTTGGGCAAAAGCGTCGACTACTTGATTGTTGACGTGGCCGCAGGCATTTCACCTTCCGTGCTGGCCTTTTTGTCAGCATGCCACCGCCGGTTTGTGGTGGTGCAAGACGACCCGTCCTCGATTGCAGACGCCTACGGCACCATCAAAGTGATGTCGCAAGAAATGCAACTGGATGAGATTTACCTCATACCGAATTTGGTGGACACCCAAACACAAGGTTGGAAGCTCTACCAGCGGTTGAACGATGTGTGCATGCGATTCTTGAACGAATCCATCCACTACCTCACCGCCATCGAACGCGATGAAATGGTGTTGGCCGCCCTCAAAAAATACCAATCGGTCATGGAGTTGGCCCCCGGTACCGCCGCGGCCCGCGACTTTCGCAGACTGGCTGAGTTATGCACTCAGCTCAGGCCCATTGATCACCCGTCGGGTGGTTTGCAATTTTTCATGGAGCGCCTGCTGAAAAGCAGTGCGAATCAATGATGCGTACCTTGTCCCCGATGCAGATGTACAGCCAGGCCAGACCGCAAGGCGAGGAACTGGTACTCAACCACTTAGGCTTGGTCAAACGCGTGGCCTTGCACTTGAAAGCACGCGTTCCTGCTTACATGGAACTCGATGAACTGATCCAAGTCGGCATGATGGGCTTGTTAGAAGCCTCGCGGGTGTTTGACGCCAGCAAAGGCGTGGACTTTGAAAACTTTGCCCACAGCCGTGTGCGAGGCGCCATGCTCGACGAGGTCAGGCGTTTGTCGTTCTTGCCGCGCTCGGCGGTGGCGTTCAACAAAACCCACAACGAAACCTTGCATGCCTTGTCGGCAGAGTTGGGTCGCGCACCGACGCAAGCTGAAATCGCCGAGTACATGGGCAAGGATTTGGAAGAATTCCAAAAAGAGCGTGGCAAGGCCAGACGCTTTGAGACCTATTCGTTGGAAGTGGTCACGGAAGAAGTGATGAGCATTGCCGACGACGCGTCACATCAACCGGATGTGATGGTGGAAGAAGCCGAGTTCATGGAAGCCGTCACTGACGCGATTGCCCAATTGCCTGAGCGTGAGCAGCTGGTGATGCAACTCTATTACGTTGAAGAATTGAATTTGAAAGAAATCGGTGAAGTGCTCGAGGTCAGCGAATCCCGGGTCAGCCAAATTTTGTCTGCCGTGGTGAAAAAATTGCGCGGCACGTTACAAGTGGATGGTGAATCCTCTGGTAAATCAGGCAGGAGGGCAGCATGAACAGCTTTTTCCAACTTTTCTTTGCTTGGGGCTTGTTGCTGGTTTTCATCTTGGTGCTCTACATCATTGACAAAGTCAATGTGATCTACCAAAGCTATGCCAAGCCGGACCTGCCGCAAACCTACAACGATGGATTGTTTGGCGAGCTGTCGGGCAAAAGTTTGTGGGACGCCATGAGTGGCATTCCGGTGCCCGGCGTTGACGCCAAATTTGTCGGCACGCTCAAACCGCATTACGAACCCGTGCTGCGCCAACACATCGAACAAGTGTTCATGGAAGGCTACAAGCATGGCAAGGCTGGCACGGCAGGTGTGCCAACCAACAATCGCATGATTCCCACGCCGCGTGGTTCACTCGAGTCGTGGTTGCCCATGCACCACTTGGCCAGCATTTACCAAGCGGGTGTGGACTTTGCCAAAGGCAATCCTGACGATGAGTTGCGCATCCAGCAATCGCTGGACCAAGTCACCGCCATGATTTATGCCCGCATTGGGGTGGGTTTGAATGAAGCGTATTCAGCCACGTTGTTGATTCACCCTGAAGGTGAGGAGAACGAGGAATTGCCGCCTGCGGAAGAAGCTTTCGCGGCCCCGCAAGCGTCTGCTGAACCGGCATTGACCCACGAGCCCACCGTGTTGCAACCCGATTTGTCCACCCTGCAAACAGCCCAGCCTGCCGAACCGGTGGCCGCGCCCGCAGTGGTCACGCCTGTTTCTTCTGAGCAAGCAGAAGAAGCCAAACCCATTCCCGCTTGAGAGTCGCATGCAATTTCACAAAAACTCTCAAGTTAGGCACCATGGCTCCGAATCATTCATTGTCAAAGATTGATTAACTGGAGCCAATGCAATGAGAGCCAATCACCGTGCCATCGAATCCTACGGACAAGTCAAGGTCAGTACCGGCGTGTCCAAGGCCAGCAGCGTTGAACTGATTCAAATGCTGTTTGACGGTCTGATTGAAAGCATGTCTGCCGCCAAAGGTCACATTCAGCACAACAACATCGCTGAGAAATCCAAAGCGATTGCCCGCGCCAGCCGCATCGTGCTGGGCCTGCAAGGTGCACTGGACTTCGAAAAAGGCGGCGAATTGGCCAAGAATTTGGATGAACTTTATAACTATGTGACACGCCGTTTGTTACACGTTAATGCTCGAAATGATTTGCAAGCCTTGGAAGAAATCTATGGCTTGATGCTTGAAATTCGCAGTGCATGGGAATCTGTGCCTGAGTTGATCCCACGCTCGCAGCAAGCGAGCATGGCAGTGAATTGAAAACACGATGCATCGGATGGGGTACTGTTTTAAGCAATGGGGTCGTTTGGCCCCGTTTGCTTTAACAGTGGAGTAAGAACATGGCAGCAGTAGGTCTGGTCGTATTGATGATCGCAGTGTTTGGCGTCTTTGTGGCGCACGGCGGCGATTTGGCACCTGTGATCAAGGCTGCGCCTTGGGAATTTGCCCAAATTTTTGGTGCGGCTGTGGGTGCCGCGTTGATCAGTAACAGCAAAGACACCGTGAGCGCGGGTTTCAGCGCCGTGGGCAAGGTCTTCAAAGGTCCCAAGTACCACAAGGAAGATTACCTCGCGGTGATCTTGGTGGTGTCGAAGATATTGAAAACGCTCAAAGCCGAAGGTGCAGTGGCACTGGAGCCGCACATTGAAAACCCAGAGTCCAGCGCGATCTTTGCGGAATACCCCCCTTTGTTGGCCGACCATGCGGTGTTGGCCTTGATTTGCGACACGATTCGATTGATGGTGGTGTCCTCAGGCAACCTCAGCCCCTATGCCGTGGAAGACCTGATGACCGCGTCCATCAAAAACCACCATCACCACGAAATGCTGCAAGCGGCGTTCTGGTCTGGCATGGAAGGCGCGTTGCCTGCGTTGGGCATTGTGGCTTGCGTGTTGGGTGTGGTGAAAACCATGGGTGCGATTGACCAACCCCCGCCTGTGCTGGGTGCCTTGATTGGTTCTGCGTTGGTGGGTACGTTCATGGGCGTGTTGTTGGCTTATGGTGTGGCGGGCCCATTTGCGGTGCGCATTGCGCAGATCATTGACGAAGATGGCGAAATGCTCAAATGCGTTCAGCAATTGATTGTGGCCAACTTGCACGGCCACCCCATGCCATTGATCATTGAATCTGCTCGATCGGTCATCAACTCGCACAGTGCGCCATCGTTTGGCGAAATTTTTGACGGCATGCGAGGCAAGTAAACATGGCCGACGAGCAAGCTCAACCGGTGGCGGAGGTCGATCCCGACGCGCCACCGACGGACACACCTCCCGAAGCGCCGGCTGCGGCGCCCGAAGCGGCAGAGGCGTCCGAAGCGCTGGCGCCCGTCATCATCATCAAGAAAATGCCCGACGGGCACGGCGGTGCCCACGGGGGTGCTTGGAAGATCGCGCTGGCCGACATGATGACCGCCATGATGGCGTTCTTCTTGTTGATGTGGTTGTTGGGCGCGTCCAATGCCGACCAACGCAAAAGCATCGCCGACTATTTCAAACCCACGTCACACAGCTTGACCCCGGTGGGACAACTGGCTGGCTCTAATGGTGTGTTGGGTGGCCGCTCCATCATCGACCCAGATGCGTTCCCTTATGCGATGCGCCAAACCGGTTTGCTCGAACGACTCACGCCCAAATCTGAAGGTGGCCCCAACCCCGACACCGACCCCGGCCCCGAAAATGAAAACGAAGCCAAAGACCCGAGCAGTGGCAAAGGCGAAGGCAAGAGCGATGGCGAGGGTGGCAACGACCCTGACAAGCTGACCAAGGCGCAGAAAAAAGAAATCGCCGAGCAGCAAGACAAAGAAAATTTCGAGAAGCTGGAAAAAGAAATCAAGGAGAAGCTCTCCGAGAACAAGAAATTCGAGCAGATCAAAGACCAAGTGTCCATCACACGGGACAAAGAGGGCTTGCGCATTGAAATCATCGACAAAGCCGATTTCGCCATGTTCCCAAGCGGTGGCGTTGGCATGCAAGGCAAGGCCGCCGCGTTGATCGGTGAAGTGGCTGCATCGCTGGCTGACATGCCCAACAAAGTCGCCATCCGTGGTCACACCGATGCGGTGCCTTTCCAAAACCCAGATGGCAAAAACAACTGGTCTTTGTCAGCGGAACGCGCCGAGGTCACCCGACAGTTGTTGCAGAAAAAAGGCATCAAGGAAGACCGATTCACCCGCATTGAGGGTGTGGCTGACACCGATCCTTTCAATCCGAAGGACAAGTTCGATCCGCGCAACCGCCGCATGAGCATCACGGTGCTCAACCAGGATCCGAAATAAGTTTGTCAAAGCAGGGGGGCTGAGCCTAGGTACCCGCTGCTTGGCCGGTCAATCTGTCAGGCCGTGCGCAGTTCGTATTTGTTGATTTTTTCAATCAACGTGGTGCGCTGTAAGTTCAACAATTTCGCGGTTCGCGACACATTCCCTTGAGAGCGTTCCAGCGCTTGCTCGATGATGTTGCGCTCAATTTCAGCCAAGCGGTCTTTCAGCGACAAGCCCTCGGGCGGCAAATGCGGCATGCCTTGTGCCAGCATGATGATGCTTTCAATTTCGTTGTCTTGAGGTTCGGGTTGGTCCACCATGTCGTCTGTGGATTCAGCCGCTTGCATTTCTGCCAACACCTCGGGCGGCATGTTCATTTCTTGCATGGTCGCCGGCCCACTGCGCGCCAGCAACTCGGCTTGGATCGGCACCAAGGCTTTGGGCAACAGGTTGGAGGGAATGGCACGCAAGTCCAATTCCTGTCCTGCATACAGCGTGCTGAAGCGGTCGATCAAATTGCACAACTCGCGCACATTGCCCGGCCAGGGATAGTCCATCAAGGCTTGCAAAAATTCAGTGGAAAACCGCACTGCTTGCATGTGGCCAAGTTTGTAATGCGTGGCATAAAAACGCAGCAACTCGGGAATGTCTTCTTTGCGCTCGCGCAAAGGTGGGGTCACGACCGGCAAGACATTAAGCCGATAGTACAAATCTTCGCGGAACCGTCCGGCTTGTATTTCTGCTTCGAGATCGCGGTGTGTGGCGGCAATGACACGAACATCGATCGGAACTTGGCGTGTGGCACCGACCGGGTCGATCAAGCGCTCTTGCAAGACGCGCAGCAATTTGACCTGCATGTCCAGCGACATGTCACCGATTTCATCCAAAAAGATCGTGCCGCCATGGGCCAATTCAAAGCGTCCAATGCGGTCAGCGACTGCACCGGTGAACGAACCTTTGCGGTGACCAAAGAGTTCACTTTCGAGTAACTCTTTGGGAATGGCTGAGCAGTTAATGGGTACAAATGCACCACCAACGCGGTCGGATTGCTCATGCAAAGAACGGGCTAACAACTCTTTGCCCGTGCCGCTTTCACCTGTGATCAACACGGTCGCGTTGGAGTTGGCGATGGTCGAAACCAAGCGGCGCAACGCTTGCGCAATGGGGCTCGTACCAATGAAAAAAGATTGCGACTTCATGCGTTATCGATTGTCGCTGATGCCATGCTGCTGGCAAGTCGCCAAAAGTATTCGACCTTCCATGGATTTGTTTTTTAAAGAAGATCACCAAGCGGTCGATTCCTAGCATGTACCCCATGAATCAATGGTGCCTGGATGAGCCGGCCACCGATTGCTTCACACAGAGAGGAAATCACCATGTTTTACCGTTTGACCTTGACCCTGGTTGCAATGGCTTCATTGACAGCTTGCGAATCCATTCGCCCTTACGCGTCAGCACCTGCGCCTGTGGTGACCGTGGCCACGCCCGCACCTGCGGCTGCCCCCAAAACCATGCAAGCTGCTGCTGAGCCTTCGCCTGCATCAATGATCACACCGATGCTCGAGCGCAAGGAAACCATGGTGGCCACTGGTTATGCGGTGATCAGCATTCAAAACCACAAGAACCCTGCACAGCAACGCCTGCTTGCCATTCGCGCATCCAAGCTCGATGCCTACCGCGCATTGACCGAACAGGTGTATGGCCAACAGTTGGATGCAACCACGACCGTGGCTGACATGACCGTGTTGAACGATACGTTTCGCACACGTGTCGAAGGTGTGATTTACGGTGCCACCCTGGTGAGCATCACCCCCGTGGGTGACGACACCTACGAAACCACGTTGTCACTGGACCGCAATGCAGTGCAAGACTTGCGCATGCTGTATTTGACGCAAGTGGCTTCACGCACGAACCGTTGATTCAACACCTAAGAAAACGGTGATGGCCATGCGTTCATTCATGCGATGTCTGGGTTGGGTGTGCTGGGGTTTGGCCGTGCCTGCCTTGGCCAATCCGCTGAGCCCGGAAGAGCGCTTGGACGCGATCCGTCAAGCATTGGTCAAGCGCGCCATGGAGGGCCCCACAGAGGTCCGCGCGAGTGCCTTCATTGATGGCAACGGTGTGCTCAGAGAAGCCAGCAGTTTCGTCACTGGCATGGAAGTGCGTGGCGTGCGTGTCATGGCTTATGGCCGTGACGTGGACCAGCAAGCCGCAGCCAACATCGTGTCCGAAAGCAGCAAGCCGATTTCCCCCAACGGTTGCAAACCATCGAAGTCGCCGGTCTGGCACCAATTGACTTGGGAGTCCGTCAGCGTCCCCATGCCCGTGACCTACCAGTACGAGGCACAGCAGGTTGAACTCCAATGGAAAAAAATGGCCTTGGTGGCTGGCCAGCAATCGGGCGTGTGGCGGTTGAATGAACGCAAATACGTCAGCGACACCTACGAGCGCATGTTGGTCGGTCAAGGCGAACAGCACGTGCCATGGGTGCTCAAAGTCAGCGTGACACCGAGCCGCGACAGCATGACGGCGGTTCATGCCTTCGACATGCGCTGGGAACTGGTGTCGCGCACGCAAGGCAACACGCTCTACCAAGCAGAACAAAAAATCACCATCATGCAACCCGCGTTGGTATCAGCCACGAGCCGTCCGCTCGAGGCAGAGGTCTTGACACAAATTCAAGCCGCGTTGCAAGTGATGACGCAAGGGATGGACCGGGTGCTGTCATGCCGCGTGCCGCAGTTTGAGGTGTTGAAAATTCGCCAAGACAGCGTGCGCATTGCAGGCGGCAGCGGCAGTGGTTTGAAAGTGGGCGCCAGCGTGGTGTTGACTGACAAAGACCAGTTGCCCTCCAGAGCCTTAGAGCCCAAAGCATTTGACAGCTTGGCCATGGGCGAGGTGGTGTCCGTCAGTGAATTCGCGGCTGAAGTGAGATTGAAAACTTCGGCCAAAATCAATAACCCGTCCCAATGGATGGCTGTCCCTTACATGCCTTGAATGGATTCAGGAGTTTTTCATGTTGTTGTCTAAACGCGCACAGTTCTTGGCCTTGATTTGGGTGGCCATTCAAGGGGTGGCTTTGGCCAATGAATCCAATAAACAACCTCCGTTGGAATTGCCCAAGGTGTTGTTGGATGGCGAGCCCGTGGCGGCGGTTGAAAAAGCCAAACCCGATCCGGTGAAAAAAGCGCCTCCGAAATCTGAAGCAGTGAGCAGCCGCGAGGTCAAGTCTGTGAACTTGCCGCCCGCCAAATCGGACGCACCTCAGGCTGCAGCAGCGCAACCCGCTGCCCCCAAGCGTGACCTCAGTGGCTTGCCAGAAATGACCAGCTACACCACGCAAAAAGGCGACACAGCCGAAAAAATCCTGCAAAAGTTTTATCCCGCATCGCCTCTGCGTCCTGAAGTTCTGAGAGAAGCTTTGGTGCAAAACAACCCCAAAGCGTTTCCCAAAGGCACGGCCAAATCGTTGGTCATCGGCTCTACCGTGTCCTTGCCTGATCCACTGGAATTGAGCAGAAAACTGTTGCTGCCAGTGGTGGCGGCAGTCGCCTCGAAGGGCGAGCCCACTGTGGCCGCGACGGCAACAGCGGTCAGCGCACCTGCGGTGGGCACACCGGCCAACCCCGTGGGTGGCGGTGGTGCGGCGGCCCACAGTGCGGGTCACAATATGGCCATGCAACAAGACCCCAAACGCCATTGGGTGCGTTACCCCTGACACCTCGCCGACACCGGTCGGCATGCAAGGACATGCACTATGCTCGGCCCCGAGATCGTATCTGCCAGCACCCGCGTACCGTTGGTGCAAATGGAGGCACGAAGCCTGTGGGTACAAACGCCTGTGGCCCAGCAATTGGGTCTGCGCGATGGGCAAATCATCCAAGCCGTGGCCGAAGTGCGCGACCAACGCGTGCGTTTGTGGCTGAAAGATTTTTTCTTTGAATTGCCCAACGGCTGGGTGCTGAAAGATGGCGACAAACCCTTTTTAAGGGTCAGCCAAAACGCCGGCAGTTGGGGTTTTTTGATCCAGTCTTATCCCGCTGGCCAAACTTCCACCGCCACCCCTGCATCTGCCGCGTTCGGATTGAACACGCCACCCGGCTTGAATCCTGCGTTGACTTTGCCCAGTACCAACTTGGGCTTGTTGTTGACCCAGCCCGCTGGTTTTGAGAGCTTCACCCGCATGTTGGCTGGTCTGGGTATGCGCAGCTTGAGTGGGCAAGGCGAGTTCTCCGACATGGTCAAGCGTTTGTTACAGCAGCGCAGTTCGCTCGCGCAAATGAACCCGATCACGCTCAAGCGCTTGGTGTCGGGCCAAACGCGCAGTCCTGAAAATTTGCTCGCGCAAGGTTTGAATGTGGATGGCGATCCCAAAACCATCATCAAACAAATGTTGGCTTTGCTGGAACAAGAAACCGTGGACGGCATCAACAGCAAAGACACCAACGAGTTGGAGCAAGCGGTGCGCGAACTCGAATCTGCACAGGTACAGGCGGCGCAAAAATGGCTCAACGGTGAGTTGTCATTGCACGTGGTGTTGCCGTTTGTCGACCACGAACCGGTGGATTTGCATTTTCAAAAACCCGCGCGCAAACCCAACCAAGAAGAGCCGCCCTTGACCGTGGACATCCATTCGCGCAGCCGCATGCTGGGTGAAATTTGGCTCAACACCACCATCACCCAAGGCACAGGTGTCGATTTGGTGATGTGGGCCTTGCGCAGCGACGTGGCCGGGTTGGCCAAACAACGCGCCACCGAATTGGGCTTGGAGCTGGGTGCAGCGGGTTTGAACTTGCAGTCGTTTCAAATTTTCAATGCCGCCAGGCCCTTGGTGCGCACCACCGAAGCCGCAGGCAGTCGTGGGTCGGTGGTTGACACCCAGGCCTGAGGACAACGCCACCATGAAAACACCTTTTGAAGCCATTGCACTCGAATACGGGCAACGAAAAACGCCTCGTGTGGTGGCCAAAGGGCAGGCCGATTTGGCGCACCGCATCATTGAAGAAGCCAAGCGACAAGGCATTTATGTGGCCGAGGATCCGCAACTGTTGGCTTTGCTCAGCAAGTTGGATGTGGGCGAGGAAATCACGCAAGACATGTACACCGCGGTGGCGGTGATTTTGTCTTGGGTCTATTGGCTCAAGGGCATGCAACCCGGGGATGAGCAAATGCGGCCACCCGAGAAGGGGGCAGCGTCAAACTTCGGTAAAGCCCCGTAAGCGGCGTATGCGTTTGATTTGGCCCAGACGGTCGTAAACCTCGACCGAGCTGGTGGCCTCGTTGACGTTCAGGCTCTCAAGTGCGCCACGAATCGCGTCAAGTTTGCGCATGATGAGGATTTCATTGCGGCGGTGCATGTCGCGGCACGCGAGCATGCGGGTGCGAAAGTCGTTCCAGTGTGTGCCCAGTTTGTCGGCATCGTTTAATTGCGTCACGCCCGTGATGCGCGTGAGTTCAGACAGCAAATGGTTTTTGCCGCTGAGCAATACCTCAAATTGATCCAAGTCTTGGGCTTTGAGCGCCTCAAATTCTTGGTCAAGCAATTCAGCCAGCTGATCTACCAGAGCATCAGCCTCTTGCAATGCGTGGGCTTCGTCAATGGCAATGGTGTCGGTCATGGTCAGCTTTTCAACCTTGGATCAATTTTTCGAGGGAGACAAAATTTTCTGCAATGCGACGCGGATTGACCGGGTAGTTGCCTTGCTGCAATGCCGCCTTGATGGAGTCCACTTTGGCACGGTCGAAGTCAGGCTGAGCATCGATGCGTTCTTTGACGTTGCTGAGGTTCACGGAATCGCTTCCTTGCGTCCGCGCGGGCGCTTTGGTTTCGGGGGCGTTATCGGTTTGGGCAGGGGCAGTCTTTTTGCCCAGCTTGTCCAATGTGGTCCGCGACGCGGCATTGGAGCTGGAAATCCTGCTCTGGTTGAGAGAAATGGGATCAGACATGTGGCTTCCTTGTTATCAAAGGTGGGTACAAAACTTATGACTCGACATCGTTGGTATCGACCCGAGATTTTTGTTCTTGAGTCTTTTTTGAAAAAAACGTTGGCGGTTCTTTAATTGAATCATTTGGTATTCCTTTAAAGACCGCGAGCCATGTTGACGCCAGTGACCACTGCCGTCAATGATCGGCCCGACTCGGGATTTTTCAAGCGAATTTGTTCGCCCAGCAAGCCGTCTTGTTGGGCCTCTGCTTTGACCGTGATCAAAAAGCCTTTGCCTTCGCCGCCGACCGCCACGGTGACTTGCTGGCCACGGCGCACCATCGCCACAGGTTTCAAGTCTTGCATTTTGACGGGGGTGTTGGCGGGCAGGTCACGCAACAGTTCGGTGTTGACCAGTTCACGTTCATCGCTGACAAAACGGGTTTCATGGGCGGGCACCGTGATTTCGGCGGTTTTGAACATGCCAGCCTGCACTGACGTGCCGCGTTTGAGGGTTTGGGTCGAGACCCAGACCAC
The DNA here is from genome assembly GCA_009925585.1 of Betaproteobacteria bacterium. Classification (GTDB taxonomy): domain Bacteria; phylum Pseudomonadota; class Gammaproteobacteria; order Burkholderiales; family Burkholderiaceae_C; genus Limnohabitans. The sequence continues at coordinate 15,415 of RFYK01000003.1, read as the reverse complement.
TTTGTTGACCGCGTTGGTTTGGGTGGCCGTGGCGAGTTGAGCGCCGATGCCTGTTTTGACCTGCACCATCACGAAATGTTGCCAAACCGGTTGGGCACAACGGGCGCGAACGCTTTGTTTGTTGCCATAGGGCTGGTCAAAGACGATGTCTTGTTCGCACGCATTGATCTTGATGCGGCTGTCGATGGGTTGGATGGTGACCAAGGCCGCATCGAGTTTGTGGGTGTCGACGACAAATTGTTTGGCGCCTTGCTCGACGGCTGCCCATCCTGCGTTGGCGACCGGCACGCTTTGCGCGTCGGCTTGGTGCCAGACCGTGCCAAGCAAGGCAGTGGCACAGCCCAAGGCCACCAGACCCGTTTGTCTACCTGTTTGTAATGTTCGGCACAGCATTTGCAAGATGGTCTCCAAGAGTGTGAAAGTTTTGACGTTTTTGGCGTCAGCTCCATACCCGATGCAATTTCGATGCCAACCATTTTTCAACTTGCTGAGCGCCAAATGAACTTCAATATTGATTCCAAAGCACTCGTCAAAACCAATTTTTCAACACCTAATACGTCATCAATGACGGCCAAGCAAACGGTGGAGGCCAACATCGCCCGCATCGGCTTTGCCCAAACCTTGGCCCAATTGCAAAGTCGAAACACTGTCAATTCCTCGACGATTCTCAATCCGCAAGTGCCCAGCGTCGCCGTCAAAGAGGGCGACACCTTGACAGGCATCGTCAAAAACCAAATGCAAGCGATGGGCAAGCCGGTCTCGCACAACGAGGCGGCTCGGTTGGCACAAGACATCGCCCGCGCCAATGGGCTGTCCAACCCTGACCGGATTTTTCCTGGCCAACGCCTGAATTTGGCGGCTTTGAGCCCGCAGACGGTCAACAGCAACACCGCAGACGCGCAAACCGCGCTGACCATGAACGCGGCCGCGCAGCCCAAAGCCTTGTCTGTGATGCGACAAACGCCCAATAACCTGGGCAATCAGCACCCGGTTTTGCAAAAAACTTTGGACCGTGCCGTCGCCAAAGGCTTTATTCCTGCCGAAGACCGCCAAAAAGTCTTCGAGAAAATCGTCAACATGTCGCGTACTTATCAGTTCGCCCCTGACGACTTTGCCCGTTTGACTTTGATGGAGAGCGATGGGATGAACCCCAAAGCCACCAACAACCGGTGCCACGGCATCATTCAGTTTTGCGATGGACCCGACCGCGGTGCGGCCAGCGCGGGTTTTGGCAGCAACCCCAAAGCCATCTTGGGCCATAGCGTGCTCGAGCAGTTGGACATGGTGTCCAAGTATTTCGATGAAACCGGTTTGCGCAATGGCGGCCCGACCAGCTTGGATGATTTGTACTTGACCGTGCTCACCCCGTCGGCACGCCGCGAAAAAGCCCCCGATGCCAGTTTGAACATCGCGGGCACGCAAGCCCAACATTTGTATGTGAACCGCGACAAGACCGCGCCCATCACCCGCAACTCGATCATGCAAGGCCTGTATCAGAACGCGCTGGAGCGGTTGGGCAAGCACGATTCATCGATGCTGGCGCAAAGCACACCCTCGGCAGCGAGCGGTTTGCCCACACCGGGTAACGCGCTCAGCAGAGCACAGGCGTTGCGCATTGGTGCTTACTTGAACCCGGACTACGTTCGCTGAAGCACACCCGCCAGCGGCAAGCGATTGCCGAGGCAACATGCATGCGGAGAAGTCTTGCCGCCTGGGGCCTTTGACAGGCTCACAAAGCTTGAGTCAGTTTGGGTGGCACACAAATTGCACATATCGACCGGAGGCGTCTCAACTTGAGCGTCAAGTGTCGTGAAAACGGCGGTCACAACCACCAGGGAGATGTGCAATGGACTTATTAAGCGGAGCATTCGGCATCCACGAGCGTGCGCTTGGGGTTCGCAGCCAGCGCCTGGAAGTGTTGTCACGCAATATTGCCAACGCCGACACACCCAATTACAAAGCCGAAGAGCTGGACTTCAAAGCCATGCTCAAGGAAACCAGTCGCGAATACATCTCTGCGACCCATGCCAAACATTACGCCGCATTGGAAGAGCAACCGGACGATGGCAAGCGTTTTCGCGTGCCATTCAACAGCTCTTTTGACGGCAACACCGTGGAGATCAGTGTCGAGCAAGCCCAATTTGGTCAAGCCGCTGCTGAATACCAAACCACTTTGAATTTTCTGGAAAACCGCATCAGCGGTATCCGCAAAGCCTTGAAAGGGGAGTGATAAGCCATGAGAACCCTTGACAGTGTGTTTGGCATCGCCGGCACCGCCCTCAATTCACAACTGGTGCGCATGAATACCACGGCATCGAACTTGGCCAACGCCTCGACGGTGGCCAAAACCGAAGGCGAGGCGTTTCGCGCCAAACGCCCGGTGTTCAAAGCCTTGGTCAAAGACGAATTCACCAATGCAGGTTTTCCTTATTTGGGTGGCGTGAAAGTGGACCAGGTGGTCGACGATCCGACACCGATTCGCAGCATTTACGACCCCGGAAACCCCTCAGCCGATGAAAAAGGCTATGTCTATTTGTCGAATGTGAACGAGATGCAAGAGATGGTCGAAATGATGGCCGCATCGCGCTCTTACCAAAACAACGTTGAAGTGGTGAACACCGCTCGTCAATTGATGATGCGCACCCTTGAAATCACCAAATCCTGATCCTTGAAAGCAGATTGACATGGCCACTCCTACCGCAGCCAAAGCGCCTTTGCCCAGCGGCATCGTCAGCTACGAAGACTACATCGCCAAGAACAAAGTCAAAGCGCCGTCCAACACCATGGACCAAAGCGCGTTTTTGACCTTGTTCACCACGCAATTGAAAAACCAGAATCCGTTGGATCCGGTGAAAAACGAGGCGTTCGTGGCTCAGTTGGCACAGTTCTCTCAACTCGAGGCGACCAGCTCGATGAAGAACAGCATGGAGACCATGGTCAAGAGCATGGAAGGCGACAAGATGCTCGCGGGCGCTGCCATGATCGGTCGCCGCGTGGCTGTGCCAAATGGCCCGCTGATGTTGTTAGGTGGTCAACCGGTCGAAGCCAATGTCGATTTGCCTACCGGTGCTGATGGCGTGCAAATGAAGATCTTTGACGAAAAAGGTCAGTTGATTCGCAAACAAATTTTTGGTTCTCAACCCATCGGCCCGATGCGTTTGAGCTGGGACGGCTACAACGACAACGGTGCGGCCATGCCCGATGGCACCTACACCATGCAAGTGCTGGCCAGCAGCATGGGCAAAGCATTGCAACCGACGGTCAACACCTTGTCCACAGTGCGCAGCGTGTCCAACGCCGGCACGGGCGACAACACCTGGTTACTCGAAGTTGACGGCGGCAAGAGCGTCAACATGGCCGACGTCAAGCGCATCGCTTACTGATCAAACCCACACAGTACATACAACGGAGCTAACACATGTCATTTTTTACCTCACTCACCGGTTTGAATGCAGCCACCGCGCAATTGGGCGTGACATCGAACAACATTGCCAACGCGAGTACCGTGGGTTTCAAACGCAGTCGCGCCGACTTCGGCGACATTTTTGCGACATCGCCTCTGCAAAAAGCGACATCAACCATCGGTCAAGGTGTGTCGCTCAAACGCGTGACGCAAGAGTTTGGTCAGGGCAACATGAACTTCTCGTCCAACACCTTGGACTTGGCGATTTCTGGTGACGGTTTTTTCCCGCTGAAATCGGCTGACGGATTCCAAGATATTTTCACGCGTAACGGCTCGTTCATGATGAACGACCAATACAACGTGGTGAACTCGGCAGGCCAACGTTTGATGGCGGCGTCAGTGGACTCGACCGGCAAAGCCAATTTGAGTGACTTGAACGTGTTGACCATCCCGCAAAAAACCACGGGCATGGCCAAAGAAACTTCGTTGGTCCAGTTGGGCTTGAACTTTCCTGCGGATGCGCAGGTGGTGACCAAGGCTTTCAATCGCAACGACCCGGCTTCTTACAACAAGAGCACCGCGTTGACCGTGTATGACAAGGGTGGTAATGGTTACTTGGCCACGGTGTATTACGCCAAAACACAAAACGCCAGTCAAGCAGACCCCAACAACAAATGGCAAACCTATGTGTATGTCGGTGAAACGCTGGTGGCTGCGGCCTTGCAACAAGCGACAGACACCACAGGCGAGCGTTTGTACGTCAACAAATACGGACAACTCAAGCCTGAGAGCGAAGTGGGTGACTTGCTGGTCAACGCGAAAACACAAAAGTTTTCGCTGAACCAGTTGACCGATTTGCGCAGCTCAGAACCTGCCACCGTGACAGGCGGCAAAGCGCCACGCTTGAGCACTTTGGAGGGTATTGATTTCAGTAAATTGCAACCCTCACAGTTGAAAGACCTGTTTCAAATCGATGTGGATGGCTCAGGCACACCCGTGTCAGTGGGCTTAGATCACTTGGCCGGTTTGGATTTACCAGCGTTGTCAGGCACTGAGATCGCCAAAGAATTCACCAATGTCTTGAACCGCAAATTTGGTGACGAGCGCTTCTTTAACTTTGCGGGTCAGCAAACATTCCAAATCACCGCCACCAATGCGGACGGCACTTTGATTCAAAACCGCACCATCCAATTGGACGCGGACGACATGACCTATGAGCAGGTGACAGACAAGATCAACAGCCAATTGAGCGGTAGCAGCAACGTCTTGTCGAACGTCAGTTTCAGCGAAACACCGAAACCCGGTGAATTCAGAGGCTACACCATGACCATTGATGGCAAGGTGCTTTCCAACCGCATTGACCTTGGCACTTCTTTGAGCACCAAGCCCATGGAAGACTTGGCTGCCAAAATTCAAACCCGTATCCAGACCGATTTGCAAAAGCGCTTGGGTTACACCACAGAAGCCGCCAGCAAAGTCACGGTGAACGTCCAAAACGGCACAGAAATTCGTGTGAACGATGCCAACGGCGGGGTGATTTCTGACTTCTCATTGAGCAGTGTCAGTGCCGGTTCTAAAAACATCATTGCCAACCAAAAGAATTTGACCGGTGTCGATGCCATGGAAGTTGGCGACTACACCGCGTTGACCATGGACATTGGCAATGACACGGTGAACTTGGATTTGAAAGACGCCGATCCCAGCGATTTGGATGTGTTCTCACAAGTGTTGCAAGACAAGACCCAAGCCAAATTGATTGAATTGGGTTGGAGCACGTTTGAAGCTTCACAGGTCACGGTGACCAAAGACCCCTTGGTTGAAGGAAAACTTATCTTTAATGATGTGGGTGGACACCAGATCCAATCAGTTGCATTGACACCTCGTACCACAGGTTTGAACTTACCAGTGGCACCGGTGATGACCAGTGGTGAATCGACTTTGACATTGGAAGGTGTGGACTTTGGTGCCGCACCGGTAGATACCGAAAGCCTGTTGAGCCATTTCTCCAGTTTGAAATTCACCACCACCGATGCAACCGGAACCTTGACATCAACCATTGCGCTGACGGCTGCGTCGTTCCCCAGTTTGACTGGCGTGGACCCGATCCCCAGTTACGCCACGTTTGACCCGACCAACACAGACCACATGGACTTGATTGCAACCGATTTGCAAACCTTGTTGAAAGCCACTGCCAAAGGGACCACCACCACAGTGAAATGGGATGGCACCAACAATGCGTTTGTGGTCAAGGACACCAGTGGAAATTTCATGAGTGAACTGTCGCTGACAACAGACACCACCACCTATCCGACACTGGTCAAGGGTGGCGGTACGGTCAAAGTGGACGTGGTGACCGACACCGATGGCAACGTGCTCACACCGAGTTCTTACACCTTGTCCAACGTCAGCTTCCCATTGAACTCCACACCCACTGGTCAAGAGTTCAGTACCTTTGATTTCAGTTTGGAAGACGGCACCACCCTCACCAACGTACCGCTCGGTGACCTGACCTTGTCAAGCACACCTATCAACGATTTGGCGACCCGCTTGCAAGAAAAAATCCGTTCTCAATTGACCACCGATTACCCAGATGTTTACAACTCGGACCGTGTCAACAAAATCAGTGTGACCGTGATCAACGGCAAAGACCTGAAAATTGTCGACGCCAGTGGCGCCACCAACATCACAGGCTTTTCACTGAACGCAGCATCCGCCACGGCTTCAACAGTGTCTGTTGGCGGCAAGAATTTTGCGATCAGTGCGCTGCCCACAGAGAACATGGTCAAGGCAAGCTATGACCCGGTTTCTCAACGGTTCAACTTTGAACCTGTGTTGGGCAACAGCATCACGCTGTCTGGTTTGAATAACCAAATGGGCATCACCACACCGTTGACCCAAGAGGTGGGCAGTGACATGTTGAGCGTGTCTGGTTCACCTTCGATCACCAACAACTACATCCGTCCTTTGAAACTCCAACGTTACGGCATGAAGGTTGAATACGACACGGTGAATGAAAAATTCATTTTCAAATCCGGTACCACCGGCGACACCTCCAGCATCAAAATTGGCAGCCCCAATACGTTCGCGTCTGAGCGTTTGGGCATCGCAGCCGACGGCAACTACGAGGTCAAGCCCTCCATCTTGGCGGTGCGAGGCATTGCGTCACAGCCTGCGGTCATGTTGGGTTCACCTTTGGGTATCAACGCCAACAACAACTTCAGTGTCAACTTGACCAACAACAAATTTGTGGTGTCAGTGGATGATGTCAAAGGCACGGTGTACTTGGAGCCCAAAGAAACCTACACGATCGATTCATTTGTGCAGGCCTTGCAAAACGGCATCAATCGTTTGGCGGGTCCTCCCGATCAGCACGGTTTGACTGGTTCCATGGTGTCCGGTGTCAAGGTGGCATATGACAAAGCCACCAACAGCTTGAAATTCACCACGGGCACTGCGTCAACCAACTCGTTCATCAAAGTCTCAGGCGACAGCCAGTGGGGTTTGGCCAACGTGCAAGGTGGCCGTGGCAACACCTCTACCTGGATCAAGCCCACGCAATACACCCAAACTGTCAATGGCGTGGAAGTGGCCTGACACCTCAGGTAACTTGGTGTCACCTAAGCAAGGTTCACAACTCGATACCGTGTTCTTGCCAGACGGTAAGGGCGCATTGACGATCAACATCAACTACTCCAAGTCGACCCAGTTTTCATCGCCTTATGCGGTGTTGTCACAGTCGCAAGACGGTGCACCTGAAGGTGACTTGGTGGGCTTGTCCATCGGCGACGATGGCTTGGTCAACGCGTCTTATTCAAACGGTGCACAGAAATCACTGGGCAAGGTGGTGTTGGTGAACTTCTCCAACCCAACCGGTTTGCGCCAGATTGGTGACACCAGTTACTACAAATCCGCGTCATCAGGTGCAGCCAAGTACGGTGAAGCCGGTTCAGCAGGCTTCGGTACGGTGCGCTCCGGTGCGACCGAACGTGCCAACGTGGATTTGACGCAAGAGTTGGTGGACTTGATCACCGAGCAGCGTAACTTCCAGGCCAATGCCAAGGCGATTGAGACCAGCACCACACTGACCCAATCCATTATTCAAATCAGAGCGTAAAGCCCCTCCTTAGAGAATCGACATGGAACGCCTAGCCTTTAATTCTTCTGCAGCAATCACTGAAATGCGTCTGGCTCGCCAGGTCTTGGCCAATGAAATGGCCAACATGACCACCACGGGCTTTAAGCGTTCTTTCGAAGTGTCTATGAAAGCGTTCAAAGCAGGCGGCGAAGGCTTTGATTCCAGCTACCAACCACAAGCCGCGCACATGGACTTCATTCAATTGAAGCCCGGACCGTTGATTGCCACCGGCCGCGACCTCGACATTCACATGAACGACCACACGGTCTTGGGCGTGCAAGCGCCCAATGGCGAAACTGCATTCACCCGTCGCGGCGATTTGCAGGTGACGGTCGACGGCGTGCTGCAGACCGGCAATGGCCATCCGGTCATGGGTGACGGCAATACGCCGATCACCGTGCCGCCCAACCTCAAAATCACCATTTCAGACGATGGGCGCGTGTTTGCATCCAATCCTTCACAGCCAGGCATACAAAATGAAGAATTAGTCGCTACTTTGATGCTGCGCGATGCCAGCCAAACCCCGCTGACACGGCGTGAAGATGGGCTATTTAAGGTACATGACAAACCCTCTGGCTCAGATTTTGCTTCTGGTCCTTTGAAGGTGTCAGTAATGTCACAGGCTTTGGAAGGCAGCAATGTCAATCCACAAGAAGCCATGGTCAAACTGATCGAGCAGTCCCGCATGTTTGAGCAACAAGTGCGCATGGTGAAGTCCAGCCATGACAACGACCAAGCTGGGGCCAGCATGATGAAGTTGAACAGTTGATGTGGGCTGACACAGACACATTGAATATTTGAAGAACAGGGGTTAGACGATGGATGCAGCTTTATGGGTTTCCAAGACCGGCTTGGACGCGCAGCAGACGCGCATGAACGTCATTTCCAATAACTTGGCCAACGTCTCGACCACCGGTTTCAAGCGCGATCGCGCGGTATTTGAGGATTTGCTCTACCAAAACATTCGCCAAGCAGGCGGACAAACCACGGCCAACACCCAGTCACCGACCGGCTTGATGCTGGGCACGGGTACCAAAGTGGTGGCCACGGAAAAGCTGCACTTGCAAGGTAACTTGATCAACAGCCAAAACCCCTTGGACGTGGCCATCATGGGCAACGGGTTTTTTCAAATTCAGCAACAAGACGGCACCATCGCCTATTCGCGTGACGGTGCTTTCAAATTGACGGGCACCGGACAGCTGGTCACGTCGACCGGCTTCTTGTTAGAGCCCAACATCACCATCCCTGGCAATGCATCTGCCTTGACGATTGGCCGCGACGGCACCGTGTCAGTGGAACTGGTGGGCGGACAAGGCCAACAGGTACTGGGTCAAATTCAGATCGCCACCTTCATTAACCCAAGTGGTTTGAAACCCTTGGGTAACAACTTGCTGGCCGCCACGGCAGCCAGCGGTCCGGTGCAATTGTTGCAACCGGGCACCGTGGGTGCAGGTGTGTTGAACCAAGGTTCGCTGGAAGCTTCCAACGTGAACGTGGTGGAGGAAATGGTCAACATGATCGAAACCCAGCGCGCTTACGAAATCAACTCCAAATCGATCGAAGCGGTCGACGGCATGTTGAAGTATTTGAACCAAAACCTCTGATCCAACGCATCACTGACACCATGAAAAACATCCTCTCTTTATTGGCCGTGGTCGTTGGGTTGCAAGCATGCGCCCATCCTGACCCGATGTTGCCTGCTCTCACGTCTTCACCCGATTTCGCGCCGGTTTACCCCTTGGTACAAGACCAAACCAAACCCGCGACCGGTGGCATTTACGGCAATCGCCAAAGCGATGCCTGGTTTGGCCGAGGCCGCAATTACCAAGTGGGTGACTTGATCACGGTGCTGCTCAACGAGTCCACCCAAGCTGCGCGCAGCCAAGGCACCGACATCAGCAAGGATGCGTCCAACACCGCGATTCCCTCGGGGATCAGCAAATTCATTGCGGGCTCTAACAGCCCGTTGAATGGGGTGGACTTGAACAAATCCACCACCAAGAGCACGGGCAAAGGCTCGGCAGACCAAAAGGCCAGCTTGAGCGGGTCCATCACTGTGACCGTGATTGAAATTTTGGCCAATGGCAATTTGGTGGTGCGTGGCGAGAAAAAACTCGGCCTGTCCGAAGGCACCGAAGTCATCCAAGTGGCCGGTGTGATCCGTCCGCAAGACGTGGGTCCCAACGGCACGGTCAATTCATTGCGTTTGGCCAATGCACAAATTTCCTACCGTGGTTCAGGTGACTTGGCCAGCGCCAGCAAACCTGGCTGGGGCACCTCCGCCTTGATGAAATTCTGGCCCTTTTAATTCTTCAACAGGTTGAACTGACATGAAACATTCGTGGTTGACATCAAGCTGTTTGGCTTTGGCATGTACCTTGGCAACACCGGTCTGGGCTGACCGTGTCAAAGATTTGGCCACGGTGGCCGCACAGCGTTCGAACCAGTTGATTGGTTTTGGTTTGGTGGTGGGTTTGCAGGGCACCGGAGACGATGCGTCTGTGCCTTTCACCACGCAAAGCATGAAAGCCATGTTGTCGCAAATGGGTGTGCGGATTGATGGCCCCATGTCAGACTTTGAACAAGTCACCTCTGCGAGCCGAATCGACATCAAAAATGCCGCTGCCGTGATGGTGACCGCGGACCTGCCCGGATTTGCCAAGCCCGGTCAACGCATCGACGTGAACATTTCCGCGATTGGCAAGGCCACCAATTTGCGTGGTGGCAACCTGATCATGACCGCCTTGCGCGGAGTGGATGGCGAAATTTACGCACTGGCACAAGGCGCCTTGACCGCGACGGGCATCGATGCTGGTGCAGCCGGTTCCAAGGTGGCGATTGGTGTACCCACTGCCGCACGCATTCCTGCAGGTGCCATCGTCGAGCGCATGGTCGACACGCCGTTTGAAAAAGCCGAACACCTGATCCTGAATTTGCGTGACAACGATTTCTCGACGAGCAGCGCCATGGTCGCTGCGATCAATTCAAAATTTGGTGGTGATGTGGCGCAAGCCATCGACGGCACATCGATATCGGTTCGAGCACCCCAAGACTTGAATCAACGCGTGTCATTCATGGGCATGTTGGAAAACATCGAGGTCACGCCCGCTGAACCGAATGCGCGCGTGGTCATCAATTCGCGCACAGGTACGGTGGTGATCAACCGCGCCGTGCGAGTCACTGCCGCGGCGGTGTCACATGGCACGATCTCTGTGGCCATCACTGCCACCAACGATGTGTCTCAACCAAACGCTCTCAGCCAAGGTCAAACCACACCGGTGCAAAACGCTGACATCGCGGTGTCAGAACCGAAGAATCCGATGTTCTTGTTCAAGCCAGGTGTGGACTTGCGTGAAATCGTGGACGCGGTCAACCAAATCGGTGCCACACCGTCCTCGCTGATTGCGATTTTGGAAGCCTTGAAAAGCTCGGGCAGTTTGCGGGCTGAATTGATCATCATTTGATGCACTGACCATGGCTGACATCACCAACCCCAGTTCCACCGCAGCCAAGTCCTATTCGGACTTTGGTGCGTTGGGTGAATTGCGCGGTAAAGCCCAGCGCAATGACAAAACGGCGTTGCGTGAATCAGCCGAACAATTTGAAGCGTTGTTCATTCAGATGATGCTCAAGTCCATGCGTGAAGCATCCAGCGTCATGAAAAGTGACATGTTTCATTCGAACGCATTGGAAACTTTTGAAGGCATGTACGACAAAGAATTGTCCATGTCGATGGCCAAACGAAACGCACTGGGGTTTGCCGATGTGGTGGTCAAGCAATTGAGCCAACAACAGTCCGCACCCAGCACGGCAGAGTTATTGGCTTTGCGTCAAAAAGCGGGCAGCTTGTTGCCAGCGGGCATGCCCTTGAACAAACCGCAGTTGCCCATGCCTTTCACCAAGGTGGAGCAGCCCGCCATGCCGTTGCCTGTGCAGACCTTGAAACCGCTGCAAATGAACAAAACCATGTCGTTGTCACCCGTGAGGAATGAACCATGAGTGACATGCTTGGTATCAGCAGTTCAGCGGTCGCCGCCTATCAGCGTGCCTTGGGCACCGTCAGTAACAACATTGCCAACGTCAGCACCGAAGGGTACTCGCGTCAGCAATCAACCTTGACACAAAGTGCGCCGTCCAAACACGCGAACATGTATTTGGGCACGGGTGTGTTGTTCACTGCGGTCAAGCGCGCATTTGACACGTTTGCTGAATCCAATTTGCGCAACAGCAATACCGATTTGGCCACGCAAGAGCCTCTGGTGAATTACACCCAGCGCGTGATGGACATCATGGGCGACAAGAGCGTGGGATTGAGTTCTGCGCTCGACACCTTTTTTGATGCCGCGCGCAGTTTGTCTGTCGACCCGGCGTCAACGGTGATGCGCACCAGTTTCATCCGTTCATCAGAAGGGGTGGGATCGCGTTTCGCCGAGTTGTCTGGTCAGTTGAATTTGGTGTCCACCGAAACCAAACAAGCATTGGAAAGTGCCTCCAACCAAATCAATACGTTGACCGAGCAATTGGCGTTGGTCAATCAGCAGTTGACCAAGTCACCCACGTTAGAAGGTCAGTCGTCTGAATTACTGGATCGGCGTGATTTGCTGTTGCGTCAAATTTCTGAATTTGCACGCATCAAAACCAGCTTCACCTCCAATGGCATCGTGTCGGTGAGTCTGGGCACCACCATGAAACAAAGCTTGGTGGTGGACGGATTAAAGTCACGTCCCATCGGGTTTGACCCGAATTCCATCAGCAAAATTGATTTGGTGCTTGACCCGTATGGCAACACCGAGCCTTTGTCTGGCACCAGTGGTGGCACCATGGGCGGGCTCAATACCTTCATCAGCCAAGTGTTGGAGCCTGCGCAAAAGGGCTTGGACTTCTTGGCCAAATCGTTTGTCAATGAAGTCAACACCATCCAACGCGCAGGCATTGATGGCTACGGACAAATTGGCGTGGATTTGTTGCACATTGACGAAAAAGCGCCAGCGGCGGCAGAAGGCATTCGCGTGTTGTTGCAAGACCCGCTGCGCATCACCACCGGTGGTTTGTTTCGCGTCACAGAAAACCCTAACAATGCCAGTGATGTCAGAGCGAGGGTCAGTTTTCTGGCCAGCACCATGCCGCCAGGCATCAGCAACCCATTGTTGTCAAACAACCCGTTCACCAACAACCCCTTGAAGGTGGAAGTCGGCGGTGGTCGATTGTTTGCGCCAGTCACCACATTGGCGGCGGGCATGGAGAACACCACGATTTATTTGGACAACGTCAAGCCAGGTCAGCAATTGCATGTGATGACACGTGATGCCCGGCAATTGATCGGTGTTCCATTGAGCGAGGATGAAAAATTCCAGATGCTCAACACAGACAATGGGTTCAGCTCGGCACTGACTTACAGCGATGCCTACTTGAACCAATCGGGCGAAAAAGGCTACCGTGGTGCCAATGTGTTTTATGGCACCAAAGCCAGCGTCTTGTATGAGCAGCAGTTTGACAAGTTAGGCCAACCCGACAAAGCCACTCCCACCGCCGCCACGTTGAAGAGTGGACGCGTGGTTCCTGTCTCGTCCTCCACTGATCTGGTGGTGATTCCCCAAGGCGCCATCAAACTCAACGATGAAGCTTTGGGCGAGTTGAAATTGGCGGCGGGTGAAGAGCTGGGGATACGCTGGAGTTGAAAAATGCCGATTTGTTTTCTGACACCGGCGGTGTGATTCAAATTGGCGACGAACAAATTTATTACAGCGGCAAAACCACCAACGCCGACGGCAAAACCACGGTATTGACAGGATTGGTGCGCGGTTTCAATGACACCGTGGTCAGCAAGCATTTGGCCACTGATGTGGTCAAAGCCAATGACTTGAAATACGCGGAAGTGTTCAACGAAATTCGTGTGCCTGCAGCCTCGCTGGATTTTCACAAAGAGATGACAGTCAATGGTGTGGTGATTGGAAAATTGCCGACGGGTGGCAAAGTGCCTGCCCAGTACAAAGATTTGCTGTCATTCGTGCAAGCGCTTCAATCGAAAAGTGAAGCCACCGGTGTCAATGCGCGATTGGCTGACAACGGTGATTTGATTTTGGAGAACTTGCCCGGCCATGAAGGCGAAACCATCGCGCTGGGCCCCTATGACGATGCCGGTAAACCTGCCAATGCCTTGAATTTGAATTTGAGCGAAGGCTCTAACTTGTTCCATGGCATGGTCCGCTTGACACGTCGCTTGGGCGACCCAGAAAAATCGGACATTCGCTTGTCGTTTGGCGAGTACGGTCCTGCAGACCGTCGGCAGACAGGCAGCCCATTTGACTTGAGCTTGCTGGGTTTCAGAACGGCCGCTTATGTGGAAGGCAAAGTGCCTGACGATTTGATGGTGTTTGTCACCGGTCAAGGCAAAGCCAGCATCGCGGCCAGTTTCGAAGGCCAGCCGATCGATCCCAAAGACAAACTGCGTGACCAAAATTTGCAAATCAAGTTCATTGAACCTGATCGATATGTGATTGTGGATGGTGCCACGGGTACCGAATTGGTCAATCGCCATTACGACAACACCGTGCTTGATCCGGTCATCGAATACCAAGGTTTGTCCATCAAGTTTTCGCGCGCACCAGATGTCGGCGATGTGTTCGCGGTGGACGGTAACCACGACGGCATCGGTAACAACGAAAACATGTTGATCATGGCCGACCTGTCACAGAAAAAAGTGGTTGGTAACAAAACCTTGGCCGAAAGTTACATCGACCAAGTGAACAACGTGGGCAACGCTGCACAGCAAGCCAAGATCACGCAACAAGCCTTGACCGTGGTGAACGACCAAGCGAAGAGTGCGCGTGACAAAGTGTCTGGCGTGAACTTGGACGACGAAGCAGCAGATTTGATTCGTTTCCAGCAGGCCTACCAAGCGGCAGCCAAAGCGCTGCAAATTTCTGGTCAATTGTTTGACGCCATCGTGCAAGTCCGCTGATAAGGAGATGACACCATGGTCATGAAAGTTTCTACCAGCATGTTTTTTGACCGCGCCAGCGCACAGCTGGGCAACGTGCAGGGCAGTCTGGCCAAAACGCAAGAGCAGTTGTCCACTGGCAAGCAAATCACCAAGCCCAGCGATGAGCCAGACAAGGCGTCATTGGTGACCCGTTTGGAGTCTGAGATCGCTCGCCAAAAAAGTTACCAAGGCAACATCAAGTCGGTTGAAATTCGATTGAAGGCCGAGGAGACCGCGCTCAACAGCACCAGCGATGTGATGTACCGCATGAAAGAGTTGGCGGTGCAAGCGGCGAATGACACCTTGGGTGCGGCAGACAGAAAAACCATTTCACTGGAAATGACAGAGCTGCGTAACCAGATGCTGAGTTTGGCGAATTCGCAAGACTCGAATGGCAATTATTTGTTCGCGGGCAGCCGCGTGAGTCAAATGCCTTTTGCACCTGACGCCAAGGGCGTGTTGGTTTACAAGGGCGACCAAGCGCGCATGGTGGTGGGCGTGGGCGACAACCGCCGCATGAACCAAAACATTCCAGGCTCCGACGCATTTACCAATGTGGTGCGTGACGACGGCAAGGGCGGCAAGGTCGGCGTTGGGTTTTTCCAGTCATTGGGCGATTTGATCGACGCAGTCAAAGGCAACAACCGCGTGGCGATCCAAAGGGGCATCAGCGAGATTGACAGCTTGCAGCAAGGGCTGAGCGACGCCACCGCCCAAGTGGGCACGGACTTGAATGTGGTGGATTCGCAAAACAACGTGTTGGACGAAATCACCTTGCGCTTGAAAACCACCATGTCAGACATCCAAGACTTGGACTACACCGAAGCCATCACCAAGATGAACAAAGACCAATTGGCGCTGGAGGCCGCGCAAAGCAGCTTTGCCAAGATTTCCA
>RFYK01000200.1 GCA_009925585.1 Betaproteobacteria bacterium | reverse complement strand
TAAATTTGTAAATGCCGGGTAAAGCAGAGGCGACGTATTTCATTTAAAACACTAAATTAATTTATTTAATAATTTTGTGATGATTAAATATGTGAAATATTTTTCTCTTGCCATAATGGGACAAATCCACATTTACTAGATTAACGATATGGCCGAAATCAACGGAACCGAAAACAATGATCCTTTGACGGGCACATCAGCAGCCGAGTCGATCTCACGGGCTATCAGCTCGTGGGCACCGACGGAACCGCGATGGTGTCCTCCGACGTCGAGTACCTTTACTTTTTAGGCGAAAACTCGAAGTACTTGCTTACCAGTGGAAGCGTGATATCGGTCGACACCGTACCGCCGACGATTGCAGTCGCAAGCAGCAAGTCCAGTCTGGCATCAGGAGAGACGGCAAGCTTGACATTCACTTTGAGTGAGGTGTCTACAAACTTTGTAACCTCTGATGTGACCGTCACTGGGGGAACGTTGTCCAACTTCGCCGGCAGCGGCACGTCCTATACCGCCACCTTCACCCCGAACGTGAACAGCACCACCAGCGGGGTGGTCAACATTTCCAGCGGGGTTTTCAGCGACGCTGCGGGCAATGCCAATGCGGACGGCGCAGACGCCAACAACAAGGTCACGATCGCGGTGAACACGCTAACCGGGCTATCTTATGTAGGCACCAAGGACAATGATCTCATCAGTGGAACGAGTGGTAATGACACCATCGATGGCGGCCTGGGTGTGGATACTTTCTCCACAACAGGATCGCGCGTTTCTTACACGGTAACCAAGGTAGATCAAAGCTGGACAGTTACTTCGCCCGTCACCGGAACAGACACCTTGGTAAACATCGAACGAATGAAATTCAGCGATGGAGGCCGCGCCTTGGACATGGGCGTTACCCAATCGGCCGGAGGAACAGTATTGCTATTGGGTGCCGTGCTGCCGGGCAAGCTGGCGCTCGATGCCAGTAAAGAGGCGCTTGTAGGAACAGTCATTGGGCTGTTTGACCAGGGCTACAGCCTGAGCATCCTGGCCGGCGCCCTGCTTCGACTCGATATTTGGTCCATCCTGACCGGGCAAACCATCAGCACCACAGCACCCTACACCGCCAGAACGTTGTCCGAGGACACCGTGATTGCCAACTACCTGCTCACCAACGTGAACGGCAGCGCGCCGGATTCGAACACGCTGAAAACCGCCGCTGATGCGCTGCACAATGAATCCAATCAAGGTGCTTGGTTGGCCCAATTGGCCGCTAGCAGCGCGGGGCAAACGCATATTGGACTCGTGGGATTGGCTAACTCCGGGGTGGCCTATGCATGATGTTTTTCCGGAATATTTAGGACCAGGTAAATTGCTATTTGGAAAAGAATTTCCTCGATTTTTAGACCGTAATATGAAAACATGCCACATAGCATTTCAAATATTGATATCAGCATATTTCGTTTTCCCCGCGCACCAATCCATTGCGGCGGACACCTATAACACGGGAAATGGCGTACTAACCATCGCACAAATTGCCGTTGGAGATACCTTATATTCCAATGTGAGAGCGACCATAGGGCAGGTTATCAGCGTAGGAACCGCATCAAGCGATACCTACAGCAAATATGTCGCGGCCACCAACCGACTGACCATTCCCAGCGTGACCATTGGCACCACCACGTATTACACCGTCGTGGTCAGCTTAACGAATGTCTTGAGTGTGGGCTCGACCTGTGCGGGTCTGACCGCTTGCCTCAGTGACTCAGGCATGACCACTAGCAGCACGCTTTACTCTGCCCCTGCCACCTTTGAATCTATCGTAAAAACGAGTTATCAACCCAGTGGCTTAACAAGCGCCACGACATTTGTCAGTCGCAACCGATACCTCATTTCCGACGCACAAACTGCAACGTCTTCGTCCAATTACCTATCTATCGGAAGCACCTATAGCGCGACCACTGGCTATGCGGTGGAGTCGAGCACCATTCCAAGCGCAAG
>RFYK01000199.1 GCA_009925585.1 Betaproteobacteria bacterium | reverse complement strand
TTTTTTGCAGCCCCTGCGTCAACTGCCCGCGAGACACCGTCAGATCGATACCAAAGTACTCACTCGGACGGGGTCCCCAACGGGGGGGTCGACCATGATGAAGGCCTGCAATACAGCCCTTCATTGACCCGCGCCCCACCAACACCAAGGGGCCCGAAGGCCCCCTGGATAGTCAACAGCAGGATTACTGCAACTTGATCTCGACGTCCACGCCAGCGGGCAAGTCGAGTTTCATCAGGGCATCAACCGTCTTGTCGGTTGGGTCCACGATGTCCATCAGACGCTGGTGGGTGCGGATTTCGAACTGGTCACGGCTGGACTTGTTGACGTGCGGCGAGCGCAGGATGTCAAAACGCTTCATGCGCGTGGGCAGGGGCACGGGGCCCTTGACGATGGCGCCGGTGCGCTTGGCGGTGTCAACGATCTCAGCGGCAGACTGGTCGATCAGTTTGTAATCGAAGGCCTTCAGGCGAATGCGAATTTTTTGCTTGGTGGACATCGATTACTCCATGATCTTGGCGACGACGCCGGCGCCGACGGTCTTGCCGCCTTCGCGAATGGCAAAGCGCAGACCCTCTTCCATCGCAATCGGGTGGATCAGCTTGACCGTGATCGACACGTTGTCGCCAGGCATCACCATCTCCTTGCCCTCGGGCAACTCGATCGCCCCCGTCACGTCCGTCGTGCGGAAGTAAAACTGGGGACGGTAGTTGTTGAAGAACGGCGTGTGACGGCCGCCCTCGTCCTTGCTCAGCACATACACCTCAGCCGTGAAGTGCGTGTGCGGCTTGATCGAGCCGGGCTTGCACAGCACCTGGCCGCGCTCCACCTCTTCACGCTTGGTGCCGCGCAGCAAAATACCCACGTTGTCCCCCGCCTGGCCCTGGTCCAAGAGCTTGCGGAACATCTCCACGCCCGTGCAGGTCGTCTTGGCCGTGGCCTTGATACCCACAATCTCAATCTCCTCGCCCACCTTGACAATGCCGCGCTCCACGCGACCCGTCACCACCGTGCCGCGACCCGAGATCGAGAACACGTCTTCCACCGGCATCAGGAACGCACCGTCCACCGCACGCTCAGGCGTGGGAATGTAGCTGTCCAGCGCCTCGGCCAGCTTCATGATCGCGCCCTCGCCCAGCTCGCCCTTGTCGCCTTCCAGCGCCAGCTTGGCCGAACCCTTCACGATCGGGGTGTCGTCACCCGGGAAGTCGTACTTGGACAGCAGCTCGCGCACCTCCATCTCCACCAGCTCCAGCAGCTCGGCGTCATCCACCATGTCGCACTTGTTCAGGAACACGATGATGTAGGGCACACCCACCTGACGGGCCAGCAGAATGTGCTCGCGCGTCTGCGGCATCGGGCCGTCAGCGGCCGAGCACACCAAAATCGCACCGTCCATCTGTGCCGCACCCGTGATCATGTTCTTCACATAGTCCGCGTGACCAGGACAGTCCACGTGCGCATAGTGACGGTTCGCCGTCTCGTACTCCACGTGCGCCGTGTTGATCGTGATGCCACGTGCCTTCTCTTCCGGCGCCGCATCAATCTGGTCGTAGGCCTTCGCCTCACCACCAAACTTGCTCGACAAAATCGTCGTGATCGCCGCCGTCAGCGTCGTCTTGCCATGGTCCACGTGACCGATCGTGCCCACGTTCACGTGCGGCTTGGTCCGTTCAAACTTGCCTTTTGCCATTGTGTTTCTCCAAAGAGCAGTACCCGTGTTACGGTTTTACGTCTGCACATCACTGCTGGGTCATCCCGCACGGGGAACGGGACGGCGTGTTGTCGCAGACGGGCCCGCTTGCGCGAGCCGGCTGAAATCAGAAATTACTTGGCACGTGCCGCCACGATCGCCTCGGAGACGTTGCGCGGTGCTTCGGCGTAATGCTTGAATTCCATCGTGTAGGTGGCGCGACCTTGCGACATCGAGCGCAGGGTCGTCGAGTAGCCGAACATCTCGGACAGGGGCACCTCGGCCTTGATGGCTTTGCCGCCACCGACCATGTC
>RFYK01000198.1 GCA_009925585.1 Betaproteobacteria bacterium | reverse complement strand
AGTGCGGCGGGTGGCGCTGAGTGGCGCGGCGGTCGAAAAGTGCGGCACCTCCAAATTAAACAGGAGGATGTTGCGCGATATGGAACAATGGGCCGAATTACGCCGTAGAGTGTTGGTAGAAGGAGTCAGCAAGCGAGAGGTCTTGCGAGAAACAGGGTTGCACTGGCGAACCCTCAAGAAGGTGTTGCATCACTCGGAGCCTCCGGGCTACCGCCAGGTCGCACCGCGGGAGAAGAAAAAACTCGGCCCCTACCTTGGGCGTATGGAACAAATCCTCAAGGAGGACAAGGCGCTGCCCAAAAAGCAGCGCCATACCGCCAAGCGCATTTTCCAACGCCTGCAGACCGAGGGTTACACGGGCGGTTACACGATGGTTAAAGATGCCCTCCGGCAAATGGGACGCCACAAGCAGGAGGTGTTCGTGCCCTTGAGTCATCCAGCCGGAGAGGCCCAGATGGACTTTGGGTATGCGCTTGTGAAAATGAATGGGGTATTGCGGAAGGTGGCGTTTTTGGTGATGAGCCTGCCTTTTAGCAACGCCATGTTCGTGATGGCCTTTGAGCGGGAATGCACCGAGACGTTTTGGGAGGGGCACGTCCGCGCGTTTGAGTTTTTTGGAGGTGTGCCCCAGAGGATCTCCTACGACAATACGAAAGTAGCCGTTAGCCAGATTATTGGGGGCAACGAACGAAGGCTCACACAGGGGTTTTGCCAACTCAAGAGCCACTACCTTTTCGACCACCATTTTTGCCGGGTACGCCGCCCCAATGAAAAGGGGGTGGTGGAAGCGGCGGTGAAGTACGCGCGGTTGAACTATTTTGTGCCGGTGCCTGAGGTGGCGGATTTTGGAGATCTCAACCTGTATTTGAAGCAATGTTGCCAGGAAAACTTGGAGCAGCGCGTGCGAGGGGCGGCGGGGAGGAAGAAGGAGATGTTGGAGGAGGACAGGGCGGCGTTTTTGGCGTTGCCCGCGCAGGGGTTTGAAGCGTGTCGGAGGCAGTCGACGACGGTGAGTTCGCTTTCGCTGGTGCGCTTTGACAACAACGACTACTCGGTTCCCGTGGAGTACGCGCATCATCCGGTTGTGGTTAAGGGTTTTTACAATGCGATAGTGGTCTGCCATTTAAACCAGACGGTGGCGGAACATCCGAGGATCTGGGGTCGGGAACAGGTACGCTTTGATCCTATGCATTATCTTGCGGTGTTGGAGAAAAAGCCCGGGGCGTGGGACCATGCGCGCCCGTTGCGTGGATGGAAATTGCCGGAATGTTTTGAGGTGTTGAGGCGGAGGTTGGAGGCAAAATACGAACAAGGCGGCGGGATGAGGGAATACATCCGGGTGGTTAGGTTACTTGAGAAGCATACGCTCAAGGAGGTGGAGGCGGCGGTGGAAAAAGGTTTGGGAATGGGGGTGCTGCAGAGGGATGGGCTGGCGCAGTTCCTGTATGCGCAGGAGCAATGGGAGGAGGGGCGGTTTAGTTTGGAAGGGCATCCCCACTTGCAGGGAGTGCAGGTGCAGGCGCCGGATATTAGCCAATACACAGAGTTGCTGGCGGGAGGTGCACGATGAGTGAGGCAAGCATTGGGGTGTTGTTGGAGCATCATCTTAAGGAGCTGAAGCTGGCGGGCTTTGTGAGGGATTACAGGAGGGTGTCGGCGGAGTGTGCGCAGGAGGGGTGTGATTATGCGGGGTTCCTGTTGAGGCTGGCGGAGAGGGAGGTTCTGGATCGGGAACGGCGGGCCTCGGATCGGCGTGTGCGGGAGGCGCGTTTTCCGGTGGTGAAGAGCTTGGAGACGTTTGATTTTCGAGCGCAGCCCTCGCTGAATGAAGCGCTGGTGCGGGAGTTGCTCGTGGGAGGAGAATACCTGAGTAAAAGAGAGAATGTGCTTCTGGTGGGGAATCCCGGGACTGGGAAAACGCATCTGGCGAGTGCGCTTGGATTTGCGGCGTGCGGGCAGGGAAAGAAGGTGCGATTTAGTACGGTAACAGCACTTGTGACGCAGTTGCTT
>RFYK01000197.1 GCA_009925585.1 Betaproteobacteria bacterium | reverse complement strand
CACGACATCCAAGCACGTCCTTGCATTCGGTATGCTTGAGCGTTTCATTACTTCTCAAAGGCCATGACATGGGTTTGCTGCTGGGCTGCATCGCCGACGATTTCACTGGCGCCACCGATTTGGCCAACAACCTGGTTCGCGCAGGCATGCGGGTGGTACAGACGATTGGCGTGCCAGTTGAACCCTTGCCCAGCGATTGCAACGCGGTCGTGATCGCTTTGAAATCTCGCACGATCGCGCCAGAACAAGCCGTGTCGCAATCACTCGCGGCCTTGCGTTGGCTGCAGGCACATCACGTGCAACAGGTGTATTTCAAATACTGCTCTACCTTTGACAGCTGGTACAGCGGCGATGTCCGAGGCAACATTGGCCCGGTCACCGAGGCGCTGATGCGGGCCATGGCTTGCGACTTCACCATCGCCACCCCAGCGTTTCCCGACAACCAACGCACCGTGTTCAAGGGCCATTTGTTTGTGGGTGACCAATTGCTGAGCGACAGTGGCATGAAAAACCATCCGCTCACGCCGATGACAGACGCCAACTTGGTGAATGTGTTGCAAGCCCAATGCCAACACAAAGTGGGTTTGATCGATTACCGCTGTGTGGCCAAAGGGGCACAGGCCATCAAAGATCGCATCACCGAACTTCAGTCACAAGGGGTCAGGATTGCAGTGGTGGATGCGTTGTCCAATGACGATTTGCTTCGACTCGGCCCTGCCCTCGCTGGCATGCGATTGGTGACTGCGGGTTCGGGTGTGGCCATTGGTTTGCCCGCCAATTGGGGCATTCAACCAGCGGCTGAGAGCGCAAGCTTGCCAGCGCCCCGAGGTTTGCAAGCGATTGTCAGTGGCAGCTGTTCAATCGCGACCCAAGGTCAAGTGGCGCATTTTGTGGCGCAAGGGGGTGCGGCTTACCGTTTGGACCCACTGGCTTGGCCAAGCGACACACCGCCCAAAGACATCGCAGACCATGTGGTGCAGTGGGCTGTGCCGCATTTGAAAAATTCGCCTGTGTTGGTGTATTCCACCGCCGATGCCGACGAGGTCAAATCCGTTCAAGCGCAACGCGGCACACTTCACGCTGGTGAACACACCGAACAAGCATTGGCACTGGTGGCGCAAGGTTTGGTCAAACAAGGTGTGTCGCAGTTGGTGGTGGCCGGCGGCGAAACCTCCGGCGCATGTGTGCAGGCATTGGGTATTTCACAAATGACGATTGGCTCGCAAATTGACCCCGGCGTGCCTTGGTGTTTTGCCCCCAGCCAACATGCCACCACCGACGGCATTCATCTGACGTTGAAGTCCGGAAATTTCGGCAGCGTCGATTTTTTCAACAAAGCCTTTAAGGCATTGGCCTCTCCCCAATAACCATGAGCCAATCCCAGCCCAACCCCAGCCTGACCCGTGCCCGTGAAGACATCTGTCGCGTCGCCAAAAGTTTGTTTGACCGTGGCTATGTCCATGCGACAGCTGGCAACGTCAGCATGCGAGTGGGCGATGAATTTTTGATCACCCCCACCGATGCGTGTTTGGGTTTTTTAGACCCCAACGATTTGGCTCATGTGGATGCCAACGGGACGCAACTCAGTGGCGCACGCGCCAGCAAAACGTTGGCATTGCACCGTCGCATTTACAGTGCGTCACAAACCCTCTCCCCACACACGCGTTGCGTGATTCACAGCCACAGCACCCACTTGGTAGCGTTGAGCTTGAAAGACACCGCACTGCCAACCCCATGGGGGCCGGAATTGTTGGCCCCCATCACACCTTACTTTGTGATGAAAGTCGGACACGTCCCTTTGATTGCCTACCACCGGCCTGGCGACGTCGCCTCCGCTGATGCCGTGGCACAGGCGATTGAGCGTTATGCCAAAGCGGGATTGGGTTTGCATGCGGTCATGTTGTCCCGACTGGGTCCGAATGTCTGGCATGACAGCCCTGCACAAGCGATGGCCACCTTGGAAGAACTGGAAGAGACCGCGCGTCTGAGCTTGATGACCGATGCCACGGC
>RFYK01000196.1 GCA_009925585.1 Betaproteobacteria bacterium | reverse complement strand
TGACCAACATCGGCCACTTCCGCGCAGCGGCCAAGTTGCTCGGCGGCCAGCGTGACATTCCCGTCAAGCTGTGGGTGGCACCGCCCACCAAGATGGACGAGAGCGAGCTCATCAAAGAAGGCCACTACGCCGCGTTTGGCACGGCGGGTGCACGTACTGAAATGCCCGGGTGCTCGCTGTGCATGGGCAACCAAGCGCAGGTGCGCGAAGGCGCGACCGTGGTGTCCACCAGCACGCGCAACTTCCCCAACCGCTTGGGCAAAAACACCAACGTGTTTTTGGCCAGTGCCGAATTGGCAGCCATTGCGTCCAAGCTGGGTCACATCCCCACGGTGGCCGAGTACCACGAAGCCATGGGTATCGTGAACAAAGACGGCGCAGCCATCTACAAGTACATGAACTTCAACCAGATTGACGAGTACGTGGAGAACGCGAAGGGCGTGACTGCTTAATTGCTGGTTCGCTTCAGTTAAAGCTACGGCCCCGGGAGCGATTCCGGAAATAACTGGCGTCGTAGGCAGACAGCCCCAGTTCAAATGCTTGGATGGCCAGTGTCATCGTTGAATGTGTTGATTCGATGGGGTCAATGTTTGCTTGCATGGCATTGAGCAAATCAAACCGGGATTGACTTTCTTGTGCCGTGATCACCCCGGCTTTTAACGCCCGCGAAATGACATTCGCAGCTTCGGTGACAAACAAGGCGGGAACGTGTACTTCTGCGGTTTCAACCAATGCAGCCACTTCGTTGGCATATTGACGATCCGCCTCTGACCCGTCGGCAAACAGCCAGCGCATTGCCACGGAGTTATCAACGACAAGCTTCACTTGCGGCCCTCTTGTAAGGCCGCTGTTACATCCAGTTTGGGTGTGTTGGGGTCCGCCATGAAACTTGACACGCGCGCTTGAAAACCAGCTTTGGTTGATGGCTTGTAGATCGGCGTCAGCATGGCCACGGGTATGCCGCGTACCGTGATTTCAAACGTGCTGCCATTTTGGACAGCCCGAACATATTCAGACATTTTGTTTTTGATTTCAGCCAGTTGAACTTGCAAGATAAATGCTCCGTGATGGATGAAAGTAAAGAATTCTAAATTAATCTAGCCATCTGTCTAGATTAATTTTGCCCAAACGCGATGAACCATGAACCTACCACCACCATTACATTTCTGACAATAAGTAAATAAATATGGACTAATCTGAGCTTCATTTCAGCTATTTAATATCACTTAAAGGTACTATCAAAGCTCATTTGATGAGTACTTTATGGGTCTGAATTGGAATGAAATCAAATCCAGGGCATTGCTTTTCAGCAAGACCTGGGCTGATGCCTGCAACGAAGACAGCGAAGCCAAGCCGTTTTGGATAGCCTTTTTTGAAATCTTTGGCATCACCGACAAACGCGTCGCCACCTTCGAGCTGAACGTCGACGCGGTGGCCCAAGCCTTGGGCTACCTGCACCACCTGCCCGAACGGGACCTGCCCCAGTTGGTGGTGGTCTGCGACTTTGCCCGCTTTCGCGTGCGCATTTTGGCCACGGGCGAAACCGTGGAGTTTGAACTTGCGCACCTGCACAAACACGTCAAGCTGTTTGGCCTGCTGGCGGGTTACAAGGTGCAAGACATTCGGGCCGAAGACCCGGTGAATATCAAAGCGGCCGAGCGCATGGGCCGCTTGCACGATGCCCTGAAAGCCAGCGGCTACAACGGCCACGCCCTCGAGGTGCTGCTGGTGCGCTTGTTGTTTTGTTTGTTTGCCGACGACACCGGCATCTTTCAGCCCGCGCAAGCCTTTAGGGACTGGGTGGAGGAGCGCACCGCGCCCGACGGCTCGGACCTGGGGCCGCGCTTGGGCCAAGTGTTTCAGGTGCTCAACACGCCAGAGCACCAACGCAACAAAAACATCGACGAACAGTTGGGGCAATTTGCCTACGTCAACGGCCGCTTGTTTGAAGAAACCCTGCCCATGGCCGACTTCAGCACCGCCATGCGCGAAGCGCTGCTGGACGCCTGCG
>RFYK01000195.1 GCA_009925585.1 Betaproteobacteria bacterium | reverse complement strand
CCTCAACCTCAAGCTCCTAAACCCGCGCGAAGTCGTGCAGACCGCCGTTGATGCCTATAGCAAAGGCCACGCGCCACTGGCGGCTGTGGAGGGCTTTGTTCGGCAGATTTTGGGGTGGCGCGAATATGTACGCGGCATCTATTGGCTGCACATGCCAGACTACCTGGAACGCAATGCGCTGAACGCACAAGCCGCCCTGCCCGCCTGGTACTGGACCGGACAAACCGATATGGCGTGCCTGAAAGACGCAATTACGCAAACGCTGGAACATGGCTATGCCCACCACATCCAACGGCTGATGGTGACCGGCTTATACGCCCTGCTGCTCGGAGTCAAACCGCAGGAGGTACACGCCTGGTATCTAAGTGTTTATGTGGATGCGGTAGAGTGGGTGGAACTGCCCAACACCCTGGGAATGGGACAGTATGCTGACGGCGGACTGATGGCCAGCAAGCCCTATGTCGCGAGCGGCAAATATATCCAACGCATGAGCAACCACTGCGCAGGGTGCAAGTACGATCCCGCCCAATCGACAGGGCCACGCGCCTGCCCTTTCACTACCTTGTATTGGGATTTTTTGATGCGCCATGAAGACGATCTAAAGCAAAACCCACGTATGGCCATGCAAATCAAAAACCTGATGCGACTCGATGAACCGATGAGGAAAAACATTGCAGTGCAGGCCACGGCCCATCGGAATGCACAATGTTGAACCAACCCTGCAAGTAACGCGGTACCGACTGGCAGCGGCACGCCAGGACGCCTATGCGTAAACGCGAAATATGCGGGAGGGCGCAGTCCCCGACTTGTTGCCCTAGGTTCCCCACAGGCATCTCACTTTGCGAGAGGTCTATGCCGGTATGGGGTGAGGGTCGCGCAAGTGCCCAGCCCTTGCAGCTTACCCGCTCAATGCAAAGGCTCAGTGCGTAGCGTTCTGTATTGCTTCTAAACAGTAACACTTCATGGCTATGGCGATCGGACAGAATGGAGCTGCATTGGTTTCTGCCGTGCAACTGCATTAGACGCATATAGTCGTTAACATAAATGCCTTACAAGGATGCAACATGGACAGATTTACCACTTTGGAAGTTGAGCGTGCACTTCAACACCTTGTCGATTGGGAGCTGAACGTTGAAAGAAATGCCATTTCGCGCAAATTCGTATTTGTCGACTTTAATGAGGCATTTGCCTTCATGCAATCAATCGCAGTGCAAGCGCGAGTTCTTGACCATCATCCCGAATGGTGCAACGTATATAACGCGGTAAGCATACGCTGGACCAGTCACGATACCAAGACGCTGAGCCAAAGAGACATCACAATGGCCACCTACTGTGACGAACTGTTTGCATCCATTTAAGGCGCCAAGTTCATGAATCCCAGCCTCAAAAGGCTTTGACCAGGGATGGGGACAGATGGTCAGCGCATCAGATCGAAAACAGACTTATTGGCATCAGCAGCAAAAATGCACGCCAAAAATATAGAGACAGTGCATGGCCACACTGGCTTAAGCCTGCCAAACACCAAAGCCTTGTTCATGAGGGCGAATGCCCTGCGAAAGGGCTTGATTGTCATCCATGAGCGCAATTAGCGACTTTTCTTCAAGGACAATGAATGGGCGTTCCGTGATTCCATCGTTCTAAGCCTCCCGCATCTGAGGCTCGTTGAACATTGCGGCGTCATTGAAGTTAAGGGCAAGGGCGCAATGAGTACTTGGTTCTTGAATAATTGAGTTCCCCGCTGATGGATTGAGTGGAACTTACAATATCTAAAAGCGGCGAAGGCAAATACTATGGTGCAGGTTATCCCGATCAAAGGTGCCCAGCATTGCATCTAGCAAAAGCCCCATGTGCAGCGGTGCATCCGAATCTCAGATGCCTGTCACTGATCTGTCATTTCCTTGGGTTAAAGTAATTACGTCTTATGCTTGGAGTTAACAATGTTGCGTAAATCGGTATGTCTAATTGCTATGGTCTTGTTCGGGGCTTTGGGTGCACAGGCACAAACCACGCC
>RFYK01000194.1 GCA_009925585.1 Betaproteobacteria bacterium | reverse complement strand
GGCGACATGGCCGTGCTGGTGCGCAGCCATGCCCATGCGCAAGCGATGCAATCTGCGCTGTCACGGGTCGGTTTGCCCAGCGTGTTTTTGTCAGACCATGCCAATGTTTACCAAAGCCCTGAAGCCACCGACTTGTGGCGTGTGTTGCGTGCCATCAGCATGCCACGCCACATGCGTTGGTTGCGCAGTGCCATGGCCAGCAAGCTGTGGGCTTGGCCGATCGACGAATTGACACAAGCGATGCACAACCCAGCGCTGTGCGACGCGCTGGCTGAATCCTGTCAGCAGTGGCTGTTGGTTTGGCAGCGGCAAGGCGTGTTGCCCATGTTGTACCAATGGCTGCACAGCCAAGGCATTGCACAACGCTTGTTGTCTCAACCGCAAGGTGACCGACGCCTGACCAACCTGTTACAGCTCGGCGAACTGTTGCAAACCGCCGCGTCCAGTTTGCAAGGTCCACAGGCCTTGTTGCAATATTTGGCGCAGCAACTGCAAACCGACAGCGACAACCCCGAGGCGCAAAAAATGCGGCTTGAAACCGACGCGCATTGTGTGCAAGTGGTGACGTTTCACAAAAGCAAAGGTTTGGAATACCCGTTGGTGTTCGTGCCTTTTCTGGGCAGCTTCAAAACACCGGGCAAACGCAAAGATGACGAAGACGCAGACATCACCGAATCCACTGTCGATGAAGACATGCGCTTGTTGTATGTCGCGCTCACCCGTGCCAAACGCGGCATGTGGTTGGGTGTGGCTGCGACCGCCAACGGGCTGTCTGGCAAAGGCAAAACCCTCAAGCGCAGCGCGGTCTCCGACATGCTGCAACGCGAACACCACGAGGATTTGGCAGAGCGCCTGCAGACCTTGTTCGGTCAGAGTCCGGACATCGCAGTTGCAGAATTGCCCATCAACCCAGCTGCCTCTTACCAACCAGCGACGCAGGCATCTGCCACTCAAGCGGCGTTGGTGGCGCAACGCAAGCATTACCCGCGCTGGTGGATGGCCAGTTTCAGCAGCCTCACCCGCGGCATCGAGGCAGGGTCACAACGCGAGGAAGCGCAATCGGATGCATGGACAGATGCACTGGAACACTCGCCCGTTGAACTTGTATCCAGCGAAACCGATGGCGCAACGGCAAACCCGACAAGCACCGACGATGATGTTTGGCAAACATTGCCCCGTGGTGCCCGCTATGGCAGCTTGATACATGACTTGCTTGAATGGCAAACACAACAAGGCTGGCCATTGGTCAAGGCCCATGGTGCGCCCAGCAGCTTGATCGCACAGGCCTGGCAACAACTGTTAGACCGCAAAACACGTGGCTTGAATTTGCCTGCACGAAGCGTTCAGGCTTTGCCCGAAGCCATTCGCGAAGTGTTGTCCACCCCTTTGCCTTTGGGGAGACCCGGCGCTTTCTCACCGCCAGTGGTGTTGTCTCAACTCGGTGAAGCACAACGCTGGCCAGAAATGGAATTCAAATTCGTCGCATCCGATGTGAGCAGCACGCGCATAGACCAATGGATCACAGAACAGGTATTGCCCGGGCAAACCCGCGCCCCATTGCCCATGCGGCAATTGCAAGGCATGCTGACCGGCTTCATGGACTTGGTGTTCGAACATGATGGCCGTTATTGGGTGCTGGACTACAAATCCAACGGGCTGCCCAACTACCAACCCACTGCACTGAACCAAGCCATTTTGGACAAGCGCTATGACGTGCAATACGTGCTCTACGTGTTGGCCTTGCACCGTTTGTTGTCTTCACGGTTACGCGGTTATGACTACGAACAACACGTCGGTGGTGCGGTTTACGTGTTTGTGCGGGGCATTCGCACTGACGGGGCAGGCGTTCACTTGATGAAACCACCCTTCTCGCTGATCCAGCAGCTCGACCGGGCGTTTGCAGGAATCAGCGCATGACATTGCATGAACTCACCCGACACGCATGGCACGGCAGTGCGCGAACGCCGCTGCAACCGCTGGATGTGGCTTTCGCCCAATTTTGTCAACAGCAGCAACCATCGGAATGGTTGCAGCACCGCTG
>RFYK01000193.1 GCA_009925585.1 Betaproteobacteria bacterium | reverse complement strand
CATAGGCTTCGGTGTCAGCCGTACCGGTCATGCCGCTCAGCTTGTTGTAGAGCCGGAAATAATTTTGGAAGGTGATGGACGCCATGGTCTGGTTTTCAGCCTGGATCGGTACCCCTTCCTTGGCTTCCACCGCTTGGTGCAAGCCATCGCTCCAGCGACGGCCTGACATCAAACGGCCCGTGAATTCATCAACGATGATGATTTCGCCGCCTTGGTTCACGTAATGCTGGTCCAAATGGTAGAGATGCTGGGCGCGCAACGCGGCGTACAAATGGTGAACCAAACCAATGTGTGACGGGTCGTACAACGACGCACCAGCGGGCAACAAGCCCATGTCGGAGAGAATTTTTTCGGCTTTTTCGTGGCCGAGTTCGGTCAAATAGACCTGATGGGATTTTTCATCCAATGTGAAGTCGCCGGGGGTGATCACGCCCTCACCGGTACGCAAATCCATCTCGCCTTCTTGCCGCGTCAGGTGCGGCACCACCTTGTTCATGGCCATGTATGTTTCAGTGTGGTCTTCGGCTTGCCCACTGATGATCAACGGTGTGCGGGCTTCGTCAATCAAAATAGAGTCGACCTCGTCGACAATCGCGTAATTGAGTTTGCGCTGTACACGGTCGGCTGACTCATACACCATGTTGTCTCGCAAATAATCAAAACCATATTCGTTGTTGGTGCCGTAAGTGATGTCGCTGCGGTAAGCGTTTTGCTTTTCCTCTCGGGACAATTGCGCCAAATTGACGCCCACGCTCAAACCGAGAAAGTTGTACAAGCGGCCCATCCACTGGGCGTCACGGTTGGCCAAGTAATCGTTGACCGTGACCACATGCACACCCAAACCTGACAAGGCGTTCAAATACACCGCGAGCGTCGCCGTCAATGTTTTGCCCTCACCGGTGCGCATCTCCGCAATTTTTCCTTGATGCAATGCGATGCCACCCAACATCTGCACATCAAAGTGGCGCATTTTCATGACACGCTTAGAGCCCTCACGCACCACCGCGAAGGCCTCTGGCAGCAAATCGTCAAGGCTTTCACCCTGTTGATGCCGTTGCTTGAATTCGGTGGTTTTGGCTTTGAGTTGCTCATCGCTCAACGATTCGAGCGGGACTTCCAAGGCGTTGATGCGCTCGAGTGTTTTGCGGTAGGTTTTGAGCAACCGGTCATTGCGGCTGCCAAAAATATAGGTCAGTGGATTGAAGGCCATACTAGCAATACGACCATGCCTTGCCGAATGGCGGGCCATGGACGCTGGTTCCTTTTTTGAAGCTGTCCATTTTACCTGTGCGCAAGTCCATAATTCCCTATGTCCAGACCTGCCCCTTCCCCGCCCCAGCGCACCAGTGTGATGGACGCGATTGCCCAATCCGACACGCTGTCTGGCATGCTGTCCTTGCACCAGACATCGACCGCTTACTTGCTCGCACTCAAGGGGTTGCTGCCGCCCGATTTGCACGCGCAAGTCAAAGCTGGGCCCATCGATGACACAGGCTGGTGTTTACTGGTGACACACAATGCCGCCGCTGCCAAATTGCGTCAATGGTTGCCAGACATTGGCGCCCATTTGCGAAGCAAAGGTCATCCAGTGCAAACCATACGCATCAAAGTGATGTCTCGCTGAGTCCTTACTGGTTGGGCTGGTGTCTGCAACTTTTGTTGGCCTCGATGTACATGTGCAGGCGGTCTTCGCTGGATTCGTATATTTCCCACAATAACTCGGCCAAGTTTTGCGTGATGGTCATGAATTCGTAATCGCAATGGTGCTTCAATTGGTTGTCGTACCAAGTCTTCTCATGCCATCCGTTTTCACGAAGCAAAAAAGCGTAATGCGTCATCTCATGCCCTACTGCCCAATGCCACATGCCGTTGTTCCACGCCATCAAGTTGCGTGGGTTAAGCCTGATGCGCATTTCTGTCTCCGGCGTCAATTGGCTGGGGTATTCAAACATCAGGCGAACATTTTTGGGCAAGGACTCATCCACCACGATTGGCGGAATGGGCAGGTCCGCGGGTGCCTGCGTTTTGTCCTTGATGAACGACCACATGCGTGACACCGTTTGGGGCTC
>RFYK01000192.1 GCA_009925585.1 Betaproteobacteria bacterium | reverse complement strand
AACAAGGCAAAATGGTTCAGCGGTCAAGGTCGTCTTTGCTAAATACGTGATGACGATCAAAACACCCACCTTACTCACCAAACTATTCGGCCAATGCAAAAGCCTTGGCATAGTCAAAAGCCAATATGAATTCAGCCGCCTCTGTGGACGGCAACAATCTTGGTACAGCGCCAGTAAGTGCCGCAATGTGCAGATCAGCACTGATGCCGCCGTCACGCTCAGCGTTATGATTGAAAAGCGTGCCCGTGAAGAACTGCCCGAAGATATCCGCCCCTATGCGCTCAATCTCAGCCGCCTACTGCTTGAAACGATCAAAGAAAAAGCCGAGGTCACAAGATGCTGATCTGGGAAGTCGAAGGCACTACCCCCCTAACACCGGATCAGAGCCAAGCCCGCGCCTTGGACCAGCAGCAGAAACAGATCCGCTTGCGGAAAAAGCAATTGGCTTTGGGCAAGGCAAGAGATCGCGAGCACAAACTTGCTGCCCAAGTCACAAGCCTTGCTTCAAAAACCGCATAAGAGCACTGCACAGCGCCTGAGAACAGAATGTCCGCTACGTGCGCACTTGGGCGCTTAAAAGCTGCTCCTGTGCCGTTTGTATGTTCAGCGTTCCAAATCAGCTTGCTGGGCTAACAATGTTTCGGACACACTCTTCGCGACTGTCGTACCAATATGAAAAGCGCCCTCTATGAGTCCGGGGCTGACAGTCGCTAGTTCAGCCACAGCAAAGAATATCCTGTCATCCCAAAATGGTTTGCGCAGAACAGACGGCGTGAGTTGAGGGTGTTGAGGTTGTTCTGTTATGTCTGTCGGCGTGCAGATAAAAGGATTTTCTGCCCAATCCTCGACATGAAGAGTATCCGGTTCGGCAGCGTCTGTACCAAAGCATCGAACGAGTTGTTTCACGATCGCGTTTCTTAAAGCTTGGGCGTTATCGTGCCGGACCTTGGGCGGCAAGCCAATAAACCCGAATAGGCCGCTGGGCTTTCCCATCTCTCCGCTATGATCGTGCGCCTCGACGAGGGGGCCTAATCGGCTAGCGATCCTGCCTGATAGCCCGTTAGTGCGCCAAAATGGCTCGGAGTACATAGCGACTGCTTTAGCCTGTGCCGCCATCCATGTGGGTGTTGTTTCCATAGCGTTGAGCACACTACTGTCGAGAGCTGGTGACCAGTTAATCGTGTTAGCAGCAACCCGCATAGGGGTGGCGACAACGACCCTGCGTGGTCTCATCACAGGGAGCGCCATATTATCTGTTGAGACACGGATAGATCCGTTATCATAACCAATGCTGTTGACACGGGTGCTGGTTCGGATCGCAGAGCTAGGCAGACGCTCAAAAAGCCGTTCCACAATGGCTGTTGTGCCTCCCTGAACACGATAACTGCCTTCCATGCGAGGCAATTGGTATCTGGCAGGTGATCCCTGTGTTGCTATATCGACGATTGTGTCGCCACTCTCGAATTGCGGGACCAATCCAAGGCCAAGTTGTTTTATCCAGCTCGCGGCAAAGGGTTGTGCCTCAGGCCAAACCCAGGTTGGACCGAGATCGGCTAGATAGGCTCCCGAGACTGGGTCTAGTAGAGAGTGTACACGGCCACCTAGACGATCTGCAGCTTCCACGACGATCACAGAGTGACCAGCCTCATGCAACAACACGGCGCATGTTAATCCGGTCAGGCCCCCGCCTATCACGAGAACATCGCAGTCGTCCTGACGTCTACCGCTCATCCACCTGTCCTAATCTGGGGTGCCTGTGAGTATTTTCTGCGACACGCATTTTGGTAGGGGCAAACTACCAGTTTTTTGCAAAAACGTTTTCTTATGTTTTGCACTCCAAGTCACAAGCCTCGCTTCAAAAGCTGACAAGAGACTACCACCATACCCTTTTAGCGATTGCATGGGCATGAAAATAATGTGTTAAATTGAAAGGCTAAAATTATTCAAGAAAAGATGGGGAACATAATGTCAAATCATCCAACAGAACATGAGCATAAGGTCCATAAAAAAGCAGCTGCACACCATCGCAAAGCAGCACATCATTTTGAAATGGCATCTAAACATCAACT
>RFYK01000191.1 GCA_009925585.1 Betaproteobacteria bacterium | reverse complement strand
TTTGTCCATCCTCAGTTGCAAATTCATGAAACTGGTCTTGGACAGCTGCATGCGATTGAGCTTGTCCGTTCGTGAATCTAAAACAAAACTGTGGTCATGCAAACAACTCAGGACACAGCGATGAAAACACAAGATGAACTAGAGCAACTGGGACTGGGCAGACTGACCTTGGCTCAATTCACCGGTACCAGCGCCTATTACAGGATCAGCCGCAGGCACCTGCTGACAGATGGCACAAAGTACTTGGCAGAAAAGGGCGGGTGCTTTTGGATGATGGATGCTGTGGCCAGCCACCTGTGTGAGATTGGCACGGAGGACTGGTTTGTGCTGATTCGTGTGCAAGTGTCGGAGGGCAGGGCGGTGATGATCTACGAAGACGGGAACGGTCTAGAGCACGCCAGGCAGGCGATCCCCTACACTGACATTCCACTCAGCGAAATCACGCTGTACGCCTGCTGGGACCAGGTGCACTGGGTGATCATGCTGCCCAGCGAGTATTGACCTGAGCAGGCCCCGACTGAATGCTGTGAAATCCCCACTGCGCCCATAGCAACCAACGCGCGTCCTGAGCGTTCATGGCCCGAACCTCGGTTTTGATCACTTGGCTGCGGCCTCGGACCTGTGTGCGAACTGATGCTTGGTAGGTGTGCATCAAGTACTTATCCCAAAAAAGGACTTGTCGATTTTCTCGAACCCCAATTTCTTCCCAGGGCAAGGAGCTGTCTTGCCTTCGGCATGTGGTGGCAATGCCACTCCAAGATCCCATTTGGCCAATGAATTTCAACAAATCGGACGTTTAAATTACTATATGTCTGTGACTTTTTTTGTGATCCTGAAATCTGTAAAAAAGTACTAAATACACTGAAATTCCTAGATTTCATTTGCAAGGAACGTGTA
Organism: Betaproteobacteria bacterium; assembly: GCA_009925585.1. Classification (GTDB taxonomy): domain Bacteria; phylum Pseudomonadota; class Gammaproteobacteria; order Burkholderiales; family Burkholderiaceae_C; genus Limnohabitans. The sequence goes on along the minus strand of RFYK01000191.1, from coordinate 1,175 downwards.
TCCAGTGATCAAGCTCACAGTCCATGAGTCAGTAGAGGCAGCGCTGCAGAAGGCCTTTCCCAGGCCAGCTTCTTCAGCCAAGCGGGCGCTGGCTAAATACATCAGCGTTGTGGAGGCCATGCTGTTTGAAGCCCTGCAGCGTGGGCAAACACCCGAGCAGCGCAAACTAGGACTCTACTCAATTTCACTTGACCAACTGGCAAACAAAGGTGGGCAGATCGGACCCAAAAAGATCCGCGTGCACAAATGGCTCACGGACAACGACTGGGACATTGTGCAGACGGTGGTCAAGGGAACCAAATTCTCCGGCCAGAATTCGCAGGTCAAGCTCACAGCGCTGGTCACCATACAAAACTCCCTGCAAGTGCCATTGCAATCCCTGTCAGCAGCCACAACTGACGAGGAGATCGATGCTTATTTGAGCGGTGACGACGTCAGCAACATGGCCTTGTTTGATCACTTGTACCCCGAGTACAAACTGCAATGGCGCGAAGACAAGCTGAGAGATCTCTTTGATTGGGTGCCGGTTGACGTTGCGTCACTAAAGGCCTACGTGTATTGGTTGGAAACCGAATCCAACTTGATTCATGGGCCCAAGAAGGATTTGGCACTGCGCCAAGCACTCACAATCCTTGGCGTTGCTTCAGTGACCAAGGGCTACTACCTGCAGCGCAAAAAGCCCAGTCCATTTGGGCGCATGTACTACGAAGGCACCAGCGTGCAAAACGTCAACAAAGAGTTGCGCAGGGCCATGCTGGGAAACTGCCATGAATACGACATCCGCAGCAGCGTGGTGGCATGGAAGATGGGCTATGCCAGAAGCTTCATGGCGGCCAGTGGACTTGGTGAGGATTTGAAGACGTCATTTCCTGCCACTTCGTTGTACTTGGAGGACAAAAAAGACTTCATGGCAACCACCCAGCATTTTGTGTTCCTAAAAGGCAGTCCAGTGCCCAAGGATTTGAGACCCAAGTTGCTCAAGCAAGCATTCACGGCCATCAGCTTTGGCGCTCGGCAGACTGCAAAGGGCTGGCTGGATGCCATGGGCAATTGGACCAATCCAGCACTTGTGGAAATTCTCCAGAATTCAGATGACCGGGCCAGATTCCTGGCCGACGATACAGTCAAGCTGTTCATCAAAGAGCAAAACGCCTTGGATGATTACCTCTACGCGC
>RFYK01000020.1 GCA_009925585.1 Betaproteobacteria bacterium | reverse complement strand
TTCGCGCCAAAGACACGCCGGGGTTCATCGTGAACCATGCGGGCAGAGGCTATGGCACTGAGGCGCTGCGCATTGTCTCCGAGGGCGTGGCCGATTTCGCCACCATCGATGCGATTTTGAAAGACCAAGTGGGCTTCAAATTGGGCCCGTTCGAATTGATGGACTTGACCGCCTTGGATGTGTCTCACCCGGTGATGGAATCCATTTACCACCAGTATTACGAAGAGCCGAGGTACCGCCCATCGGTGATCACCGCCCAACGTCTGGCAGGCGGTTGGTTAGGTCGCAAATCTGGCCAAGGTTTTTACAGTTATGTGGATGGCAAGGCGCAACTGGGAACGCCAACGCCAGCGCCCGTGGCGAGCGCTTTACCACCTGTGTGGGTGTCGTCCCGCGCTGCACGTCGAAGCGACTTGTTTCAAATGCTCAAAAACCTGGGTGCCGAGATTGAAACCGCCAGCGCGCCGTCCAATCAGGCGCTGTGTTTGGTCGCGCCGTTGGGCTTTGATGTCACCACCTGCGCCATCGTAGAGCGGCTCGACCCGGCGCGCACTTTGGGCATCGACATGTTGATGCCCGACGCGGCCACACGCAGACGCGTGCTGGCCACCAATCCAGCCACGCGTCGCGACATGCGAGACGCTGCCCATGCTTTGTTTGCCAAAGATGGCAAACCGGTCAGCGTGATTCAAGACAGTGGCGGATTTGTCACCCAACGCGTGTTGGCGCAGATCGTCAACATTGCCTGCGACATCTGTCAGCAAGGCATTTGCAGTCCAGCGGATTTGGACATTGCGGTCACACTGGGCTTGGGATACCCGCAAGGACCTCTGGCGCTGGGCGACACCTTGGGCGCAGACAGCCTGCTCGAGGTGCTTTTCAACATGCAAACGGTGTATGGCGACCCGCGCTACCGCCCCAGCCCCTGGTTGCGTCGCCGTGGCGCCTTGGGGTTGAGTTTGCGACACGACATTGACACCGCATGACCGCCCAACTCAAAAGCCACACGCAAGGTGAAACACTGGTGTTGACCTTGTCCAATCCCGATTACCGCAACGCACTCGGGCCGCAAATCTATTCAGCGGGCATTGAAGCCTTGAACGCGGCGGAGAGCAACAGCGACATACGAAGCGTGGTGATCACGGGTGAAGGCGCCCATTTCAGTGCGGGCGGACAACTCAACCGTTTGCTGGATAACCGACAACGCCCACCTGAACACCAAGCGCAAAGCATCGAGGGTTTGCATGGTTGGTTAGAAACGATTGCCACGTTTCCCAAACCGGTGCTGGCCGCTGTCGAAGGTGCAGCCGCCGGTGCTGGGTTCTCTTTGGCCTTGAGCTGTGATTTTTTGATTGCAGCAAGCAACAGCGTGTTTGTCATGGCATACAGCAACGTGGCGCTGTCACCCGATGGTGGCGGCAGTTGGCAACTGGCTCGGGCCTTGCCTCGCGCATTGGTCAGCCAATGGCTGATGTTGGGCGAGAAAATCACCGCCGAACAATTGTTTGACCATGGCTTGGTCAATGCGATCAGCGAACCCGGGCAGGCGATCCAAACCGCATTGCTGTGGGCTGACCGCCTGAACGCCCGTGCTCCTAACGCCTTGGCCAGCATCAAAGAATTGATCAACGCGGCCCCGCAGAACAGCTTGTCTGAACACATGGCCATGGAGAAACAGCATTTCGTCAACAACCTGCATCACCCTAACGCCGGGATAGGTATTGCGGCGTTTTTGGACAAACAAACGCCGCGCTACAAGCCCTGACTGTTTTTTTTCAACGGTCGCCGGTCTCGCTGGCGACATTTTTCAACCCACTGGTCACCGACAAGACAGACGATGGACGAGCCCATACTTACGATTGAGGAACGAGAGGCGGTCAATGCAGGCCGCTGGTTTTCTTCACTTTCCCCTTCACTACGCCACGACATACTTCGATGCGCATATGTCAGACGACTCAAAGACGGCGACTTGATCGCGGCGCGCGGCGACACGCCCGAGGAATGGATCGCCTGCGCCAAGGGAGCGGTTCGGGTCAGTTCGACCTCCTTATCGGGCAAACAAATCACCCTCACCTACATCGAGCCGGGCATTTGGTTTGGCGATGTGGCGATTTTGGATGGCGACAGCCGCACGCACGACGCGTATGCGCACGGCGACACCACCATCTTGTGCGTGGCCAGACCAGATTTCGAAAAAATCTTGGCCACCCATGTCGAGTTCTACCAAGCCATGCTGCGTTTGCAAGCGAGGCGTATTCGCCAATTGTTTGGCTTGGTCGAAGACCTCAACACCTTGCCACTGCGCGCCCGCTTGGCCAAACAATTGCTGCATTTGGCACGCAGTTACGGTGTTCCTTCACTCAATCACGGCGACGAAGTACGTATCGGTTTGCACTTGGCGCAAGAGGAGTTGGCGCAACTCTTGGGGGCGTCTCGGCAACGTGTGAACCAAGAATTGAAAGCCATGGAACGCGAAGAAGCCTTGCGCATCGAACCCGGTGGCTTGGTGATTCGCGATCGAGATGCGCTGATGAAAATCAGCGCCGCGGAGTAAACACATGAGCCATTTCGATAATTTTGTCGGTACCCGTGAGGTCAGTGACTCTCACCGCTTTGATGTTGACGCATTGCAAACGTGGTTGCTGTCGCACATGCCAGGTTTTGTTGGGCCGCTTCAGGTGGAAATGTTCAAAGGGGGTCAATCCAACCCCACTTACAAACTGATCACGCCAGACAAAAGTTATGTGATGCGCGCCAAGCCTGGCCCTGTGGCCAAACTGCTGCCCTCTGCCCACGCCATCGAACGCGAGTTTGCCGTCATGCGCGGCTTGAATGGCACTGACGTGCCTGTCGCACACATGCACGTGCTGTGCGAAGACGAATCGGTCATTGGCCGCGCTTTTTATGTCATGGAATTTGTCCAAGGGCGGGTGCTGTGGGACCAAGCCTTGCCCGACATGAGCAGCAGCCAACGCAGAGACATTTATTTGGAAATGAACCGTGTCATCGCCGCTTTGCATGCGGTGGATCACAAAGCACAAGGGCTGGAAAACTACGGCAAGCCCGGCAATTACTTTGACCGCCAGATCGGCCGTTGGAGCAAGCAATACCGCGCATCGGTCACGCAACCCATCGAAGAAATGGACAAATTAATGGATTGGCTGCCGGCGAACATGCCCGACAGCGCCCGCGCCGACTTGACCTGCATCGTGCATGGCGACTTCCGTTTGGACAACCTGATTTTTCATCCCGATGAACCCCGAATCTTGGCGGTACTTGATTGGGAACTCTCCACCTTGGGTCACCCATTGGCTGACTTCAGCTACCACTGCATGTCATGGCATATCCCGCCTGGCAGTTTCCGAGGCATCGGTGGTTTAGACCATGCCGCGCTCGGTATTCCGCTGGAAGACGAGTACATTGAGTTGTATTGCAAGCGCAGTGGCATCACCAGTTTGCAAGCCTTGAAAAAAGACTGGAACTTTTACTTGGCCTACAACATGTTTCGCATCGCAGCGATTTTGCAAGGCATTGCCAAACGTGTCGAAGACGGTACCGCTTCGAGTGCGCAAGCCAAAGCCTCTGGCGCTGGCGCGCGTCCCATGGCAGAGCTTGCTTGGCTGTTTGCCAGACGCCACTGAACTTTGATTGATCAATTGAATGAACGGAGACCCCTATGAACTTTGATTACACCGACAAGGTCAAGACCATGCAGGCCAGGCTGATCGCCTTCATGGATGAGCACATCTATCCCAATGAAAAACGTTTTTACGACGAGATCGCTGCCAATCGCGCTGCGGGCAATGCATGGATACCGACCAAGATCGTCGAAGAATTGAAGCCACTGGCGCGCAAAGCGGGGTTGTGGAACCTGTTTTTGCCACACAGCAAACGCGCGCCAGAAGGACTGAGCAACCTTGAGTACGCACCGCTGTGCGAAATCATGGGCCGTGTGCCCTTTGCGGCAGAGGTGTTCAACTGCTCGGCACCCGACACCGGCAACATGGAAACATTCGAGCGTTATGCCAGTGAAGCGCTCAAAGACCAATGGCTAGAGCCACTGTTGCGCGGCGACATCCGTTCTGCTTTTTTGATGACCGAGCCTGAAGTCGCTTCCTCGGACGCCACCAATATCCAATGTTCCATCAAGCGCGAAGGCGACCACTACGTCATCAACGGACGCAAATGGTGGTCCTCAGGTGCAGGCGACCCGCGTTGCGCGGTCTACATCGTGATGGGTAAAACCGATCCTGATGCGCCTCGCCATTCACAGCAAAGCATGATCATCGTCCCAGCGAATTCGCCGGGCGTGGAAGTTTTGCGCCCGTTGAGCGTGTTCGGTTATGACGACGCACCTCACGGTCACATGGAAGTGGTGCTCAAAAACGTTCGCGTCCCCGCGGGCAATTTGTTGCTGGGCGAAGGTCGTGGTTTTGAAATTGCACAAGGTCGCTTAGGCCCTGGCCGCATTCACCATTGCATGCGCACCATCGGATGTGCCGAACGCGCTTTAGAGCTGATGTGCAAACGCCTCAACAGCCGTACTGCATTTGGCAAGCTGATCTCTGCACAAGGCGTTTGGCACGAGCGCATCGCCGAGTCACGCATCATGATTGAACAAGCACGCTTGTTGACATTGAAAGCCGCTTACATGATGGACACCGTGGGCAACAAAATCGCCAAAACAGAAATCGCCATGATCAAGGTGATCGCACCGGTGATGGCCACCCAAATCATCGATTGGGCCATCCAAGCCCACGGCGCAGGCGGTGTGAGTGACGATTTCCCACTTGCCTATGCCTATGCGCACCAGCGCACTTTGCGTTTGGCCGATGGTCCGGATGAAGTTCACCGCCAATCCATCGCCAAGCTCGAGTTGGCAAGACACATTGCAACCTTGCCGCAAGAGGTCGACATGCCAGTGACTCGCGGCAGCTGACCATGACACAGATGATCGATGTTTACAGTTGGCCCACGCCCAATGGGCACAAGGTTCACATCATGCTCGAGGAGTGCGGTTACCGACTCGGGCGCGATTGGTTGGCTCACCCTGTTCACATTGGGCAAGGTGAACAATTCACGCCAGAGTTTTTGACCATCAGCCCGAACAACAAAATCCCTGCGCTGGTCGACCCCATCGGGCCCGATGGCAAGCCCATCAGCGTGTTCGAGTCTGGCGCGATATTGCTGTACTTGGCTGCCAAGACGGGCAAGTTTTTACCCAAATCCGACCGCGCCAAATTTGAGGTGCTGCAATGGTTGATGTTCCAAATGGGCGGTGTCGGGCCGATGCTGGGTCAAAACCACCATTTCCGCATCTATGCACCTGAAAAAATTCCTTATGCCATTGACCGCTACACCAACGAAGCCAAACGGCTCTATGGTGTGATGGACAAACAATTGGCCTTGGGTCCCTACATCGCTGGCAACACTTACAGCATTGCCGACATGGCCATTTACCCTTGGCTGCGCAATTGGAAAAACCAAGGCATCGATTGGGCCGATTTCCCTCGACTCAAAGATTGGTTTGATTTGATCGGCGAACGCCCCGCGGTCAAGCGCGGTTGCGACATATTGGCTGATTTACGCAAGCCCTTGCAAAACGATCAAAAAGCGATGGAAACTTTGTTTGGCAAGGGCCAGTACGAAAAACGCTGACTTTAAAACTGCCAACCCATGCCCACCAAACCGCTCTTGCCAACGGCGTTGGCTTTGAATGAATCACTTCCCACTTGAATGGTTTTGTCTGTCATTTGGGTGTAGTTGTATTCGGTATAGACAAACTGATACGGGTTGATGAAGGTTTTGAAACCCACACCTAAACCGTAGCCATCCAAGCTGAAATTATTGGCCGCGTTGGTGGTGTCCAGGCTGGCATAGCCGACCTTGGCATAAGCCATCGAGCCGTTGCGAATCAACTGTCCCAAGGTCAATGACCATTGGGCTTGGTTTTTAAATCCCATGCTGGTTGATGACTTCAATGCACTGCTCGAGTCATAGTAGTTTTGCGCTGCAGGTTTGACACGGAACAAATTTCTTTCGTAACTGACGCCCATGACTTGGCGTTCACTCAGGGCGAAGGTGTATCCGCCGCCAACCACCAAAGGCATGCCGCTGGAGTTGCTGCTGCTCGTGTAATAGCCCGAACTTGAACCATTGGTCGCGTAATCTGTCAGCGATGGCGTCACCGACTGATAGCCAGAGCCAGCCTGCACATGCCAACCCAAAAACAGATTGCTTTGCGCCATGGCGGGCATCACCAGCCCGCATCCCAGACTTGCGCAAATCCATGTCAATTTCACTGTCAGCTCTCCCACAAAACACACCCCTTGGCCAGCACATGCCTACCTTATTTGGCATCGACAAATGACCAGACTTCTGAAGCGGGGCTGGCATTTGTTTTCAATGGCGCGTAACTTGCATGCCTTGAATCAACCGGAAACGGCAATCAAAAGTCGCTCAACCCCCCTTTTTAAAGGCGTTGGGCGGCAATAGTTTGCCGCTTCGGACTCTGAAGAGGAAAAAACATGCAGGTCAGTTCGGTCAGTGCGGCAAGCAGCGTCTACAAGCCCCCGGCAAAGCTATTCACTGTTGCCGAGGCTTTAGACGCGCTGAAATTGAACAGTCGACTGAAAGTCACCATCAACGACAGCGCCGCCAATATCACCAATAACTTGAATGCGCTGAACGACATACAAGCGCAAGTCAACCAAATCACATTGAGCAGCACGGCTGACAAATTGAATTTGAACGGCGTACAACTCAAGCAATACGAAAAGTTGCTGCCCAAATTGCCTGACAACTCACTGGTATTGACCGACACGTTCAGTGCATTGAACGGAAATATTTCGATCCTGCGCGAGAACAACGCCCGGATCAACAAAATCGTTTTGATGCCTGCCACAGACCCCAACGCCAAACAAACCATCTCGCCATGGGATGCCCAGTTGTGGAGCAAATCGCTCAACGGTAAATTTGAAATCCAAACCCAAATCACCTCGGGTGTGGCCGGTACAGCAACCACGCCAAGCACCACCACCACCACCAACCAAACAGTCACCGTTCAGCCCAACAACAGCACCGCGAAATTCACCACTTTTGAAGATACGCAAGCCTTGGCTGCCAACTACATGGGTTTGAAAGCATTGGATGACATGGGCATGCTGTCTGGCATCGAAGCATTCAAAGGCTCTTCGATCACCACCACCATTGCCCAAGGAAAAGCCTTGTCAGCGCTGTTTAACAAATACTCCACTGAGTTTTATTTAAACATCAGAGACACCACATCCAATATTTCCAAAAATATCGATTTCATTGCGAACAACAACAAAAAATTGACGGGCATCACACAGATCGGCAACATCAAGCCACTGGAAATCACGAGAGACCAAAACAAAAAAGCAGATTTGGCGTTGTCCAAAATGAAAAATGCTTATTCCATCAAATATGTGGGTTAAACCCTTCGTTATTCAATATAAAAATATTAAATGCACAAAATTTCATAACGATAAATAGTGATAAATGACCCATTTATGATTAATTTTCCCCGGCACGGTACACACTTGCAACAAGGTCTTGCGTTGATAATTGCACCCATGACAAAGCCATCGTTGCAGCAGTCCCGTTTCTTCTCTATCGCATTGCTCACAACTGCGCTGTTGTCGTTCATTTTTTTAACCGCCTGCTCAGACGACAAATCAGGAAAAGAATCAAAATTTTTGCCCGTGCCGGACAAAACGCAGGCGGATAAAAAAACAGATGAAGATTTGCTCAATCGACGGGTTGAATCGGTACTGAATGAAGGCTTGAGCAGCAAAGAAGGTCAGCAAGAGGCACCACGCGCGTCCAAAGCAAGGCCACCGAACTCTGGCAAAGAACCCATGCTGATGTTGGACAAAACCCTCAAACCCCTGGGTGAAGTGGTTTATCACTCTGACAAACTCGACTATTACGAATGCAAAGGCGTTGTGGCCCCTTGGTTTTTAGAGTTGGTTGTGGCTGAAATGAACTATTTCAACGAACTGGCTGAATTGCATTTTGTGGACCCCAAAACCTGCATCGTCACCTTCGCCACCGAAAAAAGCCTGACACCCGGACGCATCAGCCTTCAATTGTTTGAAAACGCCAAGCAATTTGACCGTTGCATAAGAAACGAAGAATGCCCTGTTTTCAGAACAGTGAATTTTGTGCCCAACAGAAAAGCCTTGTACCGTTCTTATTTCCTGTCAGAAATCAGTCGAAAACTGATTCAACACCATTGCGTGACCGACACCGGCAAATGGCACAAAGACCAAACCTGTTACACGGTTGACTGATGATTGATCATCGAACCCCTGAAATGCTCAAGACCGGCGTACTGATGCCGATTTCCCACAGACGAATTCACCGCTTGGGCCATGGCCAACGATCCTGCACCGGCCAAACCCGCCGCCGATGCGCATGGTTCTCCACCCAAAAAAGAGGAGAAAAAGGACGACGGGCACGGCGCGCCGGCTAAGAAAGATGATGGCCATGGCGCGCCGGCCAAGGATGCCCATGGCGCACCTGCCAAAGAGGAACGTCCTCGCAGAACCTTTGAAGGCCAAGAGCCTTTGTTTTATTTCGATTCCAAACGCCGTCCCTACATTGAACCTTTTCACAAGACAGACGAAGAGGAATATTTCATTTGCCGTGGTGTGATTGGTGAGTGGTATCGAGAGCTGTTGGCCCAAGAAGCCAACATGTTGGCCGCCAAAGATGGTTTAGACAAAGTCACTGGTTCAACATGCGCCGTCCGCTTGGTGGCTACCCACCATGGCAAAAAGCTGCCTATCGTGTCCGTCGAGTTGTATGTCAACTCCAATGTGATGCGTTCTTGTATTTTGGGAGAGTCCTGCCCGCAGTCGAGAACAGCCATCATGTACGTGCTGAATAAAACGCTCTATCGCAGTTACTTCATCACGGACCGCGAGAAAAAAATTCGACGCTATTACTGCTTGGACAACAAGAGCAATATTTTGGCGAAGGAAGAATGCTGGTACCACTTCTTTGACAAAGCCGCCAAGGAAAAACCGGCCGGTGGTGGCGGGCACTGACAGTTGGCCTGCCCGGAGGGGATCGAACCCCCGACCCACAGCTTAGAAGGCTGTTGCTCTATCCAACTGAGCTACGGGCAGTTGCCATAAAAAAAGGCCCATCGGGCCTTTTTTCTGAATGGTCGGGGCGATAGGATTCGAACCTACGACCCTCTGGTCCCAAACCAGATGCGCTACCAGACTGCGCTACACCCCGATCCGGACATTCTACCCGTACTGCTGCGACGCCTTTGGGCGCATGCAATTTCTTGCAGATGCCATGGGCAATAATCTGCAACAAATTTCATTCACGCGCAGGTGTCATGCAGCTCAGCCAAGCCAACCATCAAGTGTCGCCTCCTGTCATTGAGATACCGCATCATTACAACGCGGCCGCTGACCTGTTGATGAGACATGGCAACAGAGCTGACAAACCTGCATACATCGACGCCCAAAGTGGCCAGACACTGACGTATGCCGAACTGAACACCCAAGCGCAACGTTTTGCGAATGGCCTTTTGAACACAGGCTTACAAGCGGAAGACCGGGTCTTGCTTTGCATGCATGATGGTTTGCACTGGCCAGTGGCATTTTTAGGTTGTATTTTGGCTGGCGTGGTCCCAGTGGCGGTCAACACTTTGTTGACCTCACAAGATTATTTGTACATGTTGACAGACTCACGCGCGCGCGCCTTGCTGGTATCCAAACCGCTTTGGTCGGTGTTTGAACCCATTGTTTCTCAAATGTCTCAACCATTGAAAATCATCTCGGATGCAAGCGACACCGCACCCCATTGCATTGGCATGGAAACGCTGATTCAGCAATATCCGCCTCTGACAGACGCACCAACCACCTTGGCAGATGATGTGTGTTTTTGGCTGTATTCCAGCGGCTCGACTGGTTCACCCAAAGGCACGGTTCATTTGCACAGCCATTTGATTCAAACAGCCGAGTTGTACGGCCGTGGTGTGCTCGGTTTGCGTGAAGACGACGTGGTGTTTTCAGCGGCCAAGTTGTTTTTCGCCTATGGGTTGGGCAATGCATTGAGTTTTCCACTCGCCGTCGGGGCCACCACGGTACTGCTTGGGTCTCGCCCCACCCCGGTCGATGTGTTTCAGGTGTTACAGCACCACCAACCTACCGTGTTTTACGGTGTGCCCACGTTGTTTGCGGGATTGCTCGCGCATGACAAGCGCCCCACTGCCTCTTCATTCAATTTGCGTGTTTGCACCAGCGCGGGCGAAGCCCTTCCCGCAGAAATTGGGCACAAATGGCAAGCCGAATACGGTGTGGAAATTTTGGATGGCATTGGTTCAACCGAGATGCTGCATATTTTTCTCTCGAACCAGCCTGGGCGTGTGCGTTACGGCACCACCGGTCACCCTGTTCCGGGTTACCAACTGCGTTTGGTGAACGACGAGGGTTTGGAATGTGCCGAAGGCGAATTGGGTGAGCTGCAAATTCGTGGACCAAGTGCTGCTTTGATGTATTGGCACAACCGCGAAAAAACCAAACAAACTTTCGCGGGCGAGTGGACCCGAAGTGGCGACAAATACAGCAAAGACGCAGACGGTTACTACACCTACGGTGGACGCAGCGACGACATGCTCAAGGTAGGTGGCATTTACGTGTCTCCTTTTGAAGTGGAGGCCTCATTGATGACGCATGCTGCCGTGCTTGAGGCCGCTGTGGTCGGTCATGCAGACCAAGACGGCTTGGTCAAACCCAAAGCCTATGTGGTGCTCAAGCCAGGTCGCTCGGTCACTGATGCCGAGTTGCAAGCCCATGTCAAAGACCAACTTGCGCCCTACAAATACCCTCGCTGGGTCAGTTTTTTGAATGAATTGCCCAAAACAGCCACGGGCAAGATTCAGCGGTTTAAACTGCGTGCTTGAACCCACCTTTTTTTCGCTGCCCTCCTAGGAGTTCCCCATGACATCGCGTCGACAAGTACTGAGCCAATCTGCTGCCATGCTGGGTGCAGCCTCTGCCGGACTGATGCTTCCCGCCCGTGCCCAAAACGCCAAAATTCGCATCGGGTTGATGTTGCCTTACACCGGCACCTTTGCCCAACTGGGCACCGCATGCGATAACGGTTTTCGCATGGCACTGGAAGAAAAAGGCAACAAGCTCGGCGGCAGAGACATTGAATATTTCAAAGTTGACGATGAGTCTGAACCCTCCAAAGGTGTTGAGAATGCCAATAAATTGGTACAACGCGACAAGGTAGACGTGTTGATGGGCACGGTCCACTCAGGCGTGCAAATGGGCATTCACAAAGTGGCGCGTGAAACCGGTGTCCTCAGCATCATTCCCAACGCAGGCATGCATGCCGCCACCCGTGCTTTGTGCGCCCCGAATGTGTTTCGCACTTCCTTCACCAACAGCCAACCCACGCTGGCATTGGGCAAAGTGATGATGGCCAAGGGACACAAAAAGGCGGTTTGGATCACTTGGAAATACGCGGCAGGTGACGAAGCTGGCGAAGGCTTCAAAGAAGGTTATTTGGCTGCTGGCGGCACCATCGTCAAAGAATTGGGCCTGCCTTTTCCCAATGTGGAATTCCAAGCGTTGCTGACTGAAATCGCATCCATCAAACCTGACGCGGTGGCGTGTTTCTTCTCGGGCGGCGGTGCCTCCAAATTCATTCGCGATTACGCCGCTGCCGGTTTGGCTGGAAAAATCCCGCTGTACGGCTCTGGCTTCTTGACCGAAGGTTTGCTCGACGATGAATTGGCGCCCTCTGCACAAGGCATCGTCACCACATTGCACTACAGCACCTCATTGGCCACCAAACGAAACGACGCATTTCGCTTGGCTTATGCCAAGGCATTCAAAATGCAGCCCGATGTGTATGCGGTACAGGGCTACGATGCCGGCCAGTTGCTCATCCAAGGCGCTGCCGCTGTCAATGGTGACCTGTCCAACAAAAAGGCGTTGTATGCGGCCATGGAAAACGCCGTGATTGACAGCCCCAGAGGCAAATGGACCATGAGCAAAGCCCATAACCCGGTGCAAGACATTTATGTGCGTGTGGTGAAAGGCAAAGAAAACGTGGTGCAAGGCGTCGCCGTCAAAGCGTTGTCAGACTCAGGGGTTGGCTGCAAGCTAGGCTGATGGATTTCGCCAACTTTTCGATACAACTGCTCAACAGCGTTCAATACGGCTTGCTGCTGTTTTTGCTGGCAGCGGGCCTGACGCTGATCTTCGGCATCATGGGTGTGGTCAATCTGGCGCACGGCAGTTTTTACATGCTGGGTGCGTATTTGGCTTATGCATTGACTGGCGCTTGGGACAACTTGTTTCTGGCCGTGTTGGTTGGCGCAGCCATCAGTTTGGCCATGGGCTGGGCGCTGGAAAAAATGCTGTTCCAACATTTTTACAAGCGCGACCACCTCGACCAAGTGCTGTTGACCTTTGGTCTCATTTACATTTTTGAAGAAATTCGCTCGATGGTTTGGGGTGACGATGTCCACAATGTCGCCATCCCTGAATCATTGAATTGGTCCATCAGTTTGACGGATACCTTGTCTTACCCCGCTTACCGATTGTTCTTGTTGGCCGTCTGTTTGCTGTTGGCGTTGGGTTTGTGGTTGCTCATCAGTCGCACCAAAATTGGCATGAAAATTCGCGCTGGCGCATTTAACAGCGACATGGCTCAGGCCTTGGGTGTCAACATTGTTCGCTTGCACGCGTTGGTATTTGCCTTAGGTGTGGCTTTGGCGTCTGTCGCCGGCATGCTGATTTCGCCGCTCTCCAGCGTCTACCCTTACATGGGCTCGCAAGTGTTGATCATGTGTTTTGTGGTGGTGGTGATCGGCGGCATCGGTTCGGTTCGTGGCGCACTGACAGCCGCGTTGCTGGTTGGCTTGGTTGACACGTTTGGCAAAGTGCTGTTGCCTCAGTTCGCCAGCATGCTGGTTTATGTGTTGATGGCGTTGGTCTTGCTCTACAAACCAGAGGGTTTGTTCAAACAATGAGCACACCTCAAGCCCATTTGGAAACCTTGCCTGCCAGTGTCAAACTGTTTTTGGTCCTGGGATTGGCAGCGCTGCTGGCATTTCCGTTTGCTGACAACGATTTTTACACGCAGATGGTCACGCGCATGATGATCTTGGCCATCTTCGCGATGAGCTTGGATTTGCTGCAAGGCATCACTGGCTTGGTGTCGTTGGGACACGCTGCGTATTTCGGATTGGCGGGTTATGTGGTTGCCTATTTGTCGCCTGCAGACGCTGGCGCATCTTGGCTGGTGGCTTTGCCCTTGGCCATGGCCGCCGCTGCCTTGGCCGCGCTGGTGATCGGATTTTTTGTGGTTCGCACGCATGGCATCTACTTCATCATGGTGACCATGGCGTTTTCCCAAATGATGTACTACTTGTTTTTTGACAACAAGGCATTGGGTGGTTCTGATGGTGTCTACATCAATGTGCGTCCGGGCGGACTGGGTTTGGACATGGAAAACAAATGGGTGCTGTATTACTTCACCCTGGCTTGCATGGTGCTCACTTATGCATTTTTGCGGCGTTTGTTGTGGAGCCCATTTGGCCGAACACTCAACGGCATTCGTTTGAACGAACACCGCATTCGCGCATTGGGATACGCCAGCTTCAGCTACAAACTGACGGCGTTCACCTTGGCAGGCGCTTTGGCTGGTTTGGCAGGTTTTTTATGGGCCGCGCAAAGCGGGTATGTCAACCCCGAACTCATGGGCTTTCACATGAGTGCACATGCCATCATGATGGTGATATTGGGTGGCATGGGCAATGTGGCGGGCGCCATGATCGGCGCTTTCGGGTTTGAATTGTTTTTGCATGTGTTCAAAGACCTGCCCAAAGTCGGCTCCTTTGATTTGGGCAAACATTGGCAACTCTGGATGGGCACGTTGATTGTGCTGGTGGTTATCGTGGCACCGCAGGGCTTGATGGGCTTGTTACGCAGAAAGCAGACGCCAGATGAATGAGCCCCTGTTGCAAGCCCAAGGTTTGAGTAAACGCTACGGCGGCTTGCTGGCGGTCAATGATGTCTCTTTGTCGTTGTACAAAGACCAATTGCACGCAGTGATCGGCCCCAATGGCGCGGGCAAAACCACCCTCACCCACTTGCTCAGCGGCGACATCCCCGCAACGAGTGGTGAGCTTTGGCTCAAAGGACAAAGTGTCACGGGCTGGCCACATCACCGATTGTCCTTACACGGATTGGGCCGCAGTTACCAAAAAACGAATGTGTTTTTGGCGTTGACCGTTTGGGACAACTTGATGCTGGCAGCGCAATCGCGTCACGCTTTGGCACCCTACAACCCCTTGGCATGGTTACGCCAGGCCTCATCCAACACCGCTGTGCGTGAACGTGCTGAACGCGCGCTTCAATTGACCGGCTTGGCGGCTGTGCAACAACTGGTGGCTGCCAATTTGAGTCACGGCGTGCAAAGGCAATTGGAAATCGCCATGGTGCTGGCCACTGAACCTCAAGTATTGCTCTTGGACGAACCGCTGGCTGGCATGGGCGCAGCCGAAGCTGAAACCATGGTCACCCTGCTGCACCAATTGAAAAAAGACCACGCCATGCTGCTGGTTGAGCATGACATGGACGCGGTGTTTGCGTTGGCCGACGTGCTGACGGTCATGGTCAATGGCACAGTGATTGCCACTGGCTCACCCAAGGACATCCGTTCAGATGCCAAGGTACAAGCCGCTTACTTGGGCGAGGAGTCTGTATGACCAAGCCCTTGTTGCGCGTGAGTGGTCTCAACACCTTTTACGGCGCCAGCCATGTGTTGCGCGATGTCGATGTCAACATCTTCCCTGGTCAAACCATTGGCTTGATGGGTCGAAATGGCATGGGCAAGTCCACATTGCTCAAAAGCATCACCGGCCTGCTCAAGCCCCAAAGCGGTCGCATCGAATTTCAAGACACCACCATTCACCACCAAACACCGTATGACATCGCCATGCTGGGCATGGCCTATGTGCCTGAAGGCAGGGGCATCTTTGGCAATTTGAGCGTGCATGAAAATTTGGTCATGGCAGAGCGCGCTGGCTTGCGTGGCCAAAAAGATTGGACCTACCAACGCGTGCTCGACACGTTTCCGCGTCTTGGTGAACGCCTGCAACACGGCGGTCAACAGCTCAGTGGCGGCGAGCAACAAATGCTGAGCATTGGCCGCGCCTTGATGACCAACCCCGATTTATTGCTGTTGGACGAAGCCACCGAAGGCTTGGCACCTTTGATTGCGCAAGACATTTGGCGCATTTGTGAATTGATATCTCGATCCGGCATCAGCACCGTGATCGTCGACAAAAATTGGCAGCACGTGACCCGCATCACGCAGCGCAACCTCATCTTGGTCAAAGGTCAAGTGGTGTTTGAGGGCAGCAGCGCTGAACTGTTGACTCAACCGGATTTACTCAACCAACACCTTGGAGTTTGATGATGCTGCCTGCACGCACCCAAGTCGCCATCATCGGTGCGGGTCCTCCTCGAGCAAGGCACTGTCGATTTGTTGCGCGAAGCCGGTGTCGGTCATGGCGTAGACAGCGCTGGCATTGTTCATCACAGCATTGAATTGGTGTTTAAAAACACCCGCCATGCGATTGATGTGACCGGGTTGACCCAAGGCAAAGTGGTCACCGCTTACGGGCAAACCGAATTGACGCGCGACCTGATGGCGCACCGCCAAGCGCTTGGGTTGCCGACGGTGTACGAAGCCACCGACGTTCAGTTACACGGGTTTGATGGCAACTCACCATCGGTCAGTTTCAGCAAAGATGGCCAGTCACATGCGTTGGCTTGCGATTTCATGGCGGGCTGCGATGGGTTTCATGGCGTGGCACGTGCCAGCGTACCCAAAGGTGCCATCACCGAGTACGAAAAAATCTACCCTTTTGCTTGGTTGGGTGTGTTGGCAGATGTACCGCCTGTCTCCAGCCACGCGATCGTGTACGCCAACAGCGACCGCGGTTTCGCTCTGTGTTCCATGCGCAGCATGACGCGCAGTCGCTATTACGTGCAATGCCCCAGCACCGACACGGTTGACCAATGGAGCGACCAACGTTTTTGGGATGAAATTCGTCGGCGACTCGACCCCGAGTTGGGACAACGCATGCAAACCGGCCCATCGATCGAAAAAAGCATGGCGCCGTTGCGCAGTTTTGTGGCTGAGCCCATGCGATTTGGCAGATTATTTTTAGCGGGCGATGCCGCGCACATCGTGCCACCCACTGGCGCCAAAGGCTTGAACTTGGCCGCAAGCGATGTCAAGTATTTGAGCAGCGCACTCATCGAGCATTACGCCGATAAAACCGATGCCGGCATTGACCACTACTCGCAACGCGCCTTGGCCCGTATTTGGCGAGCCGAGCGCTTCTCTTGGTGGCTGACTTCGTTGATGCACCAGTTCCCTGACACCGGGGCATTTGGACAAAAAATGCAAGAAGCCGAATTGGAATATTTGGTCAACAGCCCCGCATTGTCCACATCGCTGTCTGAAAATTATGTGGGTCTGCCGCTGAATTTTGGTTAGCCATTGACGATTCAAAACCCATCATGCCCTCCAAAAACGCCTCATTTACCCCCTCCGACCAGAGTTTGCGCGACGTGCGCGTGCTGAGTGTGGCTTTGAATCTGCCAGGGCCTGCCGCGTTGATGCGATTGGCTGACATGGGTGCCAAATGCACCAAGCTTGAACCCTTGCCACCCGCAGGCGCACCCAAGGGGAGTTCAAGCGATCCCATGGGCCTGTATGCACCGCATGCGTATGCCCAGTTGCATGCCGGAGTCAAAGTGGTTCAGGCCGATCTGAAATCTGCAAAAGGGCAAGTGAAATTACAGGCACTGTTGGCCAAGTCAGATGTGCTGCTGACCTCGTTTCGACCTTCAGCACTCAAAAAATTGGGCATGGACTGGCCCAGTCTTCACTCACGTTTTCCATCGCTGATCATGGTCAGCATCGTTGGTGCCAAGGGCACTGCTGCAGAAATTCCCGGCCACGATTTGACTTACCTTGCAGCGAATGGATTGGTGACTGGCTTAGATTTGCCAGCGACTTTGTTTGCTGACATGGCCGGTTCTTCTTTGGCGGTGGAAGCGGTATTGAAAGCGCTTTGGAAGCGTTCACGCCCGGGCCGAGCGCAAAACATGGGTGTGTTTCACGAAGTGGCACTAGAGGATGCGGCGGCCTACCTTGCCTTGCCAAGACACTGGGGATTGACCCTCGCCAAGGGCAGTGTCGGTGGTGCGCACGCTGGGTACGCGGTTTATGCCTGTGTCAAAGGACGCGTGGCAGTGGCGGCACTCGAACCGCATTTCGCTGCCCGCTTGGCAGAGGTGGCTGGCATCCAAAGCGCTAAGGCAGGACACGAGGTGATGCACTTGCCCTCGACCCGTGCCAAATTGACCGCTTTTTTTGCAAGCCTGACTCGCAAGCAAATCGACGACTTGGCCACAGCGCACGATTTGCCCTTGCAGACCATGACCTAAGCCAACAGGTCAGCTGCGTCGAGAAATCTTCATTTGCGTTTGCGCGGTGGCAACCCGGTGTGCTGGGTCAATAACTTGCCAGGCGACGCTTTCACCCGCCCCAAGGTCACTGGCGACGTTTTTGCAGAAGCCACTGTGCTGTTTTTGCGGCGACTGCTGGTGTAGCTCTCGGTGTTCAAAGGCTGAAAACGTGGGATCAGGTGTTGCTTGCCATTGCCGATCAAATCTGCACGGCCCATGGCCTTGAGCGCCTCTCGCAACAGCGGCCAATGCTGTGGGTCGTGGTAACGTAAAAACGCTTTGTGTAAACGTCGGCGTTTTTCACCACGCACAATGTCCACCGCTTCGCTGTCGCGCCCTACCCGTTTCAGCGGGTTTTTTCCAGAGTGGTACATGGCTGTGGCAGTGGCCATGGGGCTGGGGTAAAAGGTTTGCACTTGGTCGGCGCGAAACCCATTTTTCTTCAACCACACCGCCAAATGCATCATGTCCTCGTCGCGGGTGCCGGGGTGTGCTGCGATGAAATAAGGAATCAAATATTGTTTCTTGCCCGCCTCGGCGCTGTATTTGTCAAACATCTGTTTGAAGCGATCGTAGCTGCCGATGCCGGGCTTCATCATCATCGACAAAGGACTGCCTTCGGTGTGCTCCGGGGCGATCTTCAAATAGCCACCGACATGGTGGGTCACCAGTTCTTTCACATACTCGGGGCTTTCCACGGCCAAGTCGTAACGCAAGCCTGAACCAATCAAAATCTTTTTGACGCCGCGCAATGCACGGGCTTTGCGATAGAGTTGAATCAACGGCGCATGGCTGGTGTTGAGGTTTTGACAAATGCCTGGGTAAACGCAACTGGGTTTTCGACAAGCGGCTTCAATCTCTGGGGTTTTGCAACCGATGCGGTACATGTTGGCGGTGGGGCCGCCCAAGTCGCTGACCACGCCAGTGAAGCCGGGGATTTTGTCGCGAATGTCTTCAATTTCGCGCAAGATAGATGCCTCGCTGCGGCTTTGGATGATGCGGCCTTCATGCTCAGTGATAGAGCAAAACGTGCAACCACCAAAACAGCCGCGCATGATGTTGACGCTGAAGCGAATCATTTCCCACGCAGGAATTTTGGTCACGCCATCATGCCCACCCTGGCTGTCAGCGTAAACCGGGTGCGGACTGCGTGCATAGGGCAAATCAAACACATGGTCCATCTCGGCTGTGGTCAAAGGAATGGGCGGTGGATTGATCCAAACGTCGCGTGCGGTTCGTCCTTCGCCATGGGCTTGCACCAATGCGCGGGCATTGCCAGGGTTGGTTTCCAAATGCAAGACTCGGTTGGCATGCGCATACAACACAGGGTCAGACTTGACTTGCTCGTAGGAAGGCAAACGGATCACCGAGCGCTCACGCGGTGGAACTTTCAATTTGCCCTTGCCTTGTAGCAGGGGGTTAGGCACAAACTGCAAAGGCGATGTGGTGAAGCCGGGTTCGCTCTTCGTTTTCGAGGCAGACGCCACCAAGGTTTGCTCATCCGCCACCGCTTGCGCTTCATCTTCGCGCGCACAGGTTTCGCCTTGGGCTTTAGCCTGATCGCTAACCATCAAATACGGATTGACATGCGCCTCGATGCGTCCGGGCGTATCGATTTCGGTGGAATCAATTTCAAACCAATCTTGGGGCGCTTGGCGAACCAAAAACGCGGTGCCCCGCACATCAGTGATTTGCGTAATGGGTTCTTTGGCAGCGATGCGGTGGGCCACTTCTACCAAAGCGCGCTCGGCATTGCCATACAGCAGCAAATCGGCTTTGGCATCGACCAAGATGGATCGCCTGACTTTGTCTTGCCAATAGTCATAGTGCGCGATGCGACGCAGCGAGGCCTCAATGCCACCGATGATGATGGGTGCTTCAGGGTAGGCTTCGCGACAACGCTGGCTGTACACCAACACACTGCGGTCAGGGCGCTTGCCGCCGATACCGCCGGGCGTGTAAGCATCATCACTGCGGATTTTTCGATCAGCCGTGTAGCGGTTGATCATCGAGTCCATGTTGCCAGCAGTGACACCAAAAAATAAATGGGGTTTGCCCAACGCTTGGAAGGGCTCGGCACTGTGCCACTCGGGTTGCGCGATGATGCCCACCCGAAACCCTTGCGCTTCCAACATGCGCCCAATGACGGCCATGCCAAAACTCGGGTGATCGACATACGCGTCGCCGCTCACCAAAATGATGTCGCAACTGTCCCAGCCCAACTGGGTCATCTCGGCCCGACTCATCGGCAAAAAAGGGGCCGTGCCAAAACGTGCCGCCCAATACTTTTTGTAACTGGTCAGCGGTTTGGCGGCACGATTGAAAAAGGAGACGTCTATGGGGGCGTTCATCAGCCCACGATTCTAGGTGGGATGGTGTTTTCCAGCGCAAGGTGATGGCCAAGGCCGCTTGAATGGCAGTGTCATTGGTGCGCAGACCGCTTCAATGAAACTGCCATTGGTATTTAAGTTCGTAGTATTTGACCGCAGAGGAAGTCATGACAGGCCGCTCAGTCCAAGCGGTCAGATTGGGGCACCAATATTCGCGGTCATAGTCGTCAAGGCAAGGACGCTCGCTGACCTGACCTCCCCACCATTGGCCCCATGACAGTTGAAGGCTGTGGTTTTTGTGAATCTCAATGTGTTTGGCGATGCCTAAAAATACCGCTGGCGCAATGCTCAGCTTGGGTGTTTGAACCCCTGTGTCGTGACCCAATGACAACAACCATTGCGATTTCGGT
This sequence comes from Betaproteobacteria bacterium, assembly GCA_009925585.1. Taxonomy (GTDB): domain Bacteria; phylum Pseudomonadota; class Gammaproteobacteria; order Burkholderiales; family Burkholderiaceae_C; genus Limnohabitans. Next base: position 6,148 of record RFYK01000020.1, on the reverse strand, counting down.
GCAATGTAATTGATCACCCAGCGAGTTCTCCATTGACGGGTTGAGTAAAACGATGCCAATGAATGCTTGACACTGGTGTCATAAGTGGAAGATGTCCATGCGGGGACAGACAGTAACAAGCGTCCGGAATTTTTTGTGAAATCGCCCGCTTCCTTTTGAAGATACATCTCACTGAAAAATACCAAAGGGTCACTGTGAACACCCGTACGCGCAGTCTCCCATACATGGTTTACGGCCCAGCGGTGGTCATCTTCGTTCGCTGCTGATTCCTGCGACAAGTTGACCATGAAGCATGCCAATACACATCGCAAAATGGGTAATTGCATGCTCAGCGAATCCGCCCCACCGGCGCCAATGCCCGAGACAAATTGGCCTCCCCTCTGCCATAAATTTTCGGGTCACAGCCACCCGTCTGTTGATGACAACGCAGTGTGTCGTAACTCGCTGTATCCAACATGATGGAAGCAGATTGGGTGGCGTTCAAATTTGGAAACTTGCTTCGCAGCATGGCCACGTACCCTGCCACGCGAGGTGCTGCAAATGAAGTTCCTTGGTAAAGATCTGTCACCACACCATTGATCGATACCGATCTGTAATCAAATGGAATGGTGCCGCTGGCCAACAAAAAACGGCTGCTGACATCAACATCGATTCCAGCAGTGTTGGAGTAAGAGGCAATGTCAGCAGGCTCAGTGATGCTGCCAGCACGGTCTAACGCACCCACAATCAAAAGCCGTGCATTGATCGAACGGTCCTTCGCCAAATACCAGTTCAACGGCTCGTTGTCAGCCACTAGGCGATCATTGCCTGCCGCTTTGGTGATGACCGCGTCTGAGTATTTGAATTGGGTCAATTGACCTGAAACACCAGCATCTTTGAATCGGTTGACATTGATGACAGACTGACCAGCATAGGCGATCCTTGCTTTTGTCAGCTCTGGTTGAGTCCATGGACTTTGGGTTTGGTCACGTCCAATCAACTCTTTCATGGCGGCCGTGTAACTGGCGTTGACCACGCCCAGTTGTATGCGAGTGGGGTAACTGGTTGGAACGCGGCCCAATTGGTTGTCGAACACGTCATTAGATGTCCATTGAGGGATGACATTCAAACCAAAATAATTGGCGCCTGGCGCGTACCTGTAAGCCAGCAGTCCGGTGATGACGCCGTGGTCATCCTTAAGGCCATCTTCAATCATGACATTAACCCCCAAGCCGGTCCACCCGTGCCGCCAAGCAGACAGAACATCATCTGTCGGCATGCCGATCTTGGCAGCAGGACAAGCTTCAAGAAAAGCGTTAGTGCAAGCCGAAGAAGTTAACGTTTGCCCCCAAAATTTCAAATGGGGCATCGGCAACCAATGGCCTTGCTGATAGTTGTTATTGAATCCAGGACCTTGCGTGTCAGGTGACGCACGCTTTAAGTCGTAAGTAATGGTGTTGATGGTGACCTTGTCGTCAGGATCAGCCGAGGTCACAGGCGTTGCTTCTAGCTCAGTGCTGTAATAGGGTTGATTGGTTTGAGGGTATTCAGGATAAGAGACATTTAAATGGATGTCGCCGTTATTGGTGTTATTCCCACCGCCTGCACAAGCCTGTAAAACACAGACAAAAGCCAACCCAAAGAGACGCCACATATTGCTTCCATGCAAAACCATCGCTGCCTGACCGTTTCATACAAACAAATGCCACTGGCCACAGAAACGTTCAAACTCTCGACGCCACCGGCCATGGGAATGGACACCAATTGATCGCAAGTTTTGCGGGTCAACTGTCGCAGACCACTGCCTTCGGCGCCCAACACCCATGCAGTTGGTATTTTTAAATCGATGTCATACAAGGTATGAGGCGCGTCGTCACTGGTGCCGGTGACCCAAATGTTGCGTTCTTTCAATTCATTGAGCGTTCTTGCCAGATTGGTCACCATGAAATAGGGCACGGTTTCCGCCGCACCACTGGCCACCTTGGCGACGGTGGCGTTGATACCCACCGCATGGTCTTTGGGCGCGATCACGGCATGAACGCCCGCACCGTCCGCCACCCTTAAGCAAGCGCCCAAGTTATGCGGGTCGGTGATGCCATCAAGCACCAAGATCAATGCAGCTTGGTCTTCTGGCAAGGCTTCCAGACATTCATCCAACGAACGTGCAATGTCAATCGCATGCACCCTGGCCACCACGCCTTGGTGTCCGTGGTTGCCTGCCAGTTGCGCCAATCGCATGCCATCGGCCTCGACCAATTTCACACCAGCTTCTTTGGCGCGGTCTTGAAATTGCCGCATCCGAGCGTCCCGCCTTGTCGGGTCAAAAAAAACTTCAATGACAGAGGAAGGGGTCGTTTTCAATCGCACGCCAACCGCATGGAAACCAAACAAAATTTTGGGGCTACTGGCCATCATGAATGTCCTGAGTGAGGGTGGTGACGAGACGGCATCTTTACAAATCAGACAGCGCTTTGAGCGGATGGGCATGTGCTGGCCACGGGCTGTCAAAAAAAGGCCCGACCATGTCATGACTGATGTCATTGACCGAATTTGCGGACCAACGTGGGGCGTGGTCTTTGTCAATCGCCAAGGCACGAATGCCTTCGACGGTTTCGCTACCCGCCGGTCCCTGTCCCAAATGCAGCGGATGGAAACAGTGCCTGACCATGTTGCGCTCCATGCGCAATTCATCTGCCAACCCCATGTGTCTGGCCCTTCGAATTTGCGACCATGTCACCGCGAGCATCAACGGCGAACGTTTGTTGAGCGCCTGCAAAGCCGCCAACGAGGCGTCGTCATGTCGTTGAGTGAGCGCGGCCAAGGTGTCAGATAACTGTTCAAGGCCAAACACATCGTTGAATGATTCATTCCACCATGCAGGCGTGGTCTGTTTGGCTGACAGTGTCGCTGCTTGGTAAGGTTGACAAACAACTTTCAAAGCAGTGGGCAAGTCATCCGCCGCGATCTGAGGCAGTTGTTCCCACAAAGACGGCAAATCTTCACTCGGGCAAAGCACATCGGCCAAGCCTGCATACACGGCTTGGGCGCCATTCAGCACTTGACCAGTGAGCCCCAAATACTCGCCCAAGAAACCCGTGCAACGGCTGAGGAAGTAACCGCCTCCCACGTCTGGAAATAAACCAATCAGGGTTTCAGGCATGGCCATCTTGGTGTGTTCAGTCGCAATCCGCAAAGAAGCACCTTGCGCCAACCCCATGCCTCCCCCCATGACCACGCCATCCATGAACACCCAACACGGTTTGGTGTAGCGGTGAATCAAGTGGTTAAGTTGGTATTCTTCAGTGAAAAAATCTTCCAACTGCGGGTCACCAGCCAAGGCCGCTTGGTGAAAAAACCGAATGTCGCCACCTGCACAAAACGCGCCAAAGGCTTGTGATTTACCCATGCCGCGCATGGCCACCATGGTCACGTTGTCGTCAGATTGCCAAGCCAGCAGCGCGCGTGTGATGTCTCTGACCATTGGCAAAGACAAGGCGTTTAATGCTTTGGGTCGATTCAAAGTCAGCAAGCCCACATGGCCTTTGACTTGGGCCAGTACGTCACCACTGTCGATTTCAAACGAAAGTGTTTGATCAGCCACGGCGTTGTCTCCAAGAAAAATATTCATTGGTTGCCAAAGCAACCAATACCAAACTGCCTCCCATCATGACGCTGTCAGAGGGTGCTTCATGGGCGCCCCACCATGCCCAAGTGATGCCAAATATCACTTCGAGCAAAGCCAGCATGGCCACTTCGTGGGGTTTGAGCATGCGTGAACTCCACACGGCCAACGAACAAGGCAGTGCCAACTGAAACACGCCCAGCAATGCCAACCACTGCATGTCTGCGACATGGGCGTTGAACGGCATCGCCGGTGGCAATGTCACAACGCATGAAATGACGGCGCCAATGAAAATGGCAGGCAACATGTTTTGTTGGTCAACCGACGCTTGGCGCGTTTTCATGAGATTCCATTGAACAGAACCTGCCATGGGTACACACAACGCAATCAACATGCCTTTGAGATGGTGACCGCCATCCAACTGCACTTGTGACACAAACATGTAGCCAATGCCGACAGCTGCCAGCGCAATTGCCCACCAGGTTTGTCTGGACAAGGGTTGCCCACCCAAGAGGCGGTGCAACAGCGCGGTGAGTAAGGGCCCTAGCGACAAGGTGATCAAGACATTGGCCACGGTGGTCATTGTCATGGCCAACATGAAAGCCGTGTCAAACCGATGGCCAAGCTCAACGCAGTGAAAAAACTGCGCCAAAACGTCACCTCAAACCCTTGTGCTTGTGTGATTTGACGAGACACCACCCCAGCGATAGACCACAGCAAAGTGGCCAACATCATCAACACCACGGACTGCGCGTGACCAGGTTGAAATCGGGTCAGTGACATGTCGTGTGGTCAGCTCAGGCTTCGCGGCTGGCGCGCTTGCGTTCGTGTTCTTTCAAATGACGCTTGCGAAGCCGTACGCTCTTGGGCGTGATCTCTACCAATTCATCGTCTTCAATGAATTGCACACCGTATTCCAGTGTCAACTGAATCGGAGGGGTGATTTTGATCGCGTCTTCCTTGCCAGAGACCCGGAAATTGGTCAACTGCTTGGTACGTGTGGCGTTGACCACCAAGTCGTTGTCGCGACTGTGAATGCCAACAATCATGCCCTCGTAAACCGGGTCATTGGGCTTGACGAACATGCGGCCACGGTCATCGAGTTTGCCCAGCGCATAAGTGAAAATTTCGCCGTCGTCCATCGAAATCAACACGCCATTTTTGCGACCACCAATGTCACCTTTGTGTGCTTCATAACGGTCAAAAATATTCGAGATCAAACCGGAACCACGGGTCAAGTTCAAAAATTCGGTGGTAAAGCCAATCAAGCCCCGCGCAGGGATGCGGTATTCCAAACGCACGCGGCCTCGGCCATCCGGCTCCATGTTCACCAAATCGCCCTTGCGCTCGCCCAAGGCTTGCATCACGCCACCTTGGTGTTGTTCTTCAATGTCAGCGGTGACCAATTCGATGGGCTCACAACGCTCACCGTTGATCTCGCGATACACGACCCGAGGTTTCGACACCGCCAGTTCATAGCCTTCGCGGCGCATGTTTTCCAACAAGATGGTCAAGTGCAATTCACCGCGTCCAGAGACTTCAAACACACCGTCTTCATCGGTTTCTTTGACACGCAACGCCACATTGGCTTGGAGTTCTTTTTGCAAGCGGTCCCAAATTTGGCGGCTGGTGACGTACTTGCCTTCGCGCCCCGCCAATGGCGAGGTGTTCACGCAGAAATTCATGGTCAGGGTGGGCTCATCCACTTTAAGCATGGGCAAGGGTTTGGGATTGAGCGGGTCGGTCACTGTCACGCCAATGCCAATCTCGTTGATGCCGTTGATCAGCACAATGTCACCCGGCCCGGCTTGCGTGGCTTGAATGCGGTCCAGGCCTTGGAACTTCAGCACTTGGTTGATGCGCCCTTTGACAGGCGCGCCTTCTTCGCCTGCCATCACCAGCACATCCATGCCGGGTTTGATGGTGCCTGCACTGATGCGACCCACACCAATGCGACCCACGAAGGTGGAAAAGTCCAAGGCAGAAATTTGCAGTTGCAATGGTGCGTCAGGGTCACCTTGCTGCGGCGGGACATGCTTCAAAATGGTTTCAAACAAAGCGGACATGTCCGGGCCCCATTGCTCGCCCTGCTCGCCTTCCACCAGCGACGACCAGCCGTTGATGCCCGAAGCGTAAACCACAGGAAAGTCCAACTGCTCGTCATTGGCACCGAGTTTGTCGAACAACTCAAACGCTTGGTTGATCACCACGCTGGGGCGTGAGCCGGGTTTGTCCACTTTGTTCACCACCACGATCGGCTTCAATCCCAAAGCCAATGCCTTTTTGGTCACGAAGCGGGTTTGCGGCATGGGTCCTTCTTGCGCGTCAATCAACAGCACCACGCCATCGACCATGGACAAGGCGCGTTCTACCTCACCACCAAAGTCCGCGTGTCCAGGGGTGTCAACGATGTTGATGTGCGTACCGCCCCAACTGACCGCGCAGTTTTTCGCCAAAATGGTGATGCCTCGCTCGCGCTCAATCGCGTTGTTGTCCATCACGGTATCCACCACTTTTTCGTGCTCAGCAAAGGTACCTGACTGGCGC
>RFYK01000190.1 GCA_009925585.1 Betaproteobacteria bacterium | reverse complement strand
CCGGTGACCATTGCCGACGGGGCCCAAACCCCCATGGTCGGCGCCATCACCTTTGACATCATCCGCCGCGATGTGGCGGCAGTCCACACCGTGACCGACACGCAACTGGTGGACGCCATGCGCTTTTACGCCGAGCGCATGAAGATGGTGGTCGAGCCCACCGGCTGCCTCTCGCTGGCCGCCCTGTTGCAAGACGCCCCCGCCTGCCAAGGCCAGCGCGTGGGTGTCATCGTCAGCGGCGGCAACGTGGACTTGGCGCGGTATGCGGCATTGTTGGCGGGCCAAGCCTGAGCTTGGTGCCCCAATGCCCCTCGCAATAATGGCGTCAACTCAAATGCGGCCCAATCAAACCCGCAATCTCGAACATCCCCACCGAGTCCTTGCCAAACACCTTTTTGAGCTTGGCGTCAGCGTGGATGGTGCGTTTGTCTTTCGGGTCTTGTAGGCCATTGGCCTTGATGTAGTCCCAAAGCTTTTTCATCACCTCGGTGCGGGCCACGGCTTCGGGGCCGATGACCGCTGCCAAAGCCGCGCTGGGCGCTTTGCCGGCGGCGGTTTTGCGAGGGGCTTTGGGTTTGGCTTCTTTGGGTGCTTTGGCCGCTGACTTTTTGGCCGCAGGTGTCTTTTTGCCGGGCATGGTTTTGCCAGCGGCTTTGACCAAAGCGCGGGTGGTGGGAGCGCCGCCTTTTTTCGGGTACTTGCTGGGCTCGAAGGCGAAGCTCACCTTGCCGGCCTCGGCGTCGTAGGTCAGGTAGGCCTTGAAAGCGCGGCGGGTGCGCATGGAGACAAACTTCTCCAGCAAATCGGTTTTGCCTTCGGTCAAAAGCTTGCGCACTTGTTCCAACTCAATCGGCTGCTGCAAGATGACCCGCCCTGTTTTGAAGTCGCAACTCGGCGTGGGCTGGGCGTGGGTGGGCACGGCTTTGCTGCACACATAGTTGGCACCGTGTTCATGCACCGCAGAGCCGCACTTGGGGCAAGCGCCCAGGTTCTCGGCGTCGCCAAACTCCACAATCTCGCCGCTCTCGGCGTTTTTGTCGTCGCCGAAATCAAACTCCAGCTTCCAGTTCTTTTCTTCTTCGTTGAACTTGAGCGCGATTTCGGCGGTGAAAGGCCAGCCCGCCTTGGAGCGGAAACCGTCCAAGGGGCCAATCTTTTTGTCGCGCATGAATTGCTCCACCTCTGCCAACTCGAAGGTGCGCCCCGCTGGTGTTTTGCCAAACGAGAAGCCGCAGCCTGGGCCTTCGATCTCCCCATCCGCATTGGTGGTGGCCACCGCACCGGGCAATCCGATGCAGCTGTAGCGGCGGTAATTTTCTTTCACCACGCCGCCACAGTTGGGGCAGGGGGTGGTCAGGGTGGCGTAGTCGCCGGGGATGGTGTCGCGGTCGTATTCCTTGGCTTTTTTCACCATGCGACCGGTCATCTCGGCGATGTCTTGCATGAAGGCTTCACGCGACAACTGGCCTTTTTCCATTTGCGAGAGCTTGAACTCCCAGTCGCCGGTGAGGTCGGCACGTGAGAGCTCCTCCACCCCGAGGCCGCGCAGCAAAGTCATCAACTGAAAGGCCTTGGCGGTGGGAATGAGTTCACGCCCTTCGCGCAGCATGTATTTTTCAATCAGCAAGCCCTCGATGATGGCCGAGCGGGTGGCTGGCGTTCCCAAGCCCTTTTCCTGCATGGCTTCGCGCAACTCGTCGTCTTCCACGTTCTTGCCGGCGCTCTCCATCGCACCCAACAAGGTGGCCTCGGTGTAGCGCGCCGGGGGGCGGGTTTTCAAACCTTTGGGGTCGGCTTCAGACACTTGGGGTTGTTCGCCCGCATTGAGCTTGACCAATATCTTGCCGGACTCTTTGTCTTCGTCTTCGTCCACCTCTTTGCCGTAAATGGCTTGCCAGCCCGGCTCGACCAACACGCGGCCGGTGGTTTTGAAGTGGTGGCTTTTGCCCGCCGCCGCCACCTGGCTGATGCGGGTGGTGTCCATGAACTGCGCCGCGGGGTAAAACACCGCGATGAAGCGGCGCACCACGAAGTCGTAGAGCTTTTGCTCGGCATCCGACAAACCGCTGGGCGCTTCCAGCGT
>RFYK01000189.1 GCA_009925585.1 Betaproteobacteria bacterium | reverse complement strand
GGTGACAGAACCTCGACATGCCCTGCGCCGCGTCCGAACCCATGTCGAAACCAATGCAGCCCCAAGAACGTTCATTCTACGCCTTGGGTAAACAATCCACCAGTTCCAAGGGATGGTGGATCACAAAGTCGGCGCCCCAACGCAACACATCCGCTTCGGCGCCCAAATACCCGTAGTTTGCGGCTACCGTGACCATGCCGGCGGCTTTGCCCGCCACGATGTCACGCTCATCGTCGCCGACATACCAGCAAGCCTGCGCAGGCAAATTCAATCGTTTGGCTGCTTCGAACAAGGGCGCGGGGTGGGGTTTGGCATGCGGCGTGGTGTCCCCACTGACCACCGCCCCAGCCGTTTCAAACAGCGCCATTTGCTGACTCAAAGGGATGGTGAATCGCTCACTTTTGTTGGTGACCACGCCCCACAACAAACCACTTTGCTGCAAGCGCAACAGCATGTCAGCAACGCCATCAAACACGGTGGTTTTGACCGTCATCGCTTGTTGGTAGTTGTCCAAAAATTCGTTTTTGAAGTCTTCGTAATCCGGGTGCGATTCGGTCATGCCAAATGCAATGCTCAACATGCCACGTGCACCGGAACCGGCCAGCGGGCGGTACAAGGCTTCATCCAACGAACCCAAGCCTCGGTCTGTGCGCATTTTGTCGGCGGCGGCGCCCAAGTCTGGCGCACTGTCAATCAGCGTGCCATCCAAGTCGAACAACACCGCTTTGGGTTTGGCTATTGAAGTCATCTGTGATGGGCTGTTCAAAGAGCGCGCTGCGTCGCGATCATGTAGTTAACGCTGGTGTTGCCGTCCAACCAATAACGGCGCGTGAGCGGGTTGTATTGCAAACCTTTGGTGGCTTGCAAAGCCAAGCCCGCTGTTCGGCAAAACGAAGCCAACTCAGAAGGTCGGATGAATTTGGCATACTCATGCGTGCCCCTGGGCAACAGGTTGAGCACATATTCGGCACCCACAATGGCAAACAAAAACGATTTGGGGTTGCGATTCAAGGTGGAGAAAAACACCCAGCCGCCCGGCTTGACCAAACGGGCGCACGCGTTCACCACCGATGCGGGGTCAGGCACATGCTCGAGCATTTCCATGCAAGTCACCACATCAAACTGCGAAGGCGATTCAGCCGCGATGTCTTCTGCACTGATTTCGCGGTAGCTGACGTTGGGGGTTTGGGTTTCCAACGCATGCAATTGCGCGACTTTCAGTGATTTGGTGGCCAGGTCTATGCCGGTGACGTGACCACCGGCTCTGGCCATTGCGTCGGACAAGATGCCGCCGCCACAACCCACATCCAGCACTTGCTTGTCTTTCAAGGGCGCCATGCCGTTGATCCAGTCCAAGCGCAAAGGATTGATCTGGTGCAATGGCCTGAATTCACTGTTGACATCCCACCAGCGATGGGCCAATTCTGAAAATTTCGCCAGTTCGGCGGGGTCTACATTGGTGGTGGTCATGCGCAGATTGTGGTTCAGGTCGGTCCCGGTTCGGGCAAAAGGGTTAAGTGCTTGCAAAGCGAGGGATGTTAGGGCCAAAAAAAACCCCGCACCAGGCGGGGTTCGGGTTGACTGAATCGAATCAGTTCTTGCGTGCACCCACCACTTCAATTTCGACGCGGCGGTTTTTAGCGCGACCTTCTTTGGTACCGTTGTCAGCAACCGGTTGCTTTTCGCCCTTGCCTTCTGTGTAGATGCGGGTCTTGTCAACGCCTTTGCTGATCAAGTAAGCCTTGACCGCGTTAGAACGACGCATGGACAGTTTTTGGTTGTATTCATCTGAGCCCATAAGTCACTTTGGATGACACTGCAGCGGGAGCTGGGGCTGGGGCTGGTGCAGCAGCAGGTGCTGCAGCTGATGCACCAGACATACCGGGCGCGTCAGCTTGTGAGGGGGCTTGTGTGGCAGCAGGTGCTTGATCGACTTGCGGAGCTGCAGAAGTGGAGCTTTGTGAATTCGAAGCAACTTTTGGTGTGTTGACCAGTGCGCCATCGCAATCGGGCGCAGCCGTTGCGGGAGTCCAAGATGCATTTCGCCAGCATTCACCATAAGCGTTCTTCCAGACTTCACCAGAGGCTGATACCCAGTTGT
>RFYK01000188.1 GCA_009925585.1 Betaproteobacteria bacterium | reverse complement strand
TTGTGGAACTCAACCCGTTCTGAGGCGTAAATATTGCCTTCAACCTTGCCGGCTACCATGACTCGGTGGGCAGTGACATCGCCTGAGACTTCACCACTGGCACCAATCGCCACGGTGACTTTGCTTTCTTTGGCGGTTTCAATGTTGCCCACCACTTTGCCATCGATACGCACACTGTCGACCAACACCAATCGACCATAAATTTGCGTGGTACGTCCAATCAATGTTTCAAAACGCTCTTGCGAACTGGCAAGGGGTTTGTCACGCAATTTCTCAAACATGGTTATCTCCGGTGGAGGCTCAACTGGAACTGAGCGGAAGCACTTGCACGGGGTTGATCACCCGGTCGCGAATAAAGACTTCATAGTGCAAATGGGGGCCGGTAGAACGACCAGTGCTGCCAACTTCGCCAAGCACACCACCTCGCTCAACCACATCACCCACTTGGGCAATGCGCTTACTCAAATGGGCATAGCGGGTGGAAAAACCTTCGGCATGCTGAACTTCGATCACATTGCCGTAACCAAAATCCCAACCCGAGCGAGTGACTGTCCCTTTGGCAGTGGCAATCACTGCGGTGCCAGTGCTGGCAGTGAAATCCAAGCCTTCATGCATGGCCAAACCACCTGTGAACGGGTCGTTGCGAATGCCAAAGCCGCTGCTGACTTTGAAATCGCCTCGAACAGGCAAGCCAGTAGGCAAGGTGTGCAACCACTCCAGCTGCTTTTCCCAATTGCTGCGCAGTTCAAGCACCGCATGCTGGGTTTGCACAAAGTCCTGCAGGGTTTGGTCAAACTCAATGCCCAAGGGTTGACGAAACAAACTGGAAAAAGGCTTGGGTGCGACGAGCGGGCCGCCCTTGTTGTCATCACGACGGTTGATCTTGTCGCGCACCACGTTCGGGGTGGCCATCTCCATGAAACGGTTTTTCATGGTCTCGAGTTGGCGGATTTCGTTGACCGTGTTGTGCATGGACTCGCGCAACTGACTCAAGTGGTCGCGGTAAATCGATTCCATGCGCTTTTGCTCGGCTTCGGTGGTGACACCACCGATGCTTCGGGCCAAGTCAGGGTTGTATTCCACAGCGATCTTGAAACCAACGAAATGCAGCAGAAAACCGGCGGTGACCAAAAACAGTCCGATCACAACCGCCGCGGTCAATACCGTGCGGGTGGTGATGGAAATGGTCCTGACGTTACCGGTCGGCCCTGATAGCCACATTAACTGCATGAGTCATCCTGAGGAAAAGCCCTTTAGAGAACAGGGATCGACATTCTATGCAGTTAGCTGAAGGGCGCAAAGCCTTAAAGACGGTAAAAAATCACATAAAGAACTGCATTCATGGATGAAATTAAGTATAAGGAATTCATACCCATCAAGAAAGATAGTGGCTCAGGAAAAAAATGCTGCCCAAATTGGCCGCCCAAGCCCAGAAAAACCGGTTCAGCCCAAAAAACCAAAAAACCAAAAAGTGAAACAGGAGCGCCACACCCACAAACGCCGCCGTCCCATCTGGAAAAACCAAGACCAAAGGAAACAGCCCTTCCCACAAAATGAACGCCCAACTGCAAATCAAAGCCACCGCAGGCTGACGAAAAACACTGTCATTTTTCAGAGGGCCATACAAGCCGCTGTTCAAAAAAACGGGCAAGGCTTGCCCATTGCGCCACTCAGGTCGTTTGAGCTTGACCCAGCCAGACACAAAGTAAGAACTCAAAGTTTGAATGGCGATATAGCCCAGGCCTGCCGACCAACCGGTTTGTGCGTCGGTCAATGCCTCCACCACTTGGGCGATCAACAAGCCTGTGGCGGTGATCAAGGTCATGAAGTCGCTGCCGCCATTGAAGGCCCCGCGCCAGCGAATCAGCAACAAGACATTGCTTGCGAACAGCAAAATGGCAATGGCCAGATGGTTGCCCACCAGCATCAGTGCCAGCGCTGCCAAGGCCCGTACCGTCAATTGGCATCGGTACACCATCGGTTGGTAAAGCCAATCCAAGGCTTGCTTGAGCCACACGGGTCGGTCGGGAATGTCGGCGCGTTGAACCTGCCAAGCCCACACACCGTGCGGATCGGTGCTGGCGGTGATGCGCGCATATTCCAAGCACTGCAACAGCACGCTGAAACCGCCCAACAGTTCCAACCACCGAACCACGAAG
>RFYK01000187.1 GCA_009925585.1 Betaproteobacteria bacterium | reverse complement strand
AAAAAAGCCGATGAAATGGCCTTGCATCGGTCTGTGTTTCGAGAAGGTGCCGCCAAAAACCACATTCCAACAGACCAAGCAGACGCCATTTTTGACCTGATGGAGGAGTTCGCAGGCTACGGTTTCAATAAATCGCACGCTGCAGCATATTCGTTGCTCGCTTATCACACTGCTTGGATCAAAGTACATTTCCCCGCAGAGTTTTACAGTGCGAACATGAGTGTCGAAATGGACGACACCGATAAATTAAAAATCTTGTTTGACGATGCGCTTGAAATGGGCATGCGTTTTGAAAATCCAGACATCAATACCGGTGAGCACCGTTTCACACCTGTTTCAAAAAATGTCATCCGTTACGGTTTGGGCGCGATCAAAGGGACTGGACAATCCGCCATTGAAGCCATTTGTGAGGTTCGTTCTCAGGGCGGCGCGTTCAAAAGTTTGTTTGATTTTTGTGCTCGGGTTGATCGCACACGGATCAACAAGCGTGCCGTTGAAGCCTTGATCAAGGCGGGTGCTTTTGATTCCATCTGGTCCAATCGACATGAGCTACTTTCATCGGTACCTTTGGCCTTTGATTACGCCAGTTCGCAAGAGAGCCATGCACATCAATCCGGGCTGTTTGACCTTGCAGATGAGCATGGGTCAAGTACCCAAGAGCCTCATTTGGTATCCAAAGTCGATTGGGGTGCCAGAGAAAAATTGACCCATGAAAAATCTGCGATTGGCTTTCATTTGTCGGGGCATCTTTTTGACGAGGTCAGAGATGAAATTCGGTGTTTCATCAAAACATCACTCGATGAATTGAAAGAGCACCGTGACCCTGTTTGGGTTGCTGGCATCGTCAGGTCTGAAAGAACCATCAACACAGCCAAAGGGCGACTCAATATATTTGTCTTGGATGACGGAAGTAGTGCTTTAGAAATCACATCTGACGATACAGTTTTTTTAAAACATAAAGCGCTTATCAAAGAAGATCAAGTGTTGATTGCGTTAGTCAAAATTCAAAATGACAGAAGAAGCGGTGGTTTGCGTTTAGGTTTACTCGATGCAATGGATCTGCCTCAAGCCAGATGCCGTTTCGGCAAGTATCTGAAATTGTTCATTCAAAAACCTACCGATGCATTGACCCACTTTCTCAAAGAACAGTTGCATCAACCTATCTCCATCGGTACACCTTCTCCATCGCACAAATTGGGTGTTCGCCTGCATGTGAAGACGGTCAAAGGTGAGGCTGAAATTCAATTGGGTGGCAAAGCGCAGGTGTACCCCACAGATGAACTGTTGTCGAACCTTAAAACGAAAACGTGTGCTGTTCAATCTGTCATTGTTTACGAATAGACCATGTTTTTCAATTTACCCACCCTCATGACTTGGACACGAATCGTGGCCATTCCATTGTTGGTCTGGGTGTTTCAATGGCCTTTGGACATGGGGACGCGCAATCTGATAGCCACGGTCATGTTTGTTCTTTTTGCGTTGACAGATTGGTTGGATGGTTTTTTGGCACGACGACTGAATCAAACCTCTGCGTTTGGTGCTTTTTTGGACCCGGTGGCTGACAAAATTTTGGTTTGTGCCAGCTTGCTTGTGCTGGTGGATTTGGGTCGAGTAGATGTCATCGTTGCACTATTGATCATCGGACGCGAAATTGCCATCTCCTCACTGCGTGAGTGGATGGCGCAAATCGGTGCCACCAAAACCGTGGCGGTTCACATGATCGGAAAGCTAAAGACCACAGCCCAAATGGTTGCCATCCCATTTTTGATATACGACGGTGTACTTTTTGGTCACATTTCAACGGGCTATTGGGGCAGCGTACTGATATGGATTGCAGCAGTCCTCACCATCGGCTCGATGTTTTTTTATTTGAAAAAGGCCATACCGTTAATCAGGGCCAGTGCGAAATAGCATGGAGGCCCAAAGTTAAAACCCACTAGAATGAGCGCTGGGCATTTTTCAGTGGACAGCTTGCAAGTGACTTGTTGAAACGCCTGTAGCTTATGAAAATTCGCTAAAACTTTCCACGCTTTGTTTTGTGCTCAAACACTTCTGTCAATCTATCAACCTACCTAAACACACCTTATGTCAAGGGGAACTTTGTGAATAAATCTGAACTCATTGAACACATCGCTGCTGATGCAGATATTTCAAAAGCCGC
>RFYK01000186.1 GCA_009925585.1 Betaproteobacteria bacterium | reverse complement strand
TAAAGCGCAAGAGCGTATGCGTCAAGCTCGTCCTTATGCTGAGAAAATCAGAAATGTAGCTGCGCATTTATCTTACGCACAATCTGAATATAAACATCCATTCTTAGTTAAAAAAGATCAAGTTAAAAATATTGGTTTGATTGTGGTGACCTCAGATAAAGGTTTATGCGGCGGCCTTAACACCAACGTATTAAGAATGTCTGTGAATCAAATGAAAGAATGGGAATCACAAGGTAAAAAAGTACATGTCAGCGCATCATTCTCAAACGGTTCACAAAAATCTTTGGCCAAAATTTTGTTGGTCAACTTCTCAAGCCCAGTGGGTTTGCGTCAGATTGGTGACTCCAGCTTCTTGGCTTCTGCTGCTTCTGGCAAACCTATTTTGGGCACGCCAGGCTCCGCTGGTTTTGGAACCTTGCGCGCTGGTGCGACAGAACGCGCCAACGTGGACTTGACGCAAGAATTGGTGGACTTGATTACCGCACAACGTAACTTCCAGGCCAATGCAAAAGCCATTGAGACCTCTAGCACGATGACCTCGGCCATCATTAACTTGCGTTCATAAGCAGCGCTCAACTGACCTAACACCAGGACCTCAACATGGATCGTTTAGCCTTTAACGCCGCGGCTGCCATCAATGAAATGCGGACAGCCCGCCAGATGACAACCAACGAATTGGCCAACGTTGCCACGCCCGGATTTAAGCGAAGCTTCGAGTCCGCCATGTTGACCTTGAAGGTACAAGGCGCAGGTTTTGAATCGCGTTTGCAACCTCAAGCCTACTCCAGCGACAACATCAACATGAAGCCTGGTGTGATCATGAAAACGGGCCGCAACTTGGATGTGGCCATGGACGATCAAGCCGTGATGGGCATTACGGCGCCCAACGGTGAATTGGCTTTCACACGGCGTGGCGATTTGAAGCTCAACGGCACTGGGGTTTTAGAAACAGGCAACGGTGCCATTGTTCGCGGCCAAAATGGTGGGCCCATCACCATTCCACCAGGCTTTTTAATCGACATTGCAAAAGACGGCTCCATTTATGCCACCAATCCGGGACAAGCCGAGGTGGCTGCACCTGTGTTGATTGACCGAATTTTGTTGCGCGACTCAAGCCAAGTGAACATGGAGCGTCGCGAAGACAGCTTTTACCGCATTGTGGGCAAGCCCAATGAAGACATTCCCATCACAGGCAAATTGACCACGTTGACACCGCAAACCCTTGAAGGCTCCAACGTCAATGCCATGGAAGTGATGGTGAAGTTGATGGACCAAAGCCGAACATTTGAAATGCAGGTGAATGTGATCAAACAGAGCAAAGACGTTGATGAATCTGGCGGAACCATGATGCGCGCCTCATCTTAATGCCTTGTATTTTTTAACGATTCAACAAACATAAAAAGGAGCTTGCCATGGACGCTAGCATGTGGGTTGCCAAAACTGGCTTGGATGCGCAGCAAACGCGCATGAATGTGATTTCCAATAACTTGGCCAACGTCAACACAACTGGTTACAAGCGTGATCGTGCTGTGTTTGAAGACTTGTTGTATCAAAACATTCGTCAAGCTGGTGGTCAAACAGGTGCCAACACCCAGGCACCGACAGGCTTGATGTTGGGTACCGGTGTGCGCATCGTTGCCACTGAAAAACAACACGCCCAAGGCAACATGGTCAACTCCCAAAATCTTGATGAAAGAGTCACCTGCGTCAGGGACACCTCAGGTATTGCAACCTGGTGTGACAGGTGCAGGCACCTTGATGCAAGGCACCTTAGAAGCTTCTAACGTCAACGTTGTAGAGGAAATGGTCAACATGATCGAAACACAACGTGCCTATGAGATCAACTCCAAAGCCATCTCTGCTGTCGATGGCATGTTGAAATTCATTAACAACAACCTTTAAGTACAAGCTCATGAAATCAATTTCTAATTGTTTGTTGTTGGGTGCTGCTTTGCTGACAAGCCTTTTGTCGGGCTGCACCTCGGTCATGCCACAACAGGCCATGACGCATTCGCCGCAGTTTGAACCTGTTTACCCCGTTCAAAACTCTCGCGAAACTTTGGCCACTGGCGCCATTTATGTTGGCCGTCAAAGCGACAGCTGGTTTGGCAAAGGTCGCAACTTTCAAGTGGGCGATGTCGTCAAAGCCATGCCCAACCTGGCCCGTATGCAAGCCTGGCGCTCCATCTATAGCTTGGTGGCCCAGCACATCAAGCATC
>RFYK01000185.1 GCA_009925585.1 Betaproteobacteria bacterium | reverse complement strand
TCAAGGCAGTCAGCAGCGCTTCGCAGGCAGTCTGGCGTTTTTCTGTCACGACTGCAAGCCCCCGAAGCCTGCAGCACCTGCCGCACCCGCGGCCAGCAAAACCGCTTAACGCCACTCATCACCCGGCACCTGCTGTAGCTGTTACGCGCTGGAAAACTGGGTCGACTGAAAATTAAGCGTGAGGCGATTCACGGCGCAAGGCCGGGAACAAAATCACATCGCGAATGCTAGGGCTGTCGGTCAGCAACATCATCAATCGGTCGATGCCAATGCCGCAACCACCGGCGGGCGGCATGCCGTATTCCAAAGCCCGCACAAAGTCGTGGTCGTGATACATGGCCTCGTCGTCGCCGCTGGCTTTCGCATCAACCTGCGCTTGAAAACGCGCGGCTTGGTCCTCGGCATCGTTCAATTCTGAAAAACCGTTGCCGAATTCACGCCCAGTGATGTAAAGCTCGAAACGCTCGGTCACTTCGGGTCGGGCATCGTTGGCGCGGGCCAGTGGAGAAATTTCAACCGGATGCTCGCAAATGAACGTGGGTTGCCACAGTTTGTCCTCCACGTTTTCTTCAAAGTACATCACTTGCAGACCCGCCAAACTGCGCTGCGAGAGTTGGTGTTTTTCTTCTGACAGCCCCGCTTTTTTCAGGGCAGCGATCAGCCAAGCAGTGTGGTCCACGTTGTCGCCTGCCTCGGTGTGTTTCAAAATGGCTTCGCGAATGGTCAAGCGCGCGAAAGGTTGCGACAAATCCACTGGTTTGCCATCGTAGGTCAGCAACTGGCTGCCCACGGCTTTTTGCGCCGCGTCGCGAATGAGGGATTCGGTGAAACCCATCAGGTCTTGGTAATTCCAATACGCCGCGTAAAACTCCATCATGGTGAACTCGGGGTTGTGGCGCACCGAGATGCCTTCGTTGCGGAAATTGCGATTGATCTCGAACACCCGTTCAAAACCGCCAACCAACAAGCGTTTCAAATACAACTCGGGCGCGATACGCAAAAACATTTGCTGGTCCAAGGCGTTGTGGTGCGTCTCGAAAGGGCGTGCATTCGCGCCGCCTGGTATGGGGTGCAGCATCGGCGTTTCGACTTCCAGAAAATCGTGCTGCACCATGAAATCGCGAATGCTGCTGATGGCTTTGCTGCGCGCCTTGAAACGTTCGCGCGCGGTCTCGTCGGTGATCAGGTCGATATACCGCTGGCGGTATTTGATTTCCTGGTCATGCACGCCATGGAATTTGTCGGGCAAAGGGCGCAGGCTTTTCGTCAGCAAGCGCAATTCGGTGACATGCACCGACAACTCGCCGGTTTTGGTTTTGAACACATGACCCACCGCGCCAACAAAATCGCCCAAATCCCAGTGCTTGAATTCTTCGTAATGCTCGACACCGATGTCTTCGCCTTTGACATAGACCTGCATGCGGCCTGAGCCGTCTTGCAACGTGGCGAAACTGGCTTTGCCCATGACCCGCTTTAACACCATGCGGCCAGCGATGCGCACCAAGTGTTTTTCTTCTGCCAAAGCCTCGGCGGTTTTGGCGCCATGCGCGGTGTGCAAGGCGTCGGCGTGGTGCGCCGGTTTGAAATCGTTGGGAAAGGCCACCGCACCGCCATTGGCTTGTCGCTGGCGCAAAGCGTGCAATTTGGCACGGCGCTCGGCGATCAATTGGTTTTCGTCAACAGGTGCAGCAGATGGCGTGGTGTCGGTCATGAACAAAGTAAACAGCTGGGCTGTTGAAAAAAAATCACACAGAACAAGCGCTTGAACCAGAAGCTAAGAAGCGCACAAAGAATGAGATTCTAAGAGTTCGAAGACAATCGCCCAATTTGGTACATATCCAGCGAGTTCCCCATGAGTGACACACCTGCCCGCCCTGAATTGCCCGACCATTTGTCCATCGAACCCAGCAGCCCTTTTTACATGGCTGAGGTGTTTCACCACGACATTGGCATTCGTTTCAACGATAAAGAGCGCACCGACGTGGAGGAATACTGCATCAGCGAAGGCTGGATCAAAGTGCCTGCAGGTAAAACGCTGGACCGCAAAGGCAAGCCTTTGTTGCTAAAGCTCAAAGGTCGGGTTGAGGTGTTTTACCGTTAAATCAGCTGACAGAATCCGCCGATTGACGGGTCAGCATGGCCAAAGTGTGGGCAATGGTTTTGCGTAAATCGCGGCGATCGCAAATGATGTCCAGCGCGCCCTTTTCCATCAAAAACTCAGCGCGTTGAAAGCCTTCTGGCAGG
>RFYK01000184.1 GCA_009925585.1 Betaproteobacteria bacterium | reverse complement strand
GATGGGCAACGAATCGAAAGAATCTTTCGACTCTGTTCGCTCACTCCAACAAGGACAATTTCCATGAAAACTCTTTTGCTCTCTTTGACCGCTGTTCTGGCTTTCTTGGCCATGCCTGCTTCTGCCAACACCGCTGTCGCTGGCGTGAGCCAAGCAAGTGGTTTTTCAGCCGCTTCTTTCGACGCCGATCACCTGATCATGGCCAAGAAAAAAGGCAAAAAGAAATTGCACAAAAAAGCGAAGTGATTCGCTGACAAACAAGCCACCGTCTGGTGGCTTTTTTCTTGGCGCGTCGCCTTCGGATCAGGTGCGCAAATACAAGCCGCCGGCGATGCCCGCAAACACGGTCGCACCCAACCAATGGTTCATCCTGAATGCGCGAAAACAGGACTCACGGTCGCGACGGTAAATCATGCCAAAGTGCCAAAACGCCTGCACCCCTGCAATCTCTATCGAGAACCACTGCGGCCAACCCAAACCTTGGTCATGCAACAACCACAACAAGCCCAGCAAATGCGCGGCATAAAAAAACATCACGCCTGCGACATCGTGTCGCCCTAGGGTGATGGCAGAGGTTTTCATGCCGATGCGCAAATCGTCATCTCGGTCAACCATCGCGTATTCGGTGTCATAAGCCAACACCCAAAACGAGTTCACCAGCAACAAGCCCCAAGCCAGTGGCGGCACCGCTTGCCAAACACCCCACACGGTCAATGGGCCGCCATTGACCGCGGCAAAGGCCATGGGAATGCCAAAGCTGAATGCCACGCCAAGCACCGCTTGCGGCATGGCCACAAAGCGTTTGGCATAGGGGTAAATCAAAGTCACAGCCAAAGCGACAAACGACCACACCACCGTCACTGTGTTGGTGGTGCACACCAGCGCAAATGCGCACAAGGCCAACACCGCCCCTGCGGTCAACGCCTGTCTGACCGACAACGCGCCGGAGGTGACTGGCCGGTTGGCGGTGCGTTTGACATGCTTGTCGAAGTCGCGGTCAGCCACATCGTTGATGCAGCAACCCGCACTGCGCATGAGCACCGTGCCCAACACGAACACCGTGAGCAAATGCCAACCCGGAAACCCGCCAGCCGCCAACCACAGCGCGCTCAGGCTGGGCCAGAGCAACAACAACCAACCCGCCGGGCGGTTCCATCGAATCAAGTCCAAGTAAAGCGCTGCTTGATGCCGCCAGCGTGGCTGGGTGTCTTCAGGTGTCAACGCATTCATGACAAGCGCACAACGCCGGGCAATTCACTGGCCACCACCGCGTTGCGCAAAGCCGCAATTGCTTCGTATCGGGTGAAACTGCGCCGCCAAGCCAACACCACGCGGCGTGACGGGGGCGGGTCGTTGCCTTCCACAATCGGCAAGTAACGCACATAGGTGTCCAAGGATTTTTTGCGCTTGGTGGTCGACAACAAAGCCTCTTTGGGCACGCTCAAACGCGGCACCAAGGTGACGCCCATGCCAGCGGCCACCATGTGCTTGATGGTTTCCAAGGATGAGCCTTCAAAGCTTTTGCGAATGCCTTCTGCATGGTTAGAAAACCGCGCAAACTCCGGACACACTTGCAACACGTGGTCGCGAAAGCAATGGCCATTGCCCAACAACAACATGGTTTCGGCTTTCAATTCGGTGGCGCTGATCGAATCGCGCGCAGCCAAGGGGTGGTTGCTCGGCAGCGCCGCCATGAACGGCTCGTCATACAAAGGGGCCATGGCCAAGCCCGTGTCAGGGAACGGCTCGGCCATGATGGCGCAATCGATTTCGCCGGTGCGCAGCATCTCCAACAATTTCACTGTGAAGTTTTCTTGCAGCATCAGCGGCATTTGCGGAGACATGTCGATGGTGTGGCGCACCAATTCAGGCAACAGGTAAGGCGCGATGGTGTAGATCACGCCCAAACGCAATGGGCCCGCCAACGGGTCTTTGCCGCGCTTGGCAATTTCTTTGATGTTGGCCGCCTGCTCCAACACACTTTGCGCTTGTCGAATGATGTCTTCACCCAAGGGTGTGACCGCAACCTCATTGGCACTGCGTTCGAACAACTTGACTTGCAATTCTTCTTCCAAGTTTTTGATGCCCACCGACAACGTGGGTTGCGACACAAAGCAAGCCTCGGCGGCACGACCAAAATGTTTTTCTCGCGCCAGCGCAACGATGTACTTGAGTTCTGTGAGTGTCATAAGGCGTTCAGGCTTTCAGAAAGTCGGATTTTCCACCCAACCAGCGTTGGACATGGCGCTG
>RFYK01000183.1 GCA_009925585.1 Betaproteobacteria bacterium | reverse complement strand
TCCAGGGCCCGGCCTCAGCGCAGGCAATTGCACGACCACCCGCGATATTCCGACCAATGCCAACGCAAATCCGGATGCCCGCGTTTACCTCTACCAAACCTGGGCACGACCGGACATGGTGGAGCCCCATCTGTGTACGGCCGCCGACCTCACAACAATGAATGGAGCGCCTAAAGTAGATCTGACCTGTTCAAGCGGTAGCAACGGCAGCGCAGTCACCGGCCAAAACAACCTTTTTTACACGAGCAAGGCCCAAACCACCGATAACTTGCGGGACATGACCAATGACATGCGCGATGCATTCAAGGCCTTAGCAGCATCGAACACCAAGATTAAAGGCATCGCGCCGGTTGGCGAAGCATTCCAACGCACTGTTGACAACAATCTGGCGAAGGGAACTGGGTTTTATAACGCCCAAGGCACCTACGATGCAGGTGGGAACCCGGTGGATCTGTGGTGGATAGACCGCACGCACCCCAGCGTCTATGGCTCTTATCTTGCCGCTTTGGTCCTTTTTGGAACAGTCACAGGATTGAACCCCACGACGCTGGGATCGGCAGACGCGGTCGCTGCGGAACTGGGTATTTCACCTAGTATTGCGGCATCGCTGCAACGGATGGCATCTGAAACTATCAGTGCAAGTAAGTAATTACGGCGACAGCAGCACAGTGCAATGCGCATCGCACCGCCTTGGTCATAGAGTGACTGTGCGTTGCCATTGCCAACTCGACGCCATCAAACCGAGAAATAGCAGCATACATTTCCCAACTTGCCAGGACAGAGCGCCTGCGTCGATATCCCTAAAATTTTCAATAAACAGCGTCGCAAAAGCCACCACCCCCACGCCCCAGGACAGAGCTGTCCATTCGGGGCGCGCGGCCACGGCGGCTGGGGGATGACAAATTGGCCTCATGACCTTATTTGAAAAACCCTCGTCCTGGGGCAAGGCGGCTGCGATATGCGCTTTGAGCCACTGTTCAAATAGTTCCTCGTTAGTGTGGGACATGAAAAACTCCTTATTTGGTTCGGGCGACATCCCAGGCCGACATTTGACTGCGCAGTTTGGCAAGTGCCCTGTGGGAATGGGTCTTCACGGTTCCCAAGGGCATACCGAGGATGAAGGCCGTTTCAGTCATCGTGAGGTCGGCAAAATAGCAATGCACAATGACCTCCCGCTCAGCTGCGCTCAGCAGCGTTAAGGCTTTATTGAGATCAATTGCCAACATCGGCGCGTCTAAGGATGCAGTATCAGCTTGGCTTAATTGAGCATAAAACAAATACGCGTCGCCATTATTTGACGCCTGAGACCGATTACCGGCTAATCGTACGTAATCGAGAAATGTATTTCTTGCAACAGCCATCAACCAGGTTTTGAAACTGGATTGGAATTCAAATTTTGGAATGGCACGAAATACTTTGAAAAACGTTTCTTGCGCCAAATCGTCTGCGGCTGCATCAGTACCAGTTAACCCACGCAGATAAAGGCGCAATCGCGCCTGATGCCTCTTCACCAGTAATTCAAACGCCGTTTTATCAGAGTGATTCGCCACCATGCGGACCAAGTCTTCATCCGACGTGTCTTGAGAGCACATCACCCGCGATGGATTAAGCATCAGTTCAGAGCGGTTTATTTCTGCTTTCGATGTACCAGATAATAAAAAACGCAATACCGATGACCAGGGGAATTGCGCCAATGACCCAAAGCCACTCTGGCACACTTTGGTCTAATCGCATGGCGCTAAATAAGATCATCAATCCAATGCCAATGCACACATTGATAATTCCAGCGCGTAATTGGGCTGCTTGCGACCATGGCTTTGGTTCCAAGGGCGAGTGCGGCTCTGTAATTGCCGCTTGCAAAAGCTCTGGGGGCAGATCGGCACCTCTTTCTGAAAGCAATCGAATGGTTTGATGCAAATTATTATTTCGGTTGATCCGCTCCGCATGTCGCACGAAAATCGCAGCTATGGGGATGCATAGCGCCAATATCGGCACGATAAAGGGGACGAGATGTTTGAGCGTAGTTCCAAAGTCCATGCGGCGTACTCCTGTCATTGAAAACGCTTTAGACGGGTTGTGATGGCCTTTTGGATTCAAAATTCCAAAAAATTCCCTGATTGCAACGCAAGCT
Source organism: Betaproteobacteria bacterium (assembly GCA_009925585.1). Classification (GTDB taxonomy): domain Bacteria; phylum Pseudomonadota; class Gammaproteobacteria; order Burkholderiales; family Burkholderiaceae_C; genus Limnohabitans. Next base: position 208 of record RFYK01000183.1, on the reverse strand, counting down.
CAGATACCAGACCATCGCGCAATAAAGTGCTCCCGTTCCATCTCATAAATTTCTTCCACCCCATCGACTTCGTCAATTTGGCTGCCGACCAAGGGAAATTGAAAGTGCCGAATCAGCGCAACAGAGGGTAAATTGGCCGGGCTCACGGTATAGCGCAAGCGTTTCACCTCGGGTGACACCAAGGCCCATTGCCACATTCCAAGCAGCG
>RFYK01000182.1 GCA_009925585.1 Betaproteobacteria bacterium | reverse complement strand
GGCGGTGCGGTAAACATGGTGTAGAGACGCGCGGTGTCGGCGCCGTAACGCTCAATCAAGTCTTGCGGATCGACACCGTTGTTCTTGCTTTTGCTCATCGTGCCCACGCCTTCGTAGGTGATGGCCGTGCCTGCTGGCAAATCGCCTTTGGCTTCTTTCAAGACCGCGCCAATCACTTTGCCACTGGCATCATGCTGGTCCAGCACCTCATGTGGCCAAAAATATTCGATGCCGCCTTTGGCCGCTTTGCGCGAGTAGATGTGGTTGAGCACCATGCCTTGCGTCAACAACTTGGTGAACGGCTCATCCACGTTCACCAGACCCAAGTCGCGCATCACTTTGGTCCAAAACCGCGCGTAAAGCAAATGCAAGATCGCGTGTTCAATGCCCCCGATGTACTGGTCCATGCCACTGCCACCCGTGGCTACGCCTTGTTGCCGCATCCAATATGCCGTGCCCTCAGCGACCATGTGTTCGTCATTGGTGGGGTCGCAATAGCGCATGAAGTACCAACTCGAATCGACAAACGTGTCCATGGTGTCGGTTTCACGTCTGGCGGGTTCGCCACAAGTGGGACACACCACGCCTTTGTGAAAACCCTCGTGCTTGTGCAAGGGGTTGCCTGACCCGTCAGGAATGCAGTCTGGGGGCAACACCACGGGCAAATCTTTTTCAGGCACGGGGACGGCGCCGTGCTCATCGCAATGGATGATGGGAATCGGTGTGCCCCAATAACGCTGGCGACTGACACCCCAGTCGCGCAAACGCCAGGTGATTTTTTTCTCGCCCAAGCCTTTGGCGGCAAGTAACTCGGAGACTTTGTTCACGGCGTCTTTGAAATGAAGACCATCGAGTGCGCCAGAATTCACGCACACGCCGTCTTTGGTGGCATACCACTCTTGCCATACGTGGTGATCGAACGATGCTGCTGCATTCGCTTTGGTAGTGCCAGATGCGGAGACTGCCTTTGGCGAGGAGTCGGAGCCTGCGACCGACGAGCCGGGGGCAGTCGCCGCAGCGGCACCACCAACCAGCCCGACCACCTGCTTAATCACCAACCCGTACTTCAGCGCAAACTCAAAATCCCGCTCGTCATGCGCCGGCACACCCATGACCGCGCCGTCGCCATAACTCATCAACACATAGTTGCCGATCCACACCGGAACTTGCTCGCCCGTCAGCGGGTGCGTCACCTTCAAACCCGTGTCCTTGCCAACTTTCTCTTTCAATGCCAACTCGGCCTCGGTGGTGCCGCCGGCTTTGCATTCTTCGACGAAGCGTGCCAAACCAGGATCACCCGCCGCCGCAAACAAAGCCAACGGATGCTCGGGTGCGACCGCGCAAAACGTCACGCCCATGATGGTGTCAGCGCGCGTGGTGAACACATGCATTCGGCCGTCTTGTATCAACTGACCTTTGGCATCGCGAATGTCATGTGTGAATGCAAAACGCACACCTTCACTTTTGCCAATCCAGTTTTCTTGCATCAACCGCACTTTGTCCGGCCAACCATGCAGCGTGGCTTTCGGGTTGCCGATTTGCACATGGTCCAGCAACTCTTGCGCGTAATCGGTGATCTTGAGGTAGTAGCCAGGAATTTCACGCTTCTCCACCACCGCGCCGGTGCGCCAGCCTTTGCCGTCGATGACTTGTTCGTTGGCCAACACGGTTTGGTCCACCGGGTCCCAATTCACCACTTGGGTCTTGCGGTAGGCGATGCCTTTGTCGAGCATCTTCAAAAACAACCACTGGTTCCATTTGTAATAACTCGGATCACAGGTCGCCACTTCACGCGACCAGTCGATGGCCAATCCCATGGCTTGCATCTGCTGCTTCATGTAGGCGATGTTGTCGTAGGTCCATTGGGCCGGTGGCACGCCATTTTTCAAAGCAGCGTTTTCCGCAGGCAAACCAAATGCATCCCAACCCATGGGCATGAGGACGTTGAAACCTTTCATGCGCAAATGGCGCGTGAGCATGTCGTTGATGGTGTAGTTGCGCACATGGCCCATGTGCAATTTGCCGCTGGGGTAGGGCAACATGGAGCACGCGTAGTACTTGGGTTTGGATGCGTCCTCGGTGACGCGGTAGACATCGGCATGTTTCCAAGCGGCCTGCACGGCTCGCTCGATGGCGGATGCGGTGTATTCGGGATGGTTACCGCTGTGACGCGGTGCGGTGGTATCGGTGTGTGACATGGGGCTCAATAAGAAACCCCGTGCGCGCTCAGTTGCGCGTTGCCGGGGGAGTGGTATCGATTTTAGGCGCAGCAGGCTGCACAGCCAGCGACACGCTACGCAACTCAGATTTTTGAATTTCGGCCATGGCCTCGGCCACACG
>RFYK01000181.1 GCA_009925585.1 Betaproteobacteria bacterium | reverse complement strand
GACCGCAACTCACCTTGAAAGCCATCACCATGATCAAACAACTTTTGACTGCCGCCCTGATCTCAACCGTGGCCACTGTGGCCAGCGCACAAGTGGACATCTCTGACGCTTGGGTTCGTTCCACCACGCAAGGACAAAAAGCCACGGGTGCTTTCATGAATTTGACCGCCAAAACCGACACCCGTTTGGTGGGCGTGCAAACCTCGGCGGCTGCCGTGGCCGAGATTCACGAAATGAAAATGGACAAGGATGTCATGCGCATGCAACGCCTGACCTCGCTGCCTTTGCCAGCCGGTAAAACGGTTTCACTCAAGCCGGGCAGCTACCATGTGATGTTGATGGGGTTGAAAGAGCCCTTGCCAGTGGACAGCCATGTGCAACTCACGTTGATGTTCGAAGATGCCAAAGGCGTCAAGTCTCAACAAGAATTGCATTTGATGACCACCCAAAACGCGCCGGGTGCCCAAGGCAAACCCGCTGACGCACACCATAACCACTGACCTGTTCAAGGCACACCATGGCAGACACCACAGGTTTTAACTTTGACAACTTCTTGCCGGGCTTTGATTTTTTAAAGCAATTCGCACAAGCCAACCCAGCCGCGGCCATGCCCACCGCCGCGCAATGGGTCACACCCACCTTGGACCCGGCTGAATTGGACAAACGCATCCAAGATTTGAAATCGGTGCAATTTTGGTTAGACCAAAACGCCAAGGCATTGAGCGCCACCATTCAGGCCTTGGAAGTACAGCGCATGACCTTGTCCACTTTGCAAAGCATGAACGTTGGCTTTGCCGATGTGGCGGCAGCCATGGGCGGAAAAACCGCCAAAGCATCCGCCGCGCCTGATGAGACAACATCAGCGAACCCAGCCGCGGTGGACCCGATGCAATGGTGGGGTGCGATTGGCCAACAGTTTCAAACCATTGCCTCGCAAGCCGTGGCTGACATGCAAAAGAACGCGAACACGGTGGCAGCGACGACTGACAAAGCGACCCAGCGCGCTGACCGCCCCCAAGCCGCTGCCAAAGCCGCCGCCAAAACCAAACCCCGCGCTGCTAAGACACCCACCGCCGCGCGTCAACCCAAGACCACCCCGTCCAAGCCCCGCAAAACCGCGCGTTGATGAAACTGTTCCCGAACGGCCACGCCACGCACCCGCACTGGCAGATGGCTGCCGACATGGTGCTCGCGCAATTGCGTGCTTGCATGAAGCAAGAGGCGTTTGCAGCCAACCCGTCATTGGGCTTGGTCTACATCACCGACCATTTCGCGAGTTATGCGCAACCACTGTTGCGCCATTTGGCCGATGAATTGCCACGGGTCAAGCAATGGAGCGGCACCGTGGGCGTGGGCGTGTTTGCCAACGGCACAGAGTACATCGACACGCCTGCGTTGAGCGTCATGCTGTGTGACATACCCGCCTCCGAGTTTCGTGTGTTCAGCGGCACCGCACCGCTGGGGCAAGCCTTGGTGCAAGGCTTTGAAGCCCGCACAGCCTTGGTCCATGCTGACGCCCATACGCCAGAGCTGAGTGAATTGATTGTGGATTTAGCAGACAGCACCGACAGCGGCGCGGTCTTTGGCGGCTTGGCCTCGAGCCGCGCGGATGTGGTGCAGTTCGCCCGCAGCCTGTTTGACAGCGACACGCATTCAGACCGCGGTGTGTACAGCGGCGGTTTGAGTGGCGTGGCGTTCAGCCCGCGCGTGTCGATGCTGACCCGGGTCACACAAGGGTGTTTGCCAATCGGCGAAGCGCACCAGATCACGTCGGTGAAAGACCATGTGGTGTTGACCTTGGACGATGCACCGGCGTTGTACACATTGATGCAGGCGTTGAATGTGCCGATCGACAACCCGCGCTCTGCGGTGGACAAGGTGCGTGACACGCTGGTGGGCTTGTCTCAACCAGACCAAGACGTGTTGCGCGCCACGGGTGGTTTGCAAGACGCTGCGATGGTCAGGCACATCATTGGCTTGGACCCTGTGCGCCACGGCGTGGCGGTGGCGCATGCAGTGAGCGAAGGCATGCAATTGGTGTTTTGCAAACGCGATGCCACGTCTGCCAAAGCTGACCTGTTGCGCATGGCCACGGAAATCCGTGAAGCTTTGGAGCCGCAAGACACCGATGCCGAATTGGCGCCGTCCTCCAAGCAAACGCCTGTGGTGTCAGACCCCGGTCGGCGGATCGCAGGCGCCGTCTACATCAGTTGCACCGGCAGAGGCGGGCCGCATTTCGGCGCCCCCCACGCAGAACTGCAAGTGATTCGCCGCGCCTTGGGCGATGTCCCGCTGGTCGGGTTCATGGCCGCAGGTGAAATCGCGCACCAACAGGTGTATGGCTACAGCGGCGTGTTGACGGTGTTCAC
>RFYK01000019.1 GCA_009925585.1 Betaproteobacteria bacterium | reverse complement strand
AATGTTCTCAAGCGGTGTTGGGTGCACCGTTCAGCGTGGTGTTCTCTGGTCAAACCGCCGAGCTGACTTTCAAGGGGGATGTCTACCGTTTGTCATTCAACCGGGCTTGGCGTTCGCAAGACGGTGAAACATGGACCGATTACAAAGACGGCTCGTTGGTGGTGACCACCAACATTCCCTCTGACCGCTATGTGTCGGTCGGCAAGATTGGCAGCATGCACAGCCTCGCCTCTTGCGACGTGGTGGCCACCCCCTGAGCCACGAAGCTGGTCTGCATCAGCACGCAGTGTCTTCAGGCAGTTGGCGAATAAATTTTTCTAACACATGCACATGGTCGGCGAAATCGCTGATGCCATGGTCTGAGCCTTCGATCACATGCCGAGTGGCGCCTGTGTACCGGCTCGCCATTTCTTGCCAATCCAACACCTCATCGCCTTTGGCAATCACAGCCAAAAGATGTCTGGCGTCCGGCAGTCCCATCCACCCTTCGGCGTCTACAGGTGCTGCATGGCTCAAGCCCCCACCCACATACAGCGCTTTCATTTCTTCGATGTGCGCGGGCTTGACCTCAATGCTTTGCGTTGGGTCATGCCATGTGGGATGAACCCCCACATACCGGGACAAATCGCGTGCAGGGTGCACCGCTGGGTTGAGCAACACGCCAGCGCATGCGTGTTGTGCGGCAGCCCAAGTCGCATAAAACCCGCCGAGCGACGAACCGATCACCAAGGTCGAGGCGCGGGGCCACGCTTGCATGGTGTGTTGAATCAAACGCGCGGCATCTTTCGGCGATACCGGCAGAGCTGGGCAATGCCACTTCGCAAGCGGGTAATGCTGTGCAAACCATGCCGCCAGGTAGCGGGCTTTGGTTGACATCGGACTGGAGCGAAATCCATGCAGGTACAGCACGTGTGAGGGCAACATGGCTTGGCAATGCAAGTGGGTGAAGCTCGCATGTTAAGCAGTCGACGCAGCCATCAACCCACCACCACTTCAGCCAGCAGGCATCGATGCATGAAAAGTCTGTTGGGGCCAGAAAACACCACAGCGAGTGATTAAGCTATCAGGTTTTCAAGGAGAGAGAACATGCGCTTAGCCAATCACACCGTACTCGTCACTGCCGCCGGACAAGGCATCGGTCATGCTGCTGTCATGGCGATGGCCGCCGAGGGCGCGACGGTTTGGGCGACGGACGTGAAACCCGAGTTGCTCAAATCGTTTGAAGGGCATGCCCACATTCACACCGCGGTGTTGGATGTGTTGGACAAACCGGCCATCCACGCCTTGGTCAAGCGGATTGACAAAATCGATGCGGTGTTCAATTGCGCGGGCTATGTCCACAGCAACACCGCGCTGGATGCCACCGACGAGGATTGGGATTTCGCCATGAACCTCAACGCACGCTCACAGTTTTGGATGATCCAAGCCGTGTTGCCCCACATGTTGGCTCAGGGCGGCGGCAGCATCATCAACATGGCGAGTGTGGCTTCCAGTATCAAAGGCTTGCCCAACCGGTTTGTCTATGGCGTGAGCAAAGCCGCGGTCATTGGTTTGACCAAAGCCGTGGCCGCCGACTATGTGGGCCAAGGCATTCGCTGCAACGCCATTTGCCCCGGCACCGTCGATACCCCGTCATTGCAAGACCGCATCAACAGCCAAGCCGACCCGGTGCAAGCGCGCAAAAATTTCATCGCCAGACAACCCATGGGTCGGTTGGCACAAGCCCATGAAATTGCACCGATCGTGGTGTTTTTGGCCAGCGATGAATCTCGCTTCATCACGGGCAATGCTTACTCGATCGACGGCGGTATGACGATTTGAAACCGCCCCCTTGAAATTTCCTGACCGGCCCAAAAGTATGTTTCATCAAGGTGCCTTCGGGGCCTTGGTGTTTCATTCACTTGCTTGTTTTCAAGGAGATTTCAAATGGCTTACGCATTCGGACGCAACCTGCTTTTAAGTTCTGTCGGCTTTGAACGACTGATCGACGCGTTTCAACAACTCGAAACCGGTGACCCGGCATCTCGGGCACAAACCTACCCCCCCTACAACATCGTCAAGCACAACGAAAACGACTACATGATCGAAGTCGCTGTTGCAGGTTTTCAGCAAGACGACATCGAGATCACTGCCGAGGGCAACAAACTCAGCATCATCGGCAAAGTCAAAGCCAATGCGCAAGGCGAATACCTGCACAAAGGCATTGCCACTCGCGATTTCACCCACCAATTCACATTGGCTGAAACGGTGGTGGTTCGCTCGGCCGACATGGTCAACGGTTTGCTGGTCATCCGTCTGGAAAATGTCATTCCTGACGAAAAATTGCCTCGCAAAATCCTGATCGGCGGCACGGCCAAAACCGTGGTGGAAGACCGCTTGGCAGCTTAAAGCCCGCGACGTCAACCCTTGTGGTTGACCTCGTTCACACCGACCCTTGGTTGCGCGCAGCCAAGGGTTTTTTAATGGGGCGAGCACATCAAGCATTGCCGCGACAATCCCCGCATGTCTTCGTCTTTTTCAGAATTGCTGGCGCAACGCCAGTTCATGCGTTTTTGGTTGGCGCGGATTTGTGGCATCACTGCCCACCAAATGCTGATGCTGGCCATCAGTTGGCACATGTACGAATTGACCCACAGCGCATGGGATCTGGGTTTGGTGGGCTTGTTTCAATTCATACCCGCGTTGGTGATGGCCTTGCCCGCTGGGCATGTGATTGACCGCTTGCATCGCGGGCGGATTTTTGCGGTGTGCATGGCGGTCTTGGGATTGGTCGCCGTGGTGCTTGGCATCGCCACTTGGCATGAACAAGCCAGCCGTGGCTTGATATTTGGCGTGGCGTGGGTGTTGGGGCTGACACGTGCGTTCCAAATGCCAGCGCAGCAAGCCATCACCCCGTTGCTGGTTCCCAAACACTTGTTTCAACGCGCCGTGGCCCTCAGTTCCACGGGGGTGGAAGTCGCGGTGATTTGTGGACCCGCGTTGGGTGGCTTTCTGTATTTGGGTGGCGCATTGACGGTCTACCGTGTGTGTGCGGTGCTGTTCACCTTGTCTATGCTGTTGACCTTGTGGGTGCGGTACGAGCACGTGGTCAGGCAGCACAGTTTGAGCTGGCAATCGCTGTTCGCTGGCGTGGCCTTCGTTTGGCAGCGCAAGGTGTTGCTGGGCGCCATTTCCTTGGATTTGTTTGCGGTCTTATTGGGTGGGGCCACAGCCTTGTTGCCGATGTTTGCTCGAGACATCTTGCATGTGGGGCCTGATGGTTTGGGTTTGTTGCGATCCGCGCCTGCGCTGGGCGCGCTGTGCATGTCCATCGTCATCACCCGCTGGCCGATAGAGCGCCGAGTGGGCTACAAATTATTGACAGCGGTGGCCGTGTTTGGTTTGGCCAGCATGGTGTTTGGCATGTCCGATCATTTCGTGTTGTCCTTGGTGGCGTTGGCCGTCACCGGCGCGGCGGACAACATCAGCGTGGTGACCCGATTGACCTTGATGCAAATGGAGACGCCCGACGAGATGCGGGGTCGGGTCGCAGCGGTCAACGGCGTGTTCATTGGCGCCTCCAACGAGCTCGGCGAATTCGAGTCTGGTTTGACCGCGGCGCTGTGGGGACCGGTGATCTCCGTGGTGGCTGGCGGCATGGGCACAGTGGCCATTGCCTTGGGCTGGTTAAAACTTTTTCCCGACTTGGCCAAGCGCGACAAGCTCTGAGCCGACACCACCCCGCGACGGCAAGGGCTTTGCCAAGGGTGTGCAAGCTCAGCACGTGCTTGGTGCAAACTTCGACTTTGTTCGTGGGGTATGTGCATGCGAATTCGATCTTTATGGCTGGCGATGACCGGTGCTTGTTTGTCACGCATGCGCCCATCGACTTACCGCCGCCCAGGTTGGTGTTGGATTGGCATGTGCCGCCATTTGCCCGCATGGGGTTTCAATACCCGACTGAAAAATACCCCGAGTACCCGATGCAAATCAGCATTGCGCCGCGCACCATCGAGCAGTACAGCAAAGAAATGGTGACGTGGGGCGTGGGTCACGAGTTGGTGCATTACGCGTTCATCCTGCGTGAAAACCAATGGCGTCGTGGTCAAGCGACCTTTCAGGACCAACTCAAACACCACTGCAATCCGGAGTTCAAAGACCTCACCCGCGCCATCGCAGATGAGATTTGGAAGATTTACCACAGCGATACCCAGCGCGCCGCCATGTACGACGAGGTTGAGAAAAGCTGCTTCAACGAACCCAACCAGTGACGGCATCAAACCCTGGGGCACAGCGGCCCGGCGTTGCTTTTTTTTCAGTCAGAAAGACCCTTTGAACACCGGGATTAGGGCATCAAAGGCACCTTGTGCATTTATTGCAACAGATTCACAATCGCTGAATGACCGGCTTCTTTGGCCATGTCCATCGCCGTCAAGCCGCGGTCGTCTTTGAGACTTTTGTTGGCACCCTTGGCCAACAACAAACGCACTGCTTCGGCATGGCCTTGACCGGCTGCCCACATCAATGGGGTCAGGCCGTCGATATAAGCCGCATCAACCAAGGCACCTGCGTTTAAAAGCAAATTCACCACCTTGTCATGGCCCATGCCCGCCGCGTACACCAAGGCAGATTTGTGCAAACGGTCTTCTTCTTCGAGTTTGGCGCCCTTGGCGATCAACAGGGCCACCATGTCTGCGTTCCCCGAATAAGCGGCGGCGATCAGCGGCGTGACTTTTTCGAGCGAGGGCAGGTTCACATCGGCACCGGCATCCAACATCAGTTTGAAAATCTCCATTTGGTTTTTTTCAATCGACATGAACAGCGAGGTTTTGCCTTGGCGGTTGCGGGAATTGGGCAAGGCGCCGCGCTCAAGGCTTTTCTTCACGCCCTCGACATCGCTTTGGCGCGCGGCAACCAACAATTGGGCGTTGAGGGTGAACGTGGAGTCGTTTTGGGCATAGGTGACGGGGTACGAGCCCACCCACAAAGCGAGTCCAATAGTAAACAGTCTGAGGTGTTTGGTCATTTTTTTTCAAATCCTAGGGCGGTCAAACTGCAAGGCTTAGGCTGTCAAGGTCTTAAGGGTTTTCCCTTTTCGGGTGTTGCAGCCTAGTGCAATTTCAAAGCGCGTGGTTAAGATGGGGCTATGGGAATTTTTCCTTGCAGTTAATTCGTGTTTTTCACAGCACAAGGTTAGCGCAAGTTAAAAACCCAGACTTCTGGACAAGGATTAAGGGCTAAATCTCGGTTTGTTTCTCAATCCCATCTGGTTTTTCAAACATGGCCGCAAGGCTGAAGGAGCACAAATGCACACATATGGAAAGAAAATTTCCCAAACCATCGCCTGCTTGGCAGTCGGTGTTTTGTCAGCCGGGTTCGCCCAGGCAGATGTCAGCCAGTCACAGTTGACTGGCGCTGACAAGGACGGCAATAACTTTTTGCATACCAATGCAAATTACGCCAACAGCCGTTACTACCCTGCCAAACAAATTGACACCAGCAACGTCAGCAAATTGCGTCCAGCATTCACATTCCAGACCGAAGTCTTGGAGTCCATGCAGACAGCCCCGATCGTTGTCAATGGCACCATGTACATCACCACGTCTTACAACCACGTGTATGCGATTGACCCCGTCACTGGCAAGCAAAAGTGGCACTACAAGCACAAGATGGGTCCCGTTACCACCTACTGCTGCGGTCCTAACAACCGCGGTGTGGCCATCATGGGCGACCGTGTTTTCATGGGCACCTTGGACGCCAAACTCGTGGCACTCGACGCCAAGACTGGCAAGTTGGTTTGGGACACCCAAATCGCTGACCCAGAATTGGGTTACTCAGAAACCATGGCACCTGTGGCCGTCAACGGTCGCGTGCTGATCGGCACCAACGGTGGCGAATACGGTATCCGCGGGTTCGTCAAATCGTTTGACGCCAAAGACGGCAAATTGCAGTGGACATTCCACACCATCCCTGAAAAAGGTCACGAAGGCGTGTGGGCTGTGAACGATTCCACAGGCCGCAACATGTTGCGTGACATCGCAGCTGAAAAAGCCCAATTGGCCAAGCAAGGTGGCGACTTCTACAAAACCCTCGGCGGTGGCGTGTGGATGACACCTGCAGTGGATCTGGAAACCAACAGCATCTTCTTCGTCGTTGGCAACCCCAGCCCTGACCTCTACGGCGCTGAGCGTCCTGGAGACAACCTGTACACAGACTCCATCGTGTCTGTTGACCTGAACACTGGCAAGTACAAGTGGCACCACCAGTACATCGCTCACGACGTGTGGGACTTGGATGCGGTGTCTCCTGTCATCTTGACAGAAGCCAAAGGCAAAGACGGCAAGATGACCAAAGTGGCTATCCACGCTGGCAAAACTGGCCACGTCTACGTGCATGACCGCGCCACTGGCGAACTGATCCGCTTCTCTGAAGCCATGGTTCCTCAAGATGGTCTGTGGACATTGCCAACCAAAGAAGGCGCCAAGATGATGTTGGGTGCCAACGGTGGCGTGGAATGGAGCCCAATGGCTATCAATCCTGAAGCCCGTCTGGCATTTGCAGCCAACTTGCTGCAGCCCATGACCTACCACGTTGAAGCTTCCAAGTACCCCGGCGGCAAGCTGTGGTTGGGCGGTGCGTTCAAAACCATCCCCAGCGAAAAGCAAAGCGGTCGTTTGTCTGCTGTCAATATCGACACTGGCAAAGTGGCATGGAAATTTGACACAGACGAGCCTTTGATCGGTGGCGTGTTGGCAACAGCTGGCGGCCTCGTGTTCAACGGTGAAGCCAATGGTTTGTTCCGCGCTTTCGATGCCAAGAACGGCAAGAAATTGTGGGAATACCAGACTGGTGCTGGGGTCAATGCACCTGCCGTGTCATACACCATCGATGGCAAGCAGTACATTGCAGTGGCAGCGGGTGGTAACAACCAGATCGATGCCAAGCGCGGCAACTCCGTGGTTGTGTTCACACTGCCCTGAGCTGACTGAGTTTTAAGCCGAGGCCTGTGTGCATGCAAATGCACCCAGGCCTTTTTGATGTCTGTTCCTTGAAAACTGTATGAAAACCTTTTTTTCTATTGCCTCTGTTGCAGTGGCAACCTTTTTAACTTTCAGCGCACCCCATGCCCTGGCCCAAGTGCCTGCCAAAGCGGCGATGTGCACGGGTTGCCACGGCGAAAACGGCAACTCCAGCATGCCCAACACCCCCAGCTTGGCTGGACAAAATGCGCGCTATATCTATATGCAATTGCGCGACTTTCAAGAAGGTCGCCGCCACAATGACATGATGTCGCCGATGACGGCCGGCTTGAGCAAAGCCGACATGCAAGAGTTGGCGAACTATTTCTCTGAACAAAAACTCACCAACAAACGCTTCAAAGCCGATCCTGTGAAAGTCAAAAAAGGCATCGACAAAGCCGATGAAACTTTATGCGCCATGTGCCATTTGGGCGAGTTCAAAGGACAAAACGAAATCCCCAAAGTGGCCGGACAAAATTTTGACTATGTGGTCAAAACACTCAAAGATTTCAAAGCCAAGGACCGCAACAACGACGCGGGCAACATGACCAGTGTGGCCAGCACCTTGAGCGAGGAAGACATCGAGAACTTGGCCCATTACATCGCCAGTTTGAATTGACACTCCGCCGAGATGGCAGCACCCACCCAACCCAACGAGTCAACTGAAATTTACCGCGATCGTTGGCGCTGGGTGTGGTTGTTGTCGCTGCTGTCGCCAGCTCTGGTGGCCACCGGTCCGTTACTGATGTGGTGGACCGGGGACGCGGTCTCTTTGTGGTGGCCTTTGGTGTTTTTGTATGGCTTGGTGCCATTGGCAGATTGGTGGATCCCACCTTCTCGCCGCAATCCCCCTGAATCAGCGGTGTCTCAATTAGAGAACGACGCGTACTACCGTTACATCACTTATGCGCTGGTGCCCGTCTTGTGGCTGGCATTTATTTTTTCTGCGTGGTTTGTGGCGACCCATGACATTCCTTGGCATGGTGTGTGTGCCATGGTGTTGGCGACCGGTGCGGTCGGTGGTTTTGGCATCAACCTTGCCCATGAAATGGGACATCAACACAACCGGCTTGAACGCCATTTGGCGATGTGGGTGCTGGCGCCCAGTGCCTACGGACATTTTTGCATCGAGCACAACCGGGGTCACCATGTTGAAGTGGCCACGCCGCACGACACAGCGTCTTCTCGCATGGGTGAATCCATTTGGGCCTTTGTCTGTCGTGAAATGCCTGGCGGTGCAAAACGTGCGTGGCAATACGAAGCACAACGCTTGCAACACAAGGGCTTGGCGCCTGTTCATTGGCGCAATCACATACTGCAAGGCTTGGCCATCACCGCGTTATTGTGGTCAGGGCTGGTCGGATGGTTGGGGCCACAAGTGATGTTGTTCATCTTGCCTGTGGCGATGTGGACGAATTTTCAACTGACCTCGGCCAATTATGTCGAGCATTACGGTTTGAAGCGCTTGCAATTGCCCGATGGCAGTTTTGAGCGGTGCCAACCGCGCCATTCGTGGAACAGCAACCATGTGTTGTCTAACTGGATGTTGTTTCATTTGCAACGCCATGCAGATCACCATGCGCATGCGACCCGGCGTTATCAGGCGCTCAGGCATTTTGAGGATGCGCCCCAGTTGCCCAGTGGTTACGCAGGCATGTTTTTGGTGGCTTATGTGCCTGCGTTATGGTTTGCGGTGATGAACCCGCGCTTACTTGATGCGGTGGGGCATGACCCCCAGCGCATCAATTTTGATCTTGCACAGCGGGACGCACTGTGCCAACGCTACAACCTTACTTGATACCAGCGGCTGCTTTCAAAGCTGCTGCGCGGTCCGTGCGTTCCCAAGTGAATTCAGGTTCGTCGCGGCCAAAGTGTCCATACGCAGCGGTTTTTTCGTAGATCGGGCGCAGCAGGTCCAACATTTGGATGATGCCTTTGGGACGCAAATCAAAATGCGCATCGACCAACGCGGCAATTTTGTCGTCGCTGATGACGCCAGTGCCTTGGGTGTTGACGGTCACGTTCATCGGTTTGGCCACACCGATGGCATAAGCCACTTGCACTTGGCATTGCGTGGCGAGTCCGGCGGCCACAATGTTTTTGGCCACGTAGCGCGCAGCGTACGCGGCTGAACGGTCGACTTTGCTGGGGTCTTTGCCGCTGAACGCGCCACCACCGTGGGGGCAAGCCCCGCCGTAGGTGTCCACAATGATTTTGCGGCCGGTCAAACCACAATCGCCTTGCGGTCCACCGACCACAAAACGCCCGGTGGGGTTGATCAGGTAACGCGTGTCTTTTAACCATTCCTTGGGCAACACCGGCTTGATGATTTCTTCGATCACCGCTTCAATGAAAGAGGCTTTCATTTTGGTGGGAGTTTCGCTTTGATCGGGGCTGTGTTGGGATGACAGCACCACGGTGTCGATGCTGTGCGGCTTGCCGTCCACATAGCGCATGGTGACTTGGCTTTTGGCGTCAGGGCGCAAAAAAGGCAGGCGGCCATCGCGGCGCAATTGGGCTTGTCGCTCGACCAAACGGTGAGCGTAATAGATGGGGGCTGGCATCAGGTCAGGCGTTTCCTTGACCGCATAGCCGAACATCAGACCTTGGTCGCCCGCGCCTGTGTTCAGGTGATCGTCAGAGGCGTGGTTGACGCCTTGCGCAATGTCGTTGGATTGTTTGTCATAGCAAACCATGACGGCACAGCCTTTGTAGTCGATGCCGTACTCGGTGTTGTCATAGCCAATGCGTTGGATGGTGTCGCGCGCGACTTGGATGTAGTCCACATGCGCGTTGGTGGTGATTTCACCGGCCAACACCACCAAACCGGTGTTGGTCAGCGTTTCGGCGGCCACACGGCTGCGTGGGTCTTGCTTGAAGATCGCATCCAAAATCGCGTCAGAAATTTGGTCAGCGACTTTGTCGGGGTGACCTTCAGAGACGGATTCAGAGGTGAAAAGATAATCGTTCGCCATAAAAAACTCCTGTGGTTGATCAACGCGTTGCCAATACACAGAGCCTGGCGAACGCTTTAGCAGATGGCTGAAGAACAGCCGACTCTTGCGAGTGTGTCGCCCTGCAAGTTGCTTCATTAACTCAGCGACAATTGGCATTCTAATCAACTCTGATTGCTATGAATTTTTTGATCCGCTGGCTGTCTGGACTGCCTCTGCCTTGGATGCAGCGAGTCGGCTTTGCGCTGGGTTGGTTGACCTGGGGTTTGTCCCCGCGTTACAGGCGCCAATTCCGAGACCAGTCACACCATGCGGGCTATACCCTGGCCCAAGTCAGAGGGGCCATTGGCGCGGCCGGTTGTCAGGCGCTGGAATCGTTTCGCGTTTGGTTTGGCGCGCCCATGCCCGTGCAATGGGAGGGCGAACAGCACATCATCGATGCCTATGCCACAGGCAAAGGCGTGGTGTTTGTCACGCCCCATTTGGGCTGCTTTGAAATCACCGCACCCACCTGTGCCCTGCGTTTTGGCGAAGCACACGGCCCGATGACGGTGTTGTACCGTCCGGCCAGACAAGCATGGTTGCGCGAATTGTTGGTGCATGCGCGAGACAAACCGTTTCTCAAAGCCGTCCCTGCCAGCATGGACGGTGTGCGTCAGTTGATCAAAGCCTTGCGTCGAGGCGAGGCGGTGGGTTTGCTGCCAGACCAAGTGCCGCCTTCAGGCATGGGCATCTGGTCGCGCATGTGGGGGCAACCTGCTTACACCATGACCTTGGCCGCGCGCTTGGCCATGCAAACCGATGCACAGGTGTTGTTGGCTTGGGGGGAACGTTTGCCCCATGCGAAAGGATATTGCATCCATGTTCAACCCATGGCTGACACCTTGTCTCAGGATTTAGAAACCGCGGTCCGTCAAATCAATCTCGCTTTGGAAGGTTTGATCAGACAAGCGCCCCAGCAATACCTGTGGGGCTATGCACGGTTCAAACAACCTCGCCAAGAGGTGTTGTCTTGAACCCGTTGCGAGGGTTGATGAAGGTGTTGGCGCATCTGCCGTTGGGTGTGATCCGTGCCATCGGCAGCCTCACAGGTTGGGCGTTTTACGCCGTGTCCGCACGCCGCCGTGGTGTGGTGATGGCCAATTTGACGGCGTGTTTCCCGCACATGGACAACGTGGCACGTCGCCGTTTGGCCAAAGCGCATTTTGTGTTGTTGGGTCAATCGTTGTGGGACCGCGCTTGGTTGTGGCACGCGCCTGACCATGTGGTGAAGCAGCGCATGTCGTTTCGCGGTGATTTCGAACTGTTTAATGACCCCAGTCCGCTGATCGTGCTGGCACCGCATGTGATTGGTTTGGATGCAGGTGGTTTGGCCATGACATTGGTCAAACGCATTCCCATGGCGTTTGTGTTTGTGCCCTTGCGAAACCGGTTTGTGGAGGATTGGGTGATGCGTGGTCGAAACCGCTCGGGCTTGGTGCGCTCGGTGCCACGCAATGACGGGGCGCAGCCATTGCTGCAACTGTTGAAACAAGGCATGCGGTTGCATTATTCGCCGGACATGGACTTTGGCATGCAAGGTGCCGAGTGGGTGGATTTTTTTGGCGTCAGCGCGGCCACCACCCATTCGCTGCCGCGTTTGGCCAAGTTGTCCAAGGCGAGGGTCTGCACCTTGGTGACCAGGCTCACACCATCGGGCTATGAAGTGGACATCGGACCCGTGTGGCTGTCCTATCCCAGTGGCAACCTCGCCGCGGACACGCTCACCATGAACCAAGCCATCGAAGCGCAAGTGATGACGTCAATTGAACAGTACTACTGGGTTCACAAACGCTTCAAGACGCGGCCTGCGGGAGAGCCGCCGTTTTATCCGCAGTGACGAAGCCGGGGAAGTGTTGCTCGGCCAAAACGCGCAACATGGCTTCGCTGCGAACGGATTTGCTGGCGATCGTCCAGAGGTCAAACGCCTTGGGTCTTCTGACAGAGACCATCGATGCAAACCCGGCGTGTTTCAACGTGGCGGTCAGCACCTTTTGCGTGAAACCACAGCGGTGTGCCATGTGGTGGTTGCCGTTCGCAATCGCGGTTTGCAAACCGAACACCATGTCCAACGGTGTGATGGGGCCGGCAGCGGAGGTGTAAGCGGGTTGCATCAATTGGTCCTCGGCGATCAAAGCGGCCACGGCTTGCAGATCGGGACACGTCAGCACCAAAAAGCCCGACGGGGTCAATACGCGCAAAAACTCTTGTAGAGCCAACGGCACTTCATGAGCGTTCAAGTGTTCCAAGTTATGGCTGGAGAAAATCGCGTCCATGCTGGCGTCTGCGACGCCGGGCATGTGGGTCATGCTGCCGACCCAATTCGGCTTGACCCGTGGGTCGATGTCCAATCGCCATTCTGTCCAGTCGGGCGAATCAAATCCTCGGGTGGTGGCGTTTTTGTGTTTGGTGCCACAGCCAACGTGTAAAAAAGCAGGCATGGTGTTCGTTTGAAGCAAGGCAAGCTTCATTCAAACAGAGTTGGCCGTGAATCAGGCTGTCAGCGGAGCCAGTTGCCGATGGTTTTAGCGACCCATTCGGGCTGTTCATGCACCAACCAATGGGTGCCATCAGCCACGCGGTGCAATTGCAAGTCTGGTACGTAGTCGGACAAGCCGTTGATCAAACCAGGAGGCAAGGCCATGTCTTGCATGCCCCACAGCACCAATGTCGGCACCACAATGCGAAGCATTTCCTCGGGCAGTTCGATGGCTGATGCACCGGGGTCGCCAGCGCGTGCAGGACGCAACGGGGATGCGCGGTAGTAATTCAGTGCGCCTGTCAAACCTTGCCGCCAGACCGCGCGGTAATGCGCTTTGACATCGTCGTTCAACCAAGCATGAGGCCCGTCGACCGCGCCCATGTTGGTGAAAAACGTCCACAGTCGACGGTAGTCGTCTTCGGCCAACAAGGTTTGCGCATCGTCGCGAATCAAGAAATTCATGTAATCGCTGGCGCTTTGTTGCACAGGGTCCGATTTGAGGTCGCGCAAAAACGTGCCTGGGTGCGGTGAGTTGATGATGGCCAAGCGGTCCATCATGGTGGGGTGTTGGTTGGCAGCGTTCCAAGCCACCGCGCCGCCCCAGTCGTGTGCCACGAGGCAACCCAACGGCTGCTGGGGTGAAAAATGGTGTTTGAGCGCGATGATGTCTTTGACCAGTTCTTTGGCGCGGTAGGCTTTGACATCGGTCGGCGAAGAAGAACCCGCATACCCGCGCATGTCGGGCGCGACACACAAGTAGCCGCCGTTGGCAGGCGCGCTGAAATGCATCAGCAACGGCTCCCAGACAAACGCGGCTTCTGGAAAGCCATGCAAAAAAAGCATGACCGGACGACCGGCCTGACCAGCAACCCGGCAATCGAGCGCAATGCCATGCGGCAGATCCACGCGTTGCAGGTGAATCATGACGAGACCTCGGCAGGGTGGGTCCATTCCCACAATTGCAAACTGACGTCTTCAACGCCTTGTTTTTTCAATGACGAAAACAAATGTGCTTGTCCCCCGCCCGATTGCAAACGGGCGATCGACAAGGCCTTGGCGGCTTCGCTGCGGTTGAGTTTGTCGGCTTTGGTCAGCAGCATCAAAAATTTCAGGCCTTCTTCGACCTTGGGCCGAATCACTTCCAACAAAATTTCATCGAGCTCGGTCAGGCCCAAGCGCGGATCGCACATCAGCACCACGCCTTTGAGGTTGTCGCGCGTCATCAAATAATTGGCCATCACCCGTTGCCAGCGGACTTTGTCGGCCTTGGGCACGGCGGCATAGCCATAACCCGGTAAATCGGCCAGCACCGCATCAGTTTGGTTTTGTCGACCCAAGGCAAACAAATTGATGTGCTGCGTGCGCCCGGGGGTTTTGGACGCGTAGGCGAGTTGGCGCTGTTGGGTCAAGACGTTGATGCAAGTGGATTTGCCCGCGTTAGAGCGCCCGACAAAGGCGATTTCGGGCTGGTCGTAGGCTGGCAAATGGTGCAATTGAGCAGCGGTGGTCAAAAACCTTGCCGTGTGAAGCCAACCGATGGCTTGTTTGACACGAACTTGGTGAGTTGCATCCACAGAGGTGCTGGGGTGGGCCATGGTTATTCTTTGCGCGCAACCCGTCGGGTGCAGGGCTGCATTGTAGAATCACAGATTGACTTTCAAGACCAGACTGCCATGACTTTTTTAGCCCGAATTCTCTTGTCCGTCGGCCTGACGGGCTTTTTTTTGGTAGCGCATGCTGAAGGCGCAGCACCTGCCAAAGCCGATCCCGCCAAGGGATCAGCCATTTACAACGGCGTTTGCGTCAGTTGCCACGGCGCAGATGGCAACTCCGCCATTCCCTCCAACCCCAAGTTGGCACAACAACACCCCGAATACCTCGCCAAACAATTGGCCGAGTTCAAAGCCGGTAAACGCGCCAACCCTGTCATGCTCGGGTTTGCGTCTGCGCTGAGCGAAGACGACATGCGCAACGTGGGCGCCTACTTGGGCGGCACCAAAGCCAAGCCCGGTTTTGCCAAAGACAAAGAACTCGCTGCGTTGGGCGAAAAAATTTACCGTGGTGGCATTGCAGACAAGCAAGTGCCAGCGTGTGCCGGTTGTCACAGCCCCAACGGCGCTGGCATCCCCGCCCAGTACCCTCGCCTGAGCGGTCAGCACGCCGACTACACCGTTTCCCAATTGACCCAATTCCGCGACGGGATTCGCAAGAACAGCCTGCAAATGGGCCAAGTCGCTGCTAAATTGAACGACCGTGAAATCAAAGCCTTGGCCGATTACATCGCTGGTTTGAACTGATCCACTGTCTCTCTTCATTCCCTCAAGGCTGACCCTGTGTCAGCCTTTTTTATGTTCAGGAGTTGTGTCATGCTGATTCGTCAAGACAATGGTTTTCATCATCCTGTGGCCAGTGACATCACGCCACCTCAGGTGTACGCGCAACGCCGTGGTTTTTTGCAGCAGTTGGCGACCACGGGCTTGCTGGCGACCGCAGGTGGCGCTTGGGGGCAATCCGCCGTGCCACGTCCCGGCAAGCTGGCTGCCTTGAACAGCACAGTCGCCAACTTTGCGGGCGCGCAGGCCACTGACAACATCACGCCGTACAAGAACGCCAGCACCTACAACAATTTTTATGAATTTGGCACAGACAAAGCTGACCCGGCAGAAAACGCGCACACCTTGAAAACCCGTCCTTGGTCGGTGGACATTGAAGGCATGGTGAAAAAACCGGGGGTGCTGAATTTGGAAGATTTGCTCAAACTCAGTCCGATGGAAGAACGCATTTACCGTTTGCGGTGCGTCGAAGGTTGGTCCATGGTCATCCCCTGGGTGGGTTATTCCTTGTCTGAGTTGATCAAAAAAGTGGAACCCTTGGGCAGCGCAAAATTTGTCGAGTTCGTTACCTTGGCAGACCCCAAAACCATGCCTTATGTAGGCTCGCGGGTGTTGAGTTGGCCCTACATCGAGGGCTTGCGCATGGACGAGGCCATGCACCCTTTGACCTTGTTGACCTTTGGCATGTACGGTGAAGTGTTGCCCAACCAAAACGGTGCGCCGGTGCGCGTGACGGTGCCATGGAAATATGGTTTCAAAAGCGGCAAGAGCATTGTGAAAATTCGTTTCACGGACAAGCAACCCTTGACCGCATGGAACAAAGCCGCGGCCAATGAATACGGTTTTTATTCCAATGTGAACCCGAACGTGGACCACCCCCGCTGGAGCCAAGCCACCGAGCGGCGAATTGGTGAAGGCGGTTTGTTTGCCAAAAAAATCAAGACATTGATGTTCAATGGCTACGAGCCGCAGGTGGGGCAGTTGTATGCAGGCATGGATTTGGCCAAGAATTTCTAACCTCAGACAAGCCTGGTGTGACTGTCATGCTGAGCAAAGTACCGTGGCAACACACACTGCTGTCGCCGCGCGCACACTGGGCGTGGTATGGGGTGTTGGCATGGCCTTTGATGTGGATGGTGTGGGCGACATTCAACGATGCATTGGGTGCCAACCCGGCTGAAGCCCTGAGTCGCTCGACGGGTGACTGGACGCTGCGATGGCTTTGCCTCGTGTTGGCCATCACCCCTTTGCGCCACATTGCTGGCGCGCCAGTGTTGCTGCGTTTCAGGCGCAGCACGGGCGTGGCTTGCTTTCTTTACGCCTGTGTGCACATGCTTTGTTATGCCTGGTTCGACCAAAGTTTTGACATCCAAGCGATGGCCAAAGACTTGGTCAAGCGGCCATTCATTTGGGTAGGCATGTTGGCGTTTGTGGCGATGTGGCCCTTGGCAGTGACCTCAAACAATGCATCGGTGCGGTGGCTGGGCGGCAAGCGTTGGCAACAACTGCACCGAATGGTCTATCTGTTGCCTGTGCTCGCGGTATTGCATTTTTATTGGATGCGCGCGGGCAAAAACAATTTTGCCGAAGTGTGGGTCTACACCTTGGTGTTGTCGGTGTTGCTGGTTTGGCGTGTCTGGTGGAAGGCCAAAACCTCGCCGCGCATTTGATCTTGAACCGTCTCACGCTGGCGAATCACATGGGCTTGGTTGCCATCGACCAGTATTTCAGCAGGGCGGCCGCGCGTGTTGTAGTTGCTGGCCATGCTCATGCAATAAGCCCCTGCTGACAGCACCGCCAATGTGTCACCCGCCTGCAGGTTCAACTGTCGGTCACGTCCAATCCAGTCGCCGCTTTCGCACACTGGCCCCACCACGTCGTACAAGTGTGAAGGCGCATCGGTTTGCACCAACGGAACGATGTGGTGAAACGCTTCGTACATGGCGGGGCGCGGCAAATCGTTCATGGCGGCATCGATGATGCAGAAATTTTTCTGCTCGCCCGGTTTGAGGAATTGCACTTCACTCAAACACACACCCGCGTTGCCCACCAAAGAGCGGCCCGGTTCGATCATCAATCGACGCTGCCCAAAACCACGAGCGTCCAGACGCGCCAACAAAGCAGCCCACAGCGTGTCAGCCGCAGGCGGCGTGTCATTGTTGTAATTGATGCCCAGACCGCCGCCAAAGTCCAAGTGGTGAATCGGTATGCCAGCCGCTTCAATGTGCTCGACCAAGTCCAGCACTTTGTCCAGTGCATCCAAGTAAGGTTCGCTGGTGGTGATTTGAGAGCCAATGTGGCAATCGATGCCCACCACGTTCAAACCGGGCAATTGGGCAGCATGTTGATAAGCCTGCAAGGTGCGCTCATGCGCAATGCCAAATTTGTTGCCCTTGAGCCCAGTGGAAATGTAGGGATGGGTTTTGGGGTCGACGTTCGGGTTCACGCGAATGCTCACCGGTGCGACTTTGCCCAAAGACAGCGCCACTTGGTTGAGCACATCGAGTTCGGCTTCGCTCTCCACGTTAAAGCATGCAATGCCAGCTTCTAACGCGACACGCATTTCTTCACGGGTTTTGCCCACGCCTGAAAAAATCACATCGGCCGCTTGACCGCCAGCGGCCAACACCCGCGCCAATTCGCCAGCCGAGACGATGTCAAAGCCACAGCCCGCTTGCGCAAACACTTGCAACACGCCCAAGCTGGAGTTGGCTTTCATGGCGTAATGCACCTTGGCTTGTCGTCCAGCAAACGCCCGTTGGTAGGCTGCCAATGCATGCAACATGGCCGCTTTCGAGTACACAAACAAGGGCGTGCCATGCGCTTTCGCCACATCGTTCAAGCACATGTCCTCCATGAACAACTGTGGTCCACGGTAAGCCAAAAACGGCGCGCCAGGCAGGTTGGTAGAGGTCATGAAACGGTTTTCGTGATGGCCAAACTCAGCGTTTGGCGGGCGCCTCAGAGGGCATGGAAGGGATCAGTACGTCAGGAAATTTGGCACGGTCTTGGGATTCGGGTTCGCTTGGCAACACCAGTTCCCCTTTCATGCCGCAGCCGATGACCATGGAGATCGCAAGGGCGAGCAGGCTGCCTAGAATCGCTGATTTCATGCCGAAATTGTAATAGCCGCCTTGGCGGTGACCGGCCAACCTCTTGGATACGCACGCTGATGACCGATAACGAATTCATGGACCAAGCCGAGCGCTTGTTGCAACAACTGGAAAAGGCTTGCGATCTGCTCAACGACCAAGCCGATGTGGACATCGACAACCAACGCGTGGGTGGCATGGTGACACTGACCTTTCCGAACCGCAGCCAATTGATCGTCAATTTACAAAAACCATTGCATGAAATATGGCTGGCCGCCCAAAGCGGTGGGTATCACTACCGGTTTGATGGGACGCATTGGCAAGACACCAAAGGCCAAGGCGAATTCTGGAAGCAACTCACGCAAGACGCCAGCCACCAATTTGGCACGGCATTGCATTTTCAAATGTGAGTTGACACCCGCTGCGGGCATGCCAAGGCTCAGTCCTTGAACATGTCCAAGATTTTCTTTTTCTCTGCATCCACCGCCGCCGGTTCACTGTCATTGCTTTTGCCCTCTATGCCGAGGGTGGTGACACCGTTGCTGTGCGCGTATTCACTGAAATACCAGTCGTTGCCTTCAAACACCACGCCCGCAGGCACGGGCATGCCGTTGACCGGTGTGTTTTTCAAAGCGTGTTGCATGTAAGTGATCCACACCGGCAAGCTCAATCCCCCGCCGGTTTCGCGGTCGCCGAGTTTGCGTGGCGTGTCGTAGCCGATCCAAGTGACCGCTGCCAGCGTGGTGTGGTAGCCCGCGAACCAAGCGTCCATTGAGTCATTGGTCGTGCCGGTTTTGCCGTAAATGTCACCGCGTTTGAGTGTGGCTTGCGCACGCATGGCCGTGCCTGAGCGGGTCACTTCTTGCAACAAATGGCTGATGACAAACGCGTTGCGCGGTTCGATGGCACGAGAACGCTCATCGAGTTCGATCGGGGTGTATGCCGACAACACTTTGCCCAAGGGGTCGGTGACTTTGGTGATCAAGTAGGGTTTGACCAAATAGCCACCATTGGCAAACACCGAATACCCCAAGGCAACTTGCATCGGGGTGACAGAGCCCGCGCCCAAGGCCATGGTCAGGTAAGGCGGATGTTTGTCGGGGTCAAAACCGAAGCGGCTGATCCATTGCTGCGCATTTTGCGGCCCCACTGCTTGCAAGATGCGAATAGAGACCATATTTTTTGATTTGGCCAGCGCGGTTTTCAAACTCATCACGCCTTCGAATTTGCCGTCGTAATTTTTGGGTTCCCAGGCTTGGCTGCCCGTGGCTGCTGCGTCAAAAAACAAAGGCGCATCGTTGACCTGCGTGGAGGCGGTGAAACCTTTTTCTAAAGCAGCGGAGTAAATGAATGGCTTGAAGCTCGACCCCGGTTGACGCCATGCTTGGGTCACATGGTTGAATTTGTTCTTCTCAAAGTCAAACCCGCCGACCAATGACCGGATCGCGCCATCCACCGGATCGAGAGCCACAAACGCACCTTCCACCTCGGGCAACTGGGTGAGGCCCCAATCACCCTTGGCGTTTTTGGCCACACGCACCACTGCGCCCGGGCGCAATTTGATGTTGGCTGGCGCTTTGTCAGACAAGCCGGAGGTCACGGGTTTCAACCCGTCGCCGGTGATGTCCAGGATTTCGCTGTTTTGCCGCATCACGCGCACTTTTTTGGGCGAGGCTTCCAGTACCACGGCGCTCAGCAAATCCCCTTTGTCGCCGGCTTCAATCAAAGCGTCATCGATCGCGTCTTCGAGTTCGCGGGCATTGGTGGGCAAGTCGATGAATTTTTCCGGTCCGCGGTAAACCTGACGCAATTCATAGTCCAAGATGCCACGACGCAGCGCTTGGTAAGCGATTTCTTGGTCATCGGCTTTGATGGTGGTGTAGACGTTCAAGCCGCGTGTGTAAATTTCAGCGCCGTATTGCGCAAACATGAGTTGGCGAGCCATCTCGGCCACGTATTCGGCATGCGTGTTGTTGGGCGTTGTGACATTGCGGATTTTGAGTTCTTCGGTCTTGGCGGCTTTGGCTTGCGCGGCTGTGATGAAACCGTTTTCTTCCATGCGCTCAATGATGTAGAGCTGACGCGAACGGGCCCGTTTCGGGTTGTTGATCGGGTTATAGGCAGAGGGCGCTTTGGGCAGACCTGCAAGCATGGCGGCTTCGGCAATGCTCAATGATTGAATGGGTTTGCCGAAATAGGTTTCAGCCGCTGCGGCGAAACCATACGCCCGGTGACCAAGGTAAATTTGGTTCAGGTAAATCTCAAAAATCTGGTCTTTGGTCAGCAAGTGCTCGAGCTTGTAAGTCAACAGCAGTTCGTAAATTTTTCGCGTGAAGGTTTTCTCTGAGGAGAGATAGACATTGCGTGCCACCTGCATGGTGATGGTGGAGGCGCCTTGGCTTTTCGCGCGACCCACATTCGCCAAACTGGCACGTGCCAAGCCGATGTAATCCACGCCACCGTGTTTGTAAAAGCGCGCGTCCTCGATGGACAACACCGCTTGCTTGACCACATCTGGGATGTCTTTGAACGGGATCAGTTTGCGCCGTTCCTCGCCAAATTCACCGATGACTTTGCCTTCCACAGAAAACACCCGCATCGATAATTTGGGACGGTAATCCGCCAAATCGGAAATATCGGGCAGTTGCGGATACGCCATGACCAGCGCCACCCCAACCAACAGCACCAGGCTCAAGCCCGCCGCCACAGAAAACCCCATGAACCAACCCAAAAAGCTGCCGAGCACGCGCCACAGCGTGTTGGCGGGCGGCGAATTCAGATCACCTGGCGGGTGATCTTTGGCAGGAGGCGTAGGGGGCATGTCAGGCAGACGGCGCGCAGCCGTTTTGAAAGAAGAAAGTGCATTGTAAAAAAAACGCCAGTCCAGCTTAACCGAGATCAGCTTGGTCGCTTTTACAACCCTTGGCGTCTCTCATCGCACAAGGATTGTCATGTTCAAGAAGCGCCATCGCCAGTCATTGGGACTGGGCGTGATCCTCAACCAACGCGGCATCGGGTTGGCGCAGTCGCCTCGCGCGGGCGACGCCTCCCACGCTTACCCTGCATGGCATTGGCAGGCATTCCCTGCCCAAGACATTCCGACGCTCCCAACCGACTGGCCCGACCCGCATTGCTTGCGCTGGGCACGACAGCGCAGTGGGTTTGTGGCCCTTTCGGTGGCCATGGCGATACCGCCCGAACAGTTGATGCGCTTTACGTTCAATGTGGGCAGCAGCATGGGGCCGCGACAACTGCAAGCGCATTTGCAAGCCCAACTCGCGCCTGCGTTGCCTTGGCCCATCAGCGAGGCGCTGTGGGATTACCAACTCACTGAACCAACCCATGCGATGGCCACCCATCCACTGTCTGCTGCTCGTCCAGCCTGGTTGAATGCGGCATTGCAAGCCCAACCGACGTGGCAAGCAGAGGTGTTGGCCATTCGCAAAACTTGGGCGCAATCATGCGAGCAGTGGTGTCGCCAGGCAGGTCTGCGCTTGGTCAAGTTGGAGCCCGAATGGCAAGCCAGCATGCGCTGGCAAGCGTTTGTGCAAAACAGCACGGTGGCAGTGCTACAGGAGCCACCCTGTGAAGCGTCAGACGCTTTGACCGATAACGAATGGTCGGTGCTGGGTGGTTTGGCATTGGGCGTGGGCCACCCATGAGCGAATTCAATTTGTTGCCTTGGCGAGAGCAACGTCGCCTGCAAAGCATTCGGCGATGGCAATGGGGATTCGCGGTGTCTGCGGTGGTCACGGTGTCTGCGGTCGGTGTGTTGGATCAGGCTTGGGACGCTTGGTTGGCTGAACAACATGACCGACAACACCATGCTGAGCAAACCATGGCGCAATGGCAAACCGAATTGAAAACCGATGCGCTGTGGCAAAGCCGCGCACGCATGGCGCAGCAAGTGCAAGCCGATTGGGGGTGGTGGCAACAGCAACAAACCCGTTCCTGGCAAGCGATGCAACAGTGGTTGTCCGTCCCGCCACGCGGCGTGCAAATCGAGCGTGCGACATGGCGAGACCAACAATGGCAGCTCAACGGCTGGGCGTTGAGTGAAGGGCATTGGAAAAACTGGCAAACCGCATTGGCTGTGGCGGGTTTCTCTTCGCCATCAGATCGGGCGCAATGGGCGCCACCGCAATGGCGGCAAGCCGATGGCATCGCTGCCAAGCAGCATGCGTTTCAATTGCCGTTGACCTATCCCAACCCAGCGACCAAGCCATGACGGCCGCCCTGTTGGCAAGGCTGATGGCCCCCTGGCCGCAATGGCGCACACATTGGAACGTGTGGCACGCTTGGCCGTTGGGTGCACAAGTGTTGTTGTTGAGCGTGGGGTCCTTGTGTGGCGTGGTTGCAGGCAGTCTGTGGGTGTCTGCCGAGGCATGGGATCAATGGTGGCATGCACAAGACATTTGGCGGCAGACCCAACAAGACATGGACCTGTTGCAGCGCCAAGTACAGCAGCAACGTGAACGCATTGCCAAATTGCAAGCACAACCCCATCCAGCGGGTTTCGCCATACCCGCATGGCAAGCTTGGCCGGATGAGCTGACGCCAGACCACAGGGACGTGCTTCAAGCATGGTTGCATTGGGGCAGCAGCCATGGGTTGGTGGTGCAGGCATTCAAAACAGAAGAGGGCAAGGCAAGCGGAAGCTGGACGGGCAGCTTGCCATCATTGCTGGCAGCTTGGCACGGCTTACCCGGCGCAGTGCCACGCATGGCAGTGACCGGGTTTGACATTCAGACACTGCTTGACCCACCGTCAGAACCTGCTTCCCCTAAAGCCATGCAGTTGCAATTGCAGATGCAGTGGGTGGTGTTGAACGAGCGCCAACCCCTGAGTGAATCGGCCAGCAAGCCGCCATCGGTGTGGCGCGTGCAGTCGTCATCCATGGTCCATGATCCCTTTGCAGCAACAGGTTTGAAAAAAGCCCTGCCCTGGGTGGCGTTGCCGGCCTCTGCCCACCATTTGTCCTCCTGGCAGACCCAACCCATCTCTGACATGCGATGGGCAGGCATGTTGGCCAATGCGCACCAGCGATGGGCTTTGTTGCAAGTTCAAGGACAGGTTCAAACCATCGCATTGGGTGATCGCTTGGGGCAGGATTGGGGTGTGGTCACGGGCATTGAGCGCGACCATCTGCGTTTGCGCGAATGGGTGGCTGATGCGCAAGGGAAATGGGTCAGTCAAGCGCGTCGTTTCCCAGCGGTTGACCCACCATGATGGCAATCATTTGGCGCATGGCTTGGCGTTATGCGCTGTGTTGGCTGGTTTTGCCGTGTGTGCTTGCACATGCACAACCGTTGGCCACAGAGACAACCGATTCACCCACCAGCTTGCCATTCACTGGCGAGCCCATGACCCTGCAATTTCAGCAGATTGAATTGCGAACCGCTTTGCAAATGGTCAGTGACTTCAGCGGGGTCAACATCATCATGTCTGACAGCGTCAGCGGTCACCTCACCATGCGATTGAAAGAGGTGCCTTGGGACCAAGTGCTGCACACCATCTTGCAAGCCAGGGGGTTGGGTCAACGCAAAGAAGGCAACGTGATTTGGGTGGCCCCGCTTGCAGAGTTGGCTGCGCGTGAAAAAGGCCAGATGGAAACTCGGCAAGCGATCGAGGTGCTCGAACCCTTGCAAACCCAAACCTATGCGTTGAGTTATGCCAAGGCGACCGATTTGCTGGCGCCGTTGCTCAACCACAGTGCGTCTTCGGGGGCCACACCGGTGAGATTGCTCAGCCCCAGAGGCAGCGCCATGGCCGACGCCCGAACCAACCAATTGTTCGTCACCGACATTCCAGACCGGTTGGTGCAGGTCAAGGCCATGGTTGAGCGGGTTGATGTGCCGCAGCGGCAGGTGTTGATCGAGGCGCGGATTGTGGAAGCCTTGGACAACTTGGCAACCTCGCTGGGTGTGCGTTTGACCTCGTCCGCTGACAACATCCACCTCAATTTTCCGGCAGCCAAAGCCCTTGGTGCGGACCCTGCCAACGCCACGTTGACGTTTTTCAATCCATGGCACAGTCGGCGTTTGGGGGTCGAGTTGTCAGCGCTGGAGGCAGAAGGTTTGGGTCGTGTGGTGGCCAGCCCCCGTTTGGTGACTGCCAACCAATCCAAGGCGGTGATTGAGCAAGGCACCGAGTTGCCGTACCAACTCTCCGGCCCCAATGGCAGCACTTCGATTGCATTTCGCAAAGCCAATTTGCGCTTAGAGGTGACGCCGCACATCACACCCGACGGCAGCATCACCATGTATTTGGATGTGCACAAGGACAGTGTCGGACAAAACACCCCCGCCGGGTTTGCGATTGACACCAAACACGTCAGCACCCAAGTGCGGGTGGAAGACGGCGGCACGGTCATGATCGGTGGCATCTACGAAACCAGCGACAACCTCAATCGCGCCGGCTTGCCCGGTTTGCGCGACAGCCCATGGTTTGGCTGGTTGTTTGGCAACCGTGCCAGCAAGCGCAGCAAACAAGAGTTGTTGATATTCCTAAGCCCTAAAATGCTTGAACAAAGTGCCTTCGCACCTTGAGGATTTCACTATCGTGTTGGCTTTGGTGGGCATGCCGGGCAGCGGCAAATCGACAGTCGGTCGGCAATTAGCCCGCAAATTGGGTGTGGGTTTTGTCGACTGCGACCAGGTCATTGAAATGCGCATCGGCATGCCAATCAAGGATTTTTTTGCCAGCCAAGGCGAAGTCGCGTTCAGAGACATTGAAAGCCAAGTCATCGACGACATGACACGCACCGCTTGCGGCGTGTTGGCCACCGGCGGCGGGGCGGTACTCAAAGAGGCCAACCGAGAGTTGTTGCGTGAACGCACCCAAGTCATTTATTTGCGGGTGCAACCCGAAGAAATTTTTCGTCGATTGAAGAACGACCAACAGCGGCCGTTGTTGCAAGTCGATGACCCCAAACTCAAGATTCAACAACTGTTTGAAGAGCGAGACCCTTACTACCAAGCCGCTGCCCATTTCGTCATCGAAACCAACCGCCCGCGCATACCGACCATGGTCACCATGATCGTCACCCAATTGGAATTGGCGGGTTTGCTTCCCATCGAGACCCCGACCCCATGACCATTTCTACCGACCACGCCACTGTCCAACGCGTTTCTATCCAGTTGGCAGAGCGCAGTTACGACATCCAGATTGCGCCGGGTTTGTTAGACCAAGCCACGGCTTGGCAAGGCCTGCCCAAGGCGGGTGCGGCACTCATCGTGACCAATGAAACGGTGGCGCCGCTGTACTTGGCGCGCTTGCAGCAAAGCCTGAAGACGCATTACCCCGTGGTGCATGTTTGCAGCTTGCCCGATGGCGAAAGCCACAAAACCTGGGAAAGTTTGAACCGCATTTTCGATGTCCTCTTGGCGCAAGCATGTGACCGCAAGACCGTGTTGTTTGCCTTGGGCGGCGGTGTGGTCGGAGACATCACCGGGTTTGCGGCTGCCTGTTACATGCGTGGCGTGCCGTTTGTGCAAGTGCCCACCACCTTGTTGGCACAAGTGGATTCGTCTGTCGGCGGCAAGACAGCCATCAACCATCCCTTGGGCAAAAACATGGTGGGTGCGTTTTACCAACCTGAGCGCGTGGTGTGCGATTTGTCGACGTTACAAACTTTGCCCGCGCGCGAATTGAGCGCAGGCTTGGCCGAGGTCATCAAATACGGTCCAATCGCTGACATGGTGTTTTTGGATTGGATCGAAAAGCACCTGGGCGATTTGTTGGCGCGTGACCCGCAAGCACTGGCTTACGCGGTCAAACGCAGTTGCGAAATCAAAGCATGGGTGGTCGGGCAAGACGAACGTGAATCCGGCATCCGTGCCATTTTGAATTTCGGCCACACCTTTGGCCATGCCATCGAGGCTGGTTTGGGTTTTGGCGTCTGGCTGCATGGTGAAGCCGTGGGTTGCGGCATGGTCATGGCATCGCGCTTGTCGCAGCAACTCGGTTTGGTGGATGCCGCATTCACCGAGCGATTGACCAGCTTGATTGCCCAAGCCGGATTGCCAGTCACCGGCCCCGATCTGGGCGCGGACGTGTATTTGCACCACATGCGTGTCGACAAAAAAGCCGAAGCGGGCGACATCCGTTTTGTGTTGATCGACCCGCCCGGCAAAGCGACAGTGCGTGGCGCACCTGACGCCTTGGTGGCCGAGGTGGTCCAAGCGTGTTGCCGCGCATGAGCGATGCCTTCTCGGGTGAGGCGGCCACGCCGGCACCAAGTTTGACTCCTTATGCTTGCCACCCGCATCTGAGTCGAGGCAGGCGTTTTGCTGAACCCGAAGCGCCCACCCGCAATTTGTTTCAGCGCGACCGCGACCGCATCGTGCATTCCACCGCGTTTCGCCGCTTGGTCTACAAAACCCAGGTGTTCCTCAACCATGAAGGCGATTTGTTTCGCACCCGCTTGACGCACTCGTTGGAAGTGGCGCAACTGGGGCGCTCATTGGCGCGTGCTTTGGGCTTGCATGAAG
This sequence comes from Betaproteobacteria bacterium, assembly GCA_009925585.1. GTDB lineage: Bacteria > Pseudomonadota > Gammaproteobacteria > Burkholderiales > Burkholderiaceae_C > Limnohabitans. The sequence goes on along the minus strand of RFYK01000019.1, from coordinate 187 downwards.
ATTTGGTCGAAGCCATTGCATTGGCGCATGACTTGGGGCACACGCCATTTGGCCATGCCGGACAAGACGCATTGAACGAATGCATGGCGCCTTACGGTGGGTTTGAGCACAACTTGCAAAGCCTGCGCGTGGTGGACGGTCTGGAAGAACGCTATCCGCAATTTGATGGTTTGAATTTGTGTTTCGA
>RFYK01000180.1 GCA_009925585.1 Betaproteobacteria bacterium | reverse complement strand
GCCCCGAAAAATGAAATTCGGCATCTCAGAGGGCATGGTCTTAGCCGCCAGTCACGCCGATGAAAAAGCCCAACCGGGCATCTACATTCTTGAACCGTTTCCAGGTGCGAGGCCTGGTATGCGGATTCATTAATGCACTTCAAACCCAAGTTAATTGAATTAATTGGGTTCTGACCCCAATTAACGCCAATTAACGCACTGCCCGCTAAAATCCCCAGTCGCCTTCCAACAATAGCCGCTATGTCCATATTCCAACGCCCCGCCTACAAGTCCGAAGTGACGCAGTTCATCGAGCAGATGAAAAGCAGCAAGCCTGAGCTTGAAAAGAGCCAACGCGATGGGCGCGCTCTGCTGTGGGACAAAGCTATCAACCGCGAAGTCGCGCAAGACATCGCCGCAGGCCGCGTGGCGCAAAAGCCCTACGTCTACCAAACCAACGCTTAATTTCTGTGTCTGACTTGCAATCCGTCATGCCGGAGGTCATCGACAACGTGGCCGTTGCCAAGTTGTACGGCGAACCTTTGTTCGCGATGCCGCATGACCTCTACATCCCGCCCGACGCGCTAGAGGTTTTTTTAGAGGCCTTCCAAGGCCCATTGGATTTACTGCTCTACCTCATCCGTAAGCAAAACTTCAACATTTTGGACATCCCCATGGCGGCGCTCACCCGCCAGTACCTGAGCTATGTCGATGAGATTCGCACGCGCAACCTAGAACTCGCGGCCGAATACCTATTGATGGCGGCCATGCTGATTGAAATCAAATCCCGCATGCTGTTGCCGCCCAAGAAAGTGGCCGAAGGCGCTGAGCCTGAAGACCCGCGTGCCGAACTGGTGCGCCGTTTGCTGGAATACGAACAGCTGAAACTGGCGGCGGCGCGTTTGAATGAAGTGCCGCAGCAAGGCCGTGATTTTTTGCGCGCCCAGGTCTATATAGAACAATCCATGCAACCGCGTTTTCCGCATGTGGCTGTGCCCGATTTGCAAGCCGCCTGGGCCGACATACTGCGCCGCGCCAAACTGATTCAACACCACAAAATCAGCCGCCAAGAACTCTCGGTGCGCGAGCACATGAGCATGGTGTTGAAAAAATTGCAAGGTCAGCGTTTTGTCGAGTTCGAGAACCTGTTCGACCCCGCGCTCGGCGTGCCGGTGATGCTGGTGACTTTCATCGCGCTGCTGGAACTTGCCAAAGAAATGCTGGTCGATATCACCCAAGCCGAAGCCTACGCACCCATCTATGTGCGTCTGGCTTACTCACCTGCCCAATAACCCCACAAAGGAGAAAGCACCATGAGCGTACAACCCTCAGCCCCCGAACCAGGTAAACGACCTGCCATGACCATGCACAGCCTCATGAAAATGCTGGCTGACGGTGAAAAAATCACCATGCTCACCGCCTACGACGCGACCTTTGCGGCTGTGGCCGATCTGGCCGGTGTGGAAATTATTCTGGTCGGCGATTCGCTGGGCATGGTGTGTCAAGGCCATAACAGCACCATCCCGGTCACGCTGGAATCCATGCGTTATCACACCGAGTGCGTGGCGCGTGGTGTGCAAAAACAAAACGGTCGCCCCATCATTCTGGGCGATATGCCATTCGGCAGTTACGCCACCCCCGAACAAGCGTTCCAAAGCGCGGCCACGCTGATGCAGGCAGGCGCCCACATGGTCAAACTCGAAGGCGGTGCCTGGCTGGCGCCCACCGTCGAGTTTCTGGTGACACGCGGCATTCCCGTGTGCGGTCATCTCGGTTTGACACCGCAAAGCGTGAACACGCTGGGCGGCTACCGGGTGCAAGGACGCACCGAAACAGGCGCTCAAAAGTTGATGCAGGATTCATTGCTGTTACAAAACGCCGGTGCGCAAGCGCTGGTGCTGGAAATGGTGCCCGCCGCGTTATCGGCCGAGATCACCCGTGCTTTGACCACCTGCGCCACGATTGGCATAGGCGCCGGCGTGGATACTGCCGGACAGATTCTGGTGTTGCACGATATGCTGGGCGTGACCCAGGGCAAGGTGCCCAAATTCGCCTACAACTTCATGACCGAATCAGGCACCATACTCGGCGCTATGCAAGCTTTTGTACAAGCCGTGAAAACCAAAAAATTCCCTGTGAATGAACTCCACGCTTGGTGATTTTTCATGTTGATTGTGCGTAGCGTGGCGGAGTTGCGTCAGCATTTATCGGCCTTCAAACAACCTGCGTTTGTCCCCACCATGGGCAATTTGCACGAGGGACATTTGAATTTGCTGCGCATCGCCAAAGTCTCTGGCGACGTGTGCGTGGCCAGTATTTTTGTCAATCGTTTGCAATTTTTGCCAAGCGAAGACTTTGCCAGCTACCCGCGTACGTTTGACAGCGATTGCGACAAACTGCGCAGCGTGGGTTGCGATGTG
>RFYK01000179.1 GCA_009925585.1 Betaproteobacteria bacterium | reverse complement strand
TGCGAGTGTGGAAGACTTTGTGCAAGTGCCGCCCGGCTACCGCTTCAATGTATTGGCTGCCTGGGGTGAACCGGTGGGCATCGCAGGCAACATGCCCGCCTACCGTGCTGACGCATCCAACACCGCCGAAGAACAAGCCGCCCAAATGGGCATGCACCATGACGGTTTGGTGTTCTTTCCTTTGAATGGCAGTTCCACGCACGGCGTCATCATGACCAACCATGAATACACCGATGACGGACTCTTGCACGCGGATGGCATGTCGCCGTGGACCGCTGAAAAGGTCAAGAAGTCACAGAACGCTCATGGCTTGTCTGCTTACGAAGCTAGGCTGACAGAGCGCGGCTGGCAAATGGTGCGGCCATCGCGGTATGCAAGGCGAATCACCTTGGACACCGAGTTTGCCGTGGGAGGGCCGGCCGCCGGTCACCGTTTGATGCAAACCATTGCTGACCCGTCGGGCAAGCGGGTCAAAGGGACGCTGGGTAACTGCGCCAGCAGCATGACACCTTGGGGAACCTATTTGTCGGGCGAGGAAAACTGGGCTTTTTATTTTGCAGCGGGTGAAGCCATGTCGCCACACCACAAACGTTGGGGCTTGCGCGCCAAAAGTTTTTACCAATGGGAAGCGCACGATGAACGCTTTGATGCCGCCAAGCATCCCAATGAACCGAATCGGTTTGGATGGATTGTCGAAGTCGACCCGATGGACCCCCTCAGCACACCGATCAAACGCACCGCCATTGGACGCGGTGCGCACGAAGGCGCATGGGTCACGCAATCGGGTGATGGGCGTGCTGTGGTGTATTCGGGTGAAGACGCGCGTTTTGAGTACATCTACAAATTCATCAGCCGCGACAAGATTGCACCCGGCGGCGCTGCCGCTAACCGAGCGCTGTTAGACCATGGCACGTTGTATGTCGCCAGGTTTGATGCCGACGGTACCGGTCAGTGGTTGCCACTGGTGCACGGCAGCGGTCCCCTCACAGCGGCCAATGGGTTTGCCGATCAGGCAGAGGTGCTGATCAAAGCCAGGCAGGCCAGTGACGCATTGGGCGCCACCAAAATGGACCGCCCTGAATGGTTGACCATCGACCGTGACAACGGCTGGGTGTACTGCACCTTGACCAACAACACCAACCGTGGCCAAGACAAACACCCAGGCGTGGATGCAGCGAACCCGCGCGCCAACAACACCATGGGTCACATCATTCGCTGGCGTGATGAAAATGCATTTGCGGGCGACACCTTTGTCTGGAACCATTTGCTGTTGGCAGGCGATCCGGCCAATGAGCGCGAACAAGCCAGAGGCAACATCCAGGGCGATCATTTTGGTTGCCCAGACGGTTTGAGCATCGGCCCGGGCGGTTTGCTCTGGATTCAAACTGACGTGCATTCCAGTCAAATGAACCAAGGCGAATTCAAACGCATTGGCAATAACCAAATGCTGGTGTGTGACACCACCACAGGCCAGGTCAAGCGTTTTCTCACAGGCCCGAACATGTGTGAAATCACAGGCCTGTCGTTCACACCGGACGGCACCACCTTGTTCATCAACATTCAGCACCCAGGCGAAACACCCACAGACCGGGGGGACCCGAAATACCCTAACCAGTTTTCAAGTTGGCCAGATCACATAGATGACAACCGCCCACGATCAGCGACCGTGGCCATCCGTAAAATCGATGGCGGTGTGATAGGTTGGTGACCGATTGAACACCTACTCAATGAACAAGGAACAGTGCATGACTTCATTCAACCCACTGGCCAAAGTGTTGGCCACGATCATCCTCGTCGCGGGCAGCGCGGCCATGGCGCAGAGCTTGGACAAACCCTTCACCGTGGTCGAGCCCGAGCAAATCCAGTGGAAGGATGCAGGCAAAGGCGTGAAGTTTGCAGTCATCTCTGGCGACCCCGCGAAGCCCGGGCCTTATGTGATTCGTGTGGTGTTCCCGCCCGGTGTGATGAGCGCGCCGCATTACCACCGCGAAGACCGCTACGTCACGGTCATGCAAGGCACATGGCTGGCAGGCACCGACGACAGTTGGGACCCGAAAACCACCCAACCGCTCAAACAAGGCAGTTACATGCAACACCCTGCCGGCGCGATCCATTACGACGGTGGCGGCAGCGAAGGCGCGACCGTGCAAATCATGGGCATTGGCCCGAGCAGCACCACGTTTTTGTTTCCGCAAGTCGGCGACTTTGGTCAGCCCTACAAGCTGAATTGAACGATGTTTTTTCTAAGTGGTTGGGGGCGTTTCTGTGTGGTGATTCTGGCCGGGTATGCGCTATGCATGCCATTGCACGCCGAGTGGCGCGAACTCAGCAACACCGCCGAAAATCAGTTCTGGTATGACGACGCGATCGAACGCGAGGGCGACAAGGTGACCGTGTGGCG
>RFYK01000178.1 GCA_009925585.1 Betaproteobacteria bacterium | reverse complement strand
AATCTGGATTGCAGTCTGCACTTACGTGCTGATCGCCATTGCCAAGAAACGCTTGCATCTGCCCAACAGTCTTCATGAAATACTACAAATCTTGAGTTTGACCATGTTTGAAACAACCCCAATAAATCAACTACTTACACCACCCAACCCCGATAAGAATTCAGAATTCGAGCCTCAACAGCTCACTCTCCTCTGAAAAACGTTGGGACACTACTGTTTTTACATTTATATTTCAGGTCAAATTCACGCACTGAATCGCCCCGTGTATCAAGGAGGCCTGCTGGTTTCAGTTAAGCCTGGTGTTTCTTTGCTATCGGCAAGTTGACACTATCCGCTCTACTCAGTGGCAAACACCATCTCAAACGCGGCCAGCCAATTTCAACGATGCGCGAAGCGTGTCGTTGATGCGGGTTTGCCATCCGTCCCCGCTGGCACGCAATGCGGCCAATACATCAGCATCCAAGCGAAGCTTGACAGCCTCTTTGGCATTGGCAGACTTTGGGCGGCCACGGGCCTTGAGCTTGGAACCTTCAAAAAGATCGGCAGAGTTGAAAAACTCAGCCGTTAACTCCGGCGCATCGTCTGGATCACTCCAAACGGCTTTTGTAGAACGCTTTTTCACGGTCATTTGCTTTCCTCATGCTGATGATGCGGCGCACCTTGCCGCGCGGTGTCCAAACCAACACCACCAAACTGGCATCCAGCTTGCCAATGGTGATGAATCGTTCTTCCTCGTATTCAAATCTTTCGTCGCGGCCTGTGAAATAAACGCCCTCAAACACCTCCGCTGCCCGCGCAAAATCCAATCCGCGCTCCAGCAATGTTTTATCGCGCTTATCTTGGTCGAACTCAAGGTTCATTTATTGTACCCCCGATAAATATATCTTAATGTGAACAATTACTTATTTAACGCACCCCCATGATCGGAAACGTATGCCGCATGCTTTGATCCCATGAACGTCATCCCTCAGACTTCGCGACTTTGAGTGCTTGGGTGATCAATATCCCGCAGCAAGGGGACAAGGCTCTGCTTCAGCGACGATACCCCACTGTCGTTCAAATTTGTTTTTTTAGGCCTCCCGGAAACATCCAAACTCCTGTTGATGAGCGGAGCAATCTAGCGACTTGAGTTGAGCAAGCTTAGCGACCATGGTCGTATTGCGAAGGGTCATTTTTTGTATGGTGACATCTTTCACTTCATCATTGACAAGGCAAAGATTGCGACCTGCTCCATACAGTACATCTTTGGTTTTTCAGATCGTCGATTGGCTTGTCGATTCCGTCAATTGCAGTCTAAAAACGTCTTCATTCAATGCCAATATTTTCCAAATCTAGCCTCGAGGGCATTAACGTCATTTTTTAACTAAAAGTCGATTCACCACACTGAAGAACTGAGCCCCTAGTCCAAAGGCACCGAAAAAGAAACAAATAAAAAGCTCTGGGGATGGCTCCGAGCCAACCATGATGTTGTAGCTCAATGCGACAGCGTGGTACAACACCAAGAACAGGATCAGGTGGCCGACAACGTACTTTGACTTCATGACAAACTAGCCTCACACGTAGCCAATTCGCAATTGCCTTGTTCAATCAAAGCGCGCTGCACATACCTACGCTTGGCCTTGATCACTTAAAAAACACCTGCTGCCGCATATCCCTGGAAAGCACCTGAACAAAGCGCTCCCAATGGCGATCGTCTTGGGCGTTGCAGGTGGGTGACTTGCGGGGGGTTTGCAACTCCCGGGTGATGGTGAGCCGCTTTCCCTTGAGCACATAGGTCGATTCATAGGCAATGGGCCCCAGGCTGAACCGCACGCCTTTGGGGATGCGCTGTATCTTGGCCCCTGGCAAAAACGCCAACTCGATGTGCTCCTGATGCCGGTATGAGCCACAAACGGCTGGAAAGCGCCGCTCAAGTGGCGGCTTAAACCCCACCATGTCTTTGAATTTGCCTGGGGCCACGCCGGTGGGAATGCCCATGGCGCTGGGGCCGGGCACATTCACCACGGGTTCTAGCTCAAATTCGGCCTCCACCAGAAACGGCTGTTCGAAGTCGGTGGCGTCACTGGGCAGGATGCGCCCGGTGCCTGACTCTTGAAAGCGGTCGAGCATGCGGTTGATCACGCCCCGGGGGTCGCGGTTGATGTTGCCAAACTGGCGGCTGCGGGCTGCCACCTCGTGTATTCCACGCATCTCTGCGCTGCTGCTGCCTTGGATGCTGCCATCGGCGCGCATGCGCATGCGCACGCGGGTTTGGGTGTAGTCGTTGCTGGGGTGGTCTGCAGGGGTGTGCATCACCTGGCCAGTGGCCGTGATGACCACGGGCTTGTTCATGTCAGTGCTTGGCAGCGTGCCCATGGGGGCGAACTGCGTGGTGCTGTCCAAAAACAGGTTCATGGACGGGATATA
>RFYK01000177.1 GCA_009925585.1 Betaproteobacteria bacterium | reverse complement strand
CCTATAACGACTTTGACAACATCATCAAAGAGACCACCAACCCCAAGTCCACCTTAGATACCTATGGCGCTACCTTGGTAGGGGACAGCACCGCGCGAATGGTGCGGCAGCAAATGCGCTCGCTGATTTTTGGTGTCTCCAGCACACCAGGCACCACCTATCAGACACTGAGCCAATTGGGTTTCACGTTAGATCAAACGGGCGTCTTGTCACTGGATGAAACCAAGTTAGACACAGCCTTACAAACTGGGGTGGATGACATCGCCAAGATGTTCACCGGCGGTTACAACAAATTGAGTGTTTACAGCGGACTACCTGCCGGTCTGGCGGGTGATGCCGTGAAAAAATTGACCAATCTGCTGTCCGCCACTGGACCGATATTGACGAAAAGTCAAAACGCCACCAAAGAAAATACCAATTACCAAGCGCAATTGACCAAACTGCAAACAAGGATGGATGCGTTGTTGGCTCGGTACCAAAAGCAATTTGCAGCGATGGACAGCTTGGTGGGCAGCGTCAACAGCCAGAAGACCAGCTTGAAGGCCACCTTTGACGGCATGATGGCCACCTACACCAACAAATGATGAAGTTATTGGATTCGGATGATGCGCCAGCCGTGGTCCATTTTGCGAAACACAAATTTGCGTGAGAGTTTTCGGGTTCGAACCAAGTAGTAAGACAGCGCTCTTAAGCTGTGGGCTTTTTTCAAGTCATCATGCTCGTCAAAGCCAGTTGGTTGAGTTCCAGTCGTTCGATGATCATTGATGCTGCCCAAGGATGTCCCTAGGCAGAATCGGCATCAAGTGTTCAAACTTGAGTTGATGATGAAAAAAAGTACCAAAGAAAATGAATTAATCTATTTGATGTACTGTTTGAGTAAATACGACACCATGTCTTGAGACACATTGGCTTGTGCCAGCATCGCCATTGAAGCATTTTGTTTGATTTTTGCTGTGGCAAGTGCTGCTGTTTCTGATGCCAAATCGTAGTCCATGATATTTTTGTAGGCTGTGGTCGATGTGGTCTTTAAGTTGTTCACAAAACTTGTTTGATACGTCATTCGATTTTGCAAAGCACCCACGGTGGCTTGGTATTTTGAAACCATATTGATGGCATCAGCCAAGGTCGTCAGGGCGTTGGTCCCGCCGGTTGAGGTGGAAATATCCAGACTCGAGACCTTGGTAGAGGTTGAACCACCACCATAAGTGCCTTCCCTGAAGCCAAGTGTGCTGAAGTTGGTGGAGCCATTGCTGCCAGGCGCAATCGTGAATGTGCCATTTGTCGATGTCAGTTTGACGGTTGACAAATAAGTCATTGCGCCTGCTGAACTTGCAGCAGCACCACTCAACGCGGCATTACCGCCCAAGCCAATTCGAGTGCCAGCAACAGCTGAACCACCGCTGCTCACGCCAATGGCAATGTTTCTGCCATCAGAGGCGGTCAAAGTGACGCCGCTTCCATTGTTCGTGGCGGTGACACCGGTTTGACCCGAATACGTGTTGAGAAGTGTCACGACATCCGCGGCAGTGGAGCTGGACGTCAATGTGGCCGCAATGGATACACCGTTCAAATAGATGGTATCGACCGCACCAGCAGAAAATCCGGTTCCTTCGACCACGTTTGGATTGACCGTGGCAGTCACTTTCGTGAGGGAAGTTTGGCGATTGATGGCGGCAGCCATGGCAATCGCACTGGCGGCCTTGGTCGAGGAAGTGGTGGTCGCCACAGAAGCCGTGTCATCTGAAGTGAATGCAGCGCCAATGTTGTAACCATTGATCATCAGGTCACCTGCGGTCAGCGCTGTCGGGGCAGCGATGGAGCCGCTACGGGCTTTATTGCTGAATTGGGCGATGTTGCTGCTGTAAGTACCCAGTCCTAAATCTGCATTGGCCAATGTGCCGCCGACATTGCTGCTGACCACTATGCTGCCTTGGCTGAGACTTCTGAGTGTGTAAGTGCCTGCATAAGTACCCGCCGCGCCTACACCAGTGTTGTTTGCTGTCAAATTGGTACCGTCAAATGCCACAGTGATGTTTCTTCCATCGGTGGCTTTGAGCGACACTCCGTTGGTGGTGGATAAATTGTCAGTGGCGGTGACACCCGTGGTACCCGAGTTGAGATTGATGGCCGCGACCACAGCGGCGCGATTGGTGGCATAGTCGCTGGTGGACGAGAGCGTGACTGAAATTGCCGTGCCATTGATGGTGATGGTGCCTGCGCTTCCTGTGCCAGATGCAGACATGGTGCTGCCAGCAACTTGGGTGCTGCCAACTTCAGCCTTGATGTTAGTGGTGCCAGTGATTCGGTTGATGGTTGCTGCCTTGGCAATGGCGCTTCCCGCCTTAGAGGCATAGGAATAGGAGTCATCGGTTGAGAGCGAAGCACCCACCGTGTAGCCATTCAAAACCAGATCACCTGATGCCATGGCTGTGGTGGATGATCCCAGCGATGTCAAAGCAA
>RFYK01000176.1 GCA_009925585.1 Betaproteobacteria bacterium | reverse complement strand
GGCGGTTCGAGACCGTCAGCACCCACCAAACCATTCAGGCGAACAGTGTTCGCCTTTTCTTTTTTTAATTCAATTAATCCATGTTCGATTTCATCCGCAATCACAAAAAGATCATGCAGATTCTGCTGATCATTCTCATCTTCCCATCGTTCGTACTCTTCGGCATCGATGGGTACAAACGATTCAATGGAAAAGGTGAGGTTGTCGCATCCGTGGATGGGGTAGACATTTCCAGAGAAGAATGGGAAAAGTCGCATGAAAACGAGATTGCTCGCATGCGAGCCTCCATGCCAACCATTGATGTCAGCATGTTTGACACGCCTGCCATCAAATATGGCGTGCTTGAGAGATTGGTTCAATCCAAGGTGCTAGAGGCCAGCGCCAGAAAACTTAACGTCAAAGTTTCTGACCAAAAAGTGGCCCAATCCATCGCAGAGATGGAAGTATTGGCCTCAATCAAAAAACCGGATGGAAGCCTTGATCTGGAAAAATACCGCCAATTGCTGGCGGCGCAAGGCATGACACCCGAGATTTTTGAAAACCGCATGCGTTCTGATGCTGCCATCAAGCAAGTGGTGACTGGTGTGACGCAAAGCAGTGTCACATTCCCTTCCCAAATGGAAGTGGCATTGGACGCCTTTTACCAGCAACGAGAAGTCCAAATTGCCATTTTCTCTGCGTCAGATTATTTGGCCGATGCCAAGCCAACAGACGAAGAGATTGAAAAGTATTTCAATTCGCACAAAGAAGAATTTAAATCGCTGGAATCAGCTGACATTGAGTATGTTGTCTTGAGTCAAGAGACGATTGAAAAAACGATTTCAGTCAGCGAAGCTGAATTGAAAAGTTACTTTGACCAGAACCAAAGCAACTTGGCTGCCAAAGAAGAGCGCCGTGCGAGTCATATTTTGGTGAATGCGCCCAAAGAAATGAATGATGCTGACAAAGCCAAAGCCAAGGAAAAGGCTTTGTCTTTGCTTGAGTCAGTGAAAAAATCTCCTGCGCAATTTGCAGAAATCGCCAAGAAAAATTCCCAAGACCCAGGTTCAGCTGCCAATGGCGGCGACTTGGGGTTCTTTGCGCGCGGTGCCATGGTCAAACCATTCGAAGAAGCGGCATTCAGTCTGAAAAAAGGCGATATCAGCGGCTTGGTGCAATCTGATTTCGGATACCACATCATCCAACTCACAGATGTGAAATCAGCCAGTTCGGCAAATTTCGTCCAGATGCGAAGCGTCTTAGAAACTGAATTGAAAAAGCAATTGGCACAAAAGAAATATGCAGAGATTGCAGAGCAATTCACTAACATGGTTTACGAGCAAGCCGACAATTTCAAAGGCGTTGCCCAAAAACTCAAATTGGATATTCAAACGGCGTCCGGTGTATCCAAAGACATCAATGCAGACAAGAAAACACCTTGGGCCAATCCAAATGTCTTGAAAGCCATTTTTTCATCTGAAAGCATCAAAAATTTGAGAAATTCTGAAGCGATGGAAATCGCTCCTAACACTTTGATTTCTGTACGCATTACCAAGCACAATCCGGCTAACTATTTGAGTTTGGAAGAAGTCAAACCCATGTTGGTGCAAACCGTGCTCAATGAGAAAGCCTTGAGTTTGGCGAAAAAAGACGGCGCCGCCAAATTGGCACTTTGGAAAACCTCTCCCGACAAAGCCGAACTGCAAGCGGCAGTTGCTTTGAGCAGGGATCAGAATTCAAAGCTCCCAGGAAATTTGGTCGATGAGGCCATGCGAGCCAATCCTGACAAGCTTCCTGTGATGATGGGTGTGGACTTAGGTGCCAAAGGCTATGGCATTGTGAAAGTTAACAAAATGCTCGCCTCAGCCAGCAACCCGACAAAGACCCCAGAACTCAGACAAAGATTCATCAAATCTTGGTCTACCGCTGAAAATTTGGCTTACTTTAGTTACTTGAAAGACATCTTGAAAGTGACATTGAAAGAGCCTCCGCCCAATGGAGCTAAGCAAGCCAAGTAGCCATTGGGGCAGAAGTTAATTTTGATAGTTATAATGGTTTAGCGGTGGCTGTAGCTCAGTTGGTAGAGTCCAGGATTGTGATTCCTGTTGTCGTGGGTTCGAGCCCCATCAGCCACCCCATTTATTGATATCCACCGGAGTTACCTCATGCCTGGACTTCTGCCTGAAATTGATCCTGACGGCTTGCTTGAATTTTCCGTTGTTTATACCGACCGGGCGCTCAACCACATGTCTCAACGCTTCCAAGGCGTGATGAAAGACATTTCAAAAATACTGAAAGAGGTTTACCAAGCGCATTCGACGGTCTTGGTGCCGGGCAGTGGCACATTTGGCATGGAATCCGTCGCAAGACAATTTGCAACAGGCAAAAAAGTACTGGTCATCAGAAACGGGTGGTTCAGTTACCGGTGGACTCAAATTTTTGACATGGGACACATCCCTTCAGAATCCATTGTTCTCAAAGCCAAGCCTTTGACGAATGACAAGCAGTCAC
>RFYK01000175.1 GCA_009925585.1 Betaproteobacteria bacterium | reverse complement strand
CTGCCGGTTCAAGCGGGTTGCTTTGAGGCGCAAGCGTAGAGCCAAAGTGCGTCTAGCCGCACCTTGTTGATGGTGCCGCCAGACGCGGATTGGTTAGCAAGCATTGACCGCGCCAGACAAACCTATCCACGTTGGGTGGAATTGCAGTTCCTGGCTGGCATGGTGTGTTGGCACCACGCCTTATGGGGCAAAGCCCAACAAATGTTGGAGATGGCTGCACCGCAACTCATGCAAGCCGAGTTGCAACGCCAAGCCTGGCGCACCTTGGCGCTATTGGCTGAGCACAAAGAAGAAACGGCGCGTGCCCAGATTTACTGGAAACGCGCCGCTGAAGTGGTGGTGGCCTAGGCCGGTTGCTTAGACCCCACTTGATGGGGTTGTGTGCTTAGACCAGTTCTTTGCGGGTCTCTACCAAAACCAAAGGACCATCGTCTAACACCACAGGCGCTGGCCGTTCGCGTGGCACATGCACGGGCTTGGGCTCTGCCGCGATGGCCGCTTGTACTGCTGCGATGCGAGTAGCGTCTGAATTCACCCATTCCAAACCGCTGTTTTGTGCAATCGCTTGCAGCTCTGGCAACGAGAGGCTGAAGGGCTTAACTTTCGGCATGCTGGCGCGTGGCGTTGCTGCACTCGATGTTGCAGAGTTTGCATGCGATGTTTGCGCAAGACTGGAAGATGCTGGAGCATGACCACGTTGTGTGGACTCAGCCGCAGGCTGGTCATCGAACCCGAGTTGCTCTTGTGAAGCACCTTCTTGGCGATCGGTGCGCTCACCTCCACGTTCGCGGCGGTCACGGCCGTAACGGTCGCGTGAACGGCGTTCGCGGCGCTCGCCGTTGTTGTCTGAACCTGCGTCGCCGTTAGCCTGAGGTGCTTCGGTGGAAGACAAACCTGTAGGTGTTTCAGCTTGAGCTGATTCGTCATGGCGTGGACGCTCGTTACGGCGGTTTTCGCCGCGTGGGGCGCGCTCACGACGCGGGGTTTCGCTGCGGTTTGACGCTTCGCTAGTATCTCCGTTGTCTTCACGCGCAATGCGTTCGTTGCGTGCCTTGGCCCGCATCTCGGCTTGTGCTTGTATGGTGTCTTCTGGACCACCCACTTGGCTGCTAGCCTCGTTGTTGTTGGACAAGTTGGACTCGTTGGTCGCATTGCTAGCGCCTGTAGCTGATCCAGCGCCTGCGCCATTGCGTCTGCCGCGTCCACGTTCTTGACGGGGTGCGCGTCCTTCTTGGTTGGCTTCGTTAGCGCCATCTGCGCGCTCGGTGCGGTCGCCACGTTCATTGCGGTTACCGCGCTCAGCGCGTTCACCACGTTCTGGGCGATCACCACCGCGTCCACCGCGCCCACCGCGACCACCACGGGCGTTACGTCCGCCTTCACGCCCTTCGTCTTTGCAGCCATAGTGACAGCACATCCTGACAGCGAAACCATTAATAAAACTGATAATATTTTTTTCATGTAAATATCCACCCCTGTTAAAAATTACTTTTCATGAAAGTCAGACATATCCACCGGGACATTTTCGTCTATCGTACCAGCTAGAATTTGCCCCCGTTTTAGTTTCGCACTTGTCCCAGTCGAAAGTGGACCAGAAATAGCAAGCAGCGCGCCACCGGTCAGAATAACTCCAGCCACAGATGCAGGTGCGACCGCCCATGCCCCGCCTTTTCCTTTAGTAAAAAGGGTAGATGCCAGCCTTATGTGGCGACCCGAAAAATCGATATATAGTAGCCTCACGCTCAATGATGCGTTGTGACCCCAGGCACCTTTGTAATCCACATAATCAACCTGCCCCAAAGCCTTTGTTCCAGCAGGGATAATGACGTGGTTGTCGATGGTAATTGGGGAGATGATTGAAGCGTTAAAGGTGTCACCAATTTTCGAAGCCCGGTTCTCGGTCGTAACCAAATCATCGACAGAAAAGTGAACCTGTGTACCCTTTTTGATATAGCAGATATCCGGCGTCTTTGATGCCACATCGCATTTATTCTGGTTCGGCAAAGCGTCTAATGTCTGCTCAGTTGCTGCGACGGGTGTCATTGCGGCGATTGCTTGCTGCGACACGATGCAAAAAAAGCCAGCAAAGACCGAACCGAATTTCAGCGTCACAAAAATGCACTCATCGACAACCCCCTAACGAGAGCTAAGTGTATACCCCAAAAAGGAATTTGCAACTCTGAAACTATCGTGGCTGAGAATATGGTCCTAGAGCAAGCCCAGTCGCGCCAAAATATAGTTGTGCTAACGGATGTAAGAGGCATCAATGCGGTCGCTGTGATCCCAAATTCCAATCTGCACCAGAGATCATGCTGCATATAAATAAACACGACTGAAAACATGCATATACCGAGAATGCGATCCAAACCTGTCGAGGCTGCACATAGTGATATGGCGGTCAGAATTTCAGAGAGGGACGCCAAGAAAAGTTCACGGCTCAGTCAACAAGCAGAACGGCGCTTTGGTGCTGGGATGCACGATGAAGGCACTGAGAAATAGCAACCTTCACCGCAATGGCAGT
>RFYK01000174.1 GCA_009925585.1 Betaproteobacteria bacterium | reverse complement strand
TATCTGCAATTAGAACCATGCGAGGGCGTTCTTGTCTTGCGGCTTTGGTACTATACCCAACAGCTTTAATATAGCGCTCATCCATATGCTCTAATCCCGCTAAGAGCGTACTATCTGACTGATCTAAATAATCCTTGATTTCTACAATTGCCGGAACAGAATGCGAGACGTTGCCAAAAAATTCTAAGCAAACTGTTCTAACATACTTAGGCATTTTATGAAGAATAAAAGTGCCAGATGTGATGAGCCCATCGCATCCTTCTTTTTGAACGCCAGGAAGTCCACTCAAAAATTTATCGGTAACATCTTTTCCTAATCCAATTTTTCTAAAGCTACTTCCCGGTATTTCTAAAACTTCTGGCTCATTAATTAATTCTTTGCCATCAGCCTTGTATCGACTAATTTTAAACCGCACCAAATCTACATAGTGAATTTTGCCAAGATTATGATCCAATCTTTCGATCTCAACCCAGTTGCCATCAGGATCAACCATTTTCCAAGAAGCTAGGTTATCTAATATGCTATTCTCAAATTATCTAGAAGACAAAGGGTTTTTTTAATCAAATACCCTTTAGGGACATGCTTATAATTTTCCTGGGTTTACGCTAAAAAAGCGTTATCTGGTTCAATGAATTTGCCTCCGCTTTCGGCAGGGAGTCATGTCGAATCAAAAAACCATTTTTTAGTGGATAATTTTCCCCAATTCCATTGGATTCTTTTTCCTGATCCTCACTGGACCGAGAATTTTATGATCAAATTCGTCGATTCCCGACCGTTGGAAATGGAAATTAGACAGTTTTGAAGATTTGTCTGAACCGTGGGAGTTCCGGAAATAAGTCCGATTTTTCCATCCAAAGTCAGACCGTGGGGCAGGTTCGAAGACTGATAAGACAACCCCTCGGATGGGGAAACCACAAATCGTGTGAAGTAAGGGAACGGGGCGGACTGATGGGGGGAAGCCATGGATTGACCCATCAGACGAAGAATCACACTGCCGCCGCCTGACTGATTCGTCCAGGACGAGACGCTGTTGGTTTGCAAATTCACCCAGGGTGGGCCGGCATCTTCAAGTTCGGCACGGGATACCAGGGAAAGGTCGGTTGGCCGGTAAGCCAATGAGAGAACGGTTTTGCCGCTCGTGCCGGGACCAATGTCATCGCCGTTCGTGACGCCCTCGGAAACGGCCCGAGCCACTACCTCCCCGGTAGGTGCGCTCGTAGAACCCTCAAGATAAATTGCGCGATAATTTCCCGAAGCCGTGGAGCGATCCCGCAAAGCCAGCAACATGGCCGTGAGATATTCTTGATTCTGCAGATACCCGGCGAGATTGCTGGCAGAGAATGCGGCGTTTACAGAAACCTGCCAAGGTGTGTCCAGCGGCAGCGGACGACTCCAGTCCAGAGAGGCATAGGCAACATTGCTAAGGGTCGAAAGATAACGCAGGGATCCTGAGGTGGCTGTGAGGGTCCCACGGGATCCTATGGCGTTGGTCCAAAGAAGGTTCCAGGAGCCGGTGAAATCGCTGGCCCCCGCCCAAGGTTGTCCGGCCAAGCGAGCGCTAATTTGGTAACGGAAGGGCTGACCCCGCAAGAGTGAGGCGGAACCGGTGAATTCGAGTCTGTCCGAACCCACAATTTCCGGCCTTCCCAGACGGACCGGAAAAAGAATCCGGTTGGTGGTGGTAACCGTGCGCGTGCGCCCAACGATCGTGACCTCGTTGGTTCCCGCCACCGAAGGCGTGCCGCTGATCAGGCCTCTCGACGGGTTGAAGGTCAGTCCGGCCGGAAGGTCGGTGACGGTATAAGTCACGCCCGGCCCGAGGTTGACGGCATAGGCAACCGACTCTCCGGCAATCCACCCTCCGGCTCCCGGCGGCAGTACACTGACCGCCACCGTGTTCGTGGTGGCACCGCCCGCATTGCTTGCCACCAGGCTCCATCGGTAAAGACCCGGGGTGGGCACATTGGTTTGTCCGCTTTTGGTCGGGCGAATCCAGCCGTTAGTCGGATTGACCGACAATCCGGGAGGAAGATTTGCTGCAGAGTAAGTCACGGGAAAAAGGTTGGTGTTGTTGGTGGTGGTGGAGATTAAATATTCAAAAACAGAGGATCCTTGGGTCCATTCCCAGAAGTCCGGCGAGGTGATCAGGGGCGGAACATTGACCACCACCGTTTGGTAAACTTCCCCGGCGCTGTTTTTGGCTCCCACCACGATCTCCCAGCGTCCGATGGCGTCTTCCGTTGGGGAACCATCGAAGCCATTCGGGATGTACCGGAGACCCGCCGGCAATGCCGACAAATCCTCGTTAGCAAGAATTTCCAGAGGTCCGCTGTTGGTGCTATTTGCCGTGACCAAGTATGGAAGACCGTCCGGGTTCCCCACTTGGAGTTTCAGCTGGTTTGTCGCCGTCACCACCGGAACTTTTCCTTGGAAAGCCAAATCCGCCATGTCCGGGATTCCGTCCTGATCCCGATCTTGGTCCTGATTGCTCCAATCCCCACCCTGATCGAAGAGCAACCTG
Source organism: Betaproteobacteria bacterium (assembly GCA_009925585.1). GTDB lineage: Bacteria > Pseudomonadota > Gammaproteobacteria > Burkholderiales > Burkholderiaceae_C > Limnohabitans. The sequence goes on along the minus strand of RFYK01000174.1, from coordinate 29 downwards.
ACTTGGCACTTTGTCCCGTTAAGGGGCCT
>RFYK01000173.1 GCA_009925585.1 Betaproteobacteria bacterium | reverse complement strand
CAGCACAGTCAACCACATGAATTGAATGGTTTTGGCGCGTTGGTTTTCAAGCAAAGCATGGTGGGCGATGGTCAAGGTCACGCCCGATGACAACAGCAACGCTGTGTTGATGGTGGGCAGCCAAAATGGGGTCATGGTTTGGAACGGCTCGATGATGCCCGCCGGAGAAGCGGTTGCACCAGCCATCACGGTCGGCCAAACGGCTTTGAAACCAGGCCACAACAAGGCGTTTTCACTGCTGCCCAACATGGGGACCGAGTGCACACGGGCCCACCACAAAGCAGAGAAGAAAGCGCCAAAGAACATGACTTCGGAAAAAATGAACCAGCTCATGCTCCAACGGAAAGACAACTCAATCTTGCGACCGTATTGACCCGACTCGCTTTCGTGGATGGATTCGCTGAACCACTGGAACAACACAAACAACCAAATGGCCAATCCAGCCAACAAAGCGTACTTGCCCCAGCTGATGTCGTTGACCCACTGGCTCGCGCCGAGGATCACAAAAAACAAACCGAATGCAGCCATGGCCGGATGGCGCGATGGCTCTGGTACAAAGTAATGGGGCGTGGTGCCATGGGTTGTGCTGCTCATCTCGACTCCTTTATTTCGCAACCACCAGATTGACCAAGACAATCAATCCGATCACAAACAACAGACCTGCCACCAAGCCCACACCCAAAACATGCAAGGGTGTGATGTGTGACAAATCTTCTTGAAATTCACTGTTTTTCCTGATGCCTATGAAAGACCAGGACACTGCCAGCACAGAGCGCCAAAAAGGACGCCTGACCGGGACTGGAACGACGACGTCCAGCGGTTCGCTGCTCATACGCCACCCACCTTCAACGAGGTACTGGACACCGTGCTTGCCGGTGCGGCGGGCGTTTTGCTGCCCACCTCAAAAAATGTGTAAGACAAGGTGATGGTGTTCACGCTTTTGGCCAACTTGGGATCCACCACAAACGCCACGGGCCACTGTTTTTTCTCGCCGGGCGCTAAGGTGTATTGGTTGAAGCAAAAACATTCCACTTTATTGAAATAAGCAGCGGCTTCACGCGGCGCATAACTGGGTATGGCCTGCGCAGACATGGTGCGGTCTTGCACATTTTGAAACTCATACATGACCGTGGTCAATTCACCAGGGTGAACTTGCACAGCGTTTTGCATGGGTTTGAATTGCCAAGGACCACGGGCATTGGCATCAAATTCGACTGTGATGGTTCTGCTGGTGTCGACTTGGGTGTTCGCCGGGTTGGCCAAACGCGCCGTGCCAGATCCGGGCAATTCTTTTTCACCCAAGGCCAAAATGTTGATGCCGGTCAGCTCACAAATGGCTTTGTAGATCGGCACCAAGGCGTAGCCAAAACCGAACATGAGGACAGCCACGACTGCCAGCTTTCGCAGCATGCGCAGGTTGTCTGATTGCAAGCCCAGGTTCATTGTTTAGGCAACGATGCGATTGGCATCCTTGTTGAGCTTGGGAGGTGTTTCAAACGTATGGAAAGGTGCGGGAGAAGGCACTTCCCACTCCAAACCTTCTGCAGCTTCCCATGGGCGCTGCACAGCTGGCTGGCCTTTGCCGCGCATGGTGGGCAACACGATGAAGAAGAAGAAGAACACCTGTGCAAAACCGAATGCAAAGGCACCAACCGAGGCCAACGCATTGAAATCGGCGAACTGCATGGGGTAATCGGCATAGCGACGTGGCATACCTGCCAAGCCCAAGAAGTGCATGGGGAAGAAAGTCACATTGAAGGAAATGAGGGTCCACCAGAAGTGGATTTTTCCAAGGGTTTCGTTGTACATCACGCCCGTCCATTTGGGTGACCAGTAGTAGTAACCAGCGAACATGGTGAACAAGGAACCGGCCACCAACACATAGTGGAAGTGGGCGACAACGTAGTAACCGTCTTGCAATTGCAGATCGATCGGGGCCATGGACAAAATCAGGCCAGTGAAACCACCCATGGTGAACACAAAAATGAAGCCCACAGCAAACAGCATGGGGGTTTCAAACGTCATGGAGCCTTTCCACATGGTGGCGATCCAGTTGAACACCTTCACGCCTGTGGGCACAGAAATCAACATGGTGGCGTACATGAAGAACAGCTGGCCTGTCACGGGCATGCCAGTGGTGTACATGTGGTGCGCCCAAACGATGAAGGACAAGATGGCGATGGAAGAAGTGGCATACACCATGGAGGCGTAACCAAACAATTTCTTGCGCGAGAAAGCGGGAACGATCTGGCTGATGATGCCGAAGGCAGGCAAGATCATGATGTACACCTCGGGGTGCCCGAAGAACCAGAAAATGTGCTGGTACATGACGGGGTCGCCACCACCGGCAGGGTTAAAAAAGGTGGTGCCAAAGTGACGGTCAGTCAAGGTCATGGTGATCGCGCCAGCCAACACAGGCATCACTGCAATCAACAAGTAAGCGGTGATCAACCAGGTCCAAACGAACATGGGCATCTTCATCAAGGTCATGCCAGGCGCGCGCATGTTCAAAATGGTGACGATGATGTTGATCGAGCCCATGATGGAGCT
>RFYK01000172.1 GCA_009925585.1 Betaproteobacteria bacterium | reverse complement strand
GCCGGTTGTTACCGCGCAAGATGACATGGTGCGGGTGACCGGGCAATGTGAGACGGGGCAATCGGGCCATGCGGCGATGGTAATGCGAGCCGAGTTCTGCGGTTTGTCAGGGGTGCACCGTTATCATGCGCACCATGACCAAGTCAGTGTTGTCCTCGCCCGCCCAGGGACCTGCCATGCATGTGTTTTGCCTGTGCGCGCAATGGTGCGGCACCTGCCGTGAATACCAGCCTGTGTTTGCGCAATTGGCGTCGCAATGGCCCGAAGTAAAGTTTGTGTGGGTGGATATCGAGAACCATGATGATTTGCTCGGCGATCTCGACATCGAAAATTTTCCAACGCTTTTGATTGCTGATGCCCAAGGTCAGGCCAGGTTTGCGGGCACCGTGCTGCCACACGCTGAAACTTTGCAACGCATGTGCCAGGCGGCATTGGCCGGGGATTTCCCGCTGATCAACGACCCGGACTGGCAAAACGTCACCCCAGACCTGATGCAGTTGGATTAGTTGGAAATTGGGGTCAGATACCAATTAACCAGTTAATTGGTATCTGACCCCAATTTCCAACAAACCAAATTCCTGTAACAACGCCTTCAATCGATCTGCCGAAGCCTGCTTGCGCTGACCGGTGAATGTCGCCAGTATGAGTTCGTTCTTCATGCTGTGTTCCCAACCGACCAACTCGGTCACCGTCACTTGGTAACCGTTCGCTTCTAAATACAAACAGCGCAACACATTGGTCAACTGGCTGCCCACTTCGCGCGTGTGCAGCGGATGCCGCCATAACTCCGCCAGCGGCGTGCGCTGCAAATTCAGCGCTTTGTTTTTGTTCAACGCCCTCGCCAACTCGGCTTGACAGCATGGCACCAGCACCATGTGCTTGGCTTGCTTTTGCAAACCAAAAGCGATGGCGTCATCGGTGGCGGTGTCGCACGCATGCAGCGCGGTGACCACGTCGATCTGCGCAGGCAGCCGATCACTTTGCGCGGACTCGGTGACAGTGGTGTTGAGAAACTGCATGCGCTCAAAGCCCAGGCGTTTGGCCAACGCGGCGGACGAGTCCACCAATTCACTGCGGGTTTCAATGCCGTAAATGTGGCCTTGCCCCAGGCTCTTGAAAAACAAGTCGTAAACGATGAAACCCAAATATGACTTCCCCGCGCCGTGATCGGCCAGCGTGGGGCCTGCGTCGCTGGCGGGTAAATCTTTGAGGATTTTTTCGATGAACTGAAACAAGTGGTTGACCTGTTTGAGTTTGCGGCGCGAGTCTTGGTTGAGCTTGCCCTCGCGCGTGAGGATGTGCAGTTCTTTCAACAACTCGATGGACTGACCGGGGCGCAGGTTGAGTTGATCGCTCACCGACGGGTTTTGGGAGGAGGCAGATTTGGGTGGAGCCATAAGCCATTCATTCGTTGCGTTGATTTTGCGCTGCCACCCTTTGAATGGCTGTCATCACATCCACCACTTCGATGCCTTCTTTGAGGGAATAGGATTGCGCCACCGGTGCGACCACCCATTTGCGCGTGGCGCCCACGTCTGCTGTTGGCGAAATGTCAGCACCAAGTCCACCTCGGCGCCATTGCTGGTACGGTAAAAACTGGCTTGGGCCTGGGGTGCGGCGTTGATCATCCATGTATTTTCTCTAGGAAATGATGAAATTACATGGTTATTTGATGGTAGTCATCATTCAATATTCATTCAATGTGGGGGTTTCTGTCATGACCCACTAAAAATCTGCACTGCTCCAAGCGTTTTGCAACAACGACATCAGGAGGCATGACTCCCCTCCTGACGTCCATGTCAATGTCCGGTGCGTTTGAGGTCGCGGTAGAAATTTTCGTGCGGACCGACCATCAACAACTTGAGCGTGTTCTCATCGAGGACGCGGTAAGCAAGCAGGCACAACAAGGCGCCCATGCGGAATTTGTAGACCTGCACGCCGGCCAGATCACTGACTTTGGTTTCACCCACATCGGGTTGGCTGGCGACGGTTCGTACCGCTTCGTCAAGCGCGGCTTTTTGTTGCTTGTGCAGCTTTTTAACGGTGCGCTCGAAGGTCGGGGTGACAAGGATGCGCATCAGCCGAACTGGTACTCACCCACGGGCTCTTCCTGGTCAGCGATCAGGATGTCGCGGATGACGCTGAAGGGCAGATCAGGATTTTCTGCGGCGATCTTGCCAATTTGCGACCAATACTCGATCTGCTTGGGCACCGAACGATGCTCGATGGCGCCGTAGCGCTTGGCAGTCTCGACCAAGGCTTCAGGCAGTTTGACGTTGACGGCCATATCAATCTCCTTTGAATGGGTCTATGATAGCCCATAAAGGACCAAAAGGTAACCTTCGATTGCCTCAGTCAAAAGAATGGCGATCAAGATCAAGACGGCCATCGGGGAGTTCATAGAGGGTTGGCTAAGAACACAACGCCTCCCACCCCTCTCTCCCCAACGCCTCCAACACCTGCACATTGCGCTCATAAATCTGCGACGCATCCGGGAACGCGGCCACGGCTTTGTCAATGCTTTCCTCGCGCAGCAAATGCAGCGTGGGGT
>RFYK01000171.1 GCA_009925585.1 Betaproteobacteria bacterium | reverse complement strand
TTGCTCAAAGCCATCGGCTTGACGCCTGAGGCCATCTTGGCCAACTTCTTTGTCAATGACAATTTCCGCTTGATGGACAGCGGCGCACAAATGGAATTTGTCGCCGAGCGTTTGCGTGGCGAAGTCGCGCGCTTTGACATCACCGACAAAAGCGGCAACGTGGTGGTGGCCAAAGACAAGCGCATCACCGCGCGCCACACCCGCGATCTCGAACAATCTGGCACCACCCATATCAGCGTGCCTGAAGACTTTTTGATTGGCCGTGTGGTGGCTCGCAACATCGTTGACGAAGAGACCGGCGAAATCATCGCCAAGGCCAACGATGAGTTGACTGAAGTGCTGTTGAAAAAGCTGCGCTCAAGCGGCGTGCAAGCATTGCAATGCATTTACACCAACGAGTTGGACCAAGGCGCCTACATTTCCCAAACATTGCGCATCGATGAAACCGCCGACGAGTTTGCCGCGCGCGTGGCCATCTACCGCATGATGCGTCCTGGCGAGCCGCCCACCGAAGACGCAGTGCAAGCACTGTTCCAGCGTTTGTTCTACAACCCTGACACCTACGATTTGTCACGTGTCGGCCGCATGAAATTCAACGCCCGAGTCGGTCGCGATGAGTCCACTGGCCCCATGGTGTTGAACAACGAAGACATTTTGGCCGTGGTCAAAATTTTGGTGGATTTGCGCAATGGCCGTGGTGAAGTCGATGACATCGATCACTTGGGCAATCGCCGCGTGCGTTGCGTCGGCGAACTGGCTGAAAACCAATACCGCACTGGCTTGGCACGCATCGAAAAAGCCGTGAAAGAGCGTTTGGGTCAGGCTGAGCAAGAGCCCCTGATGCCGCATGACTTGATCAACTCCAAGCCCATCTCTGCGGCGCTCAAAGAATTTTTTGGCGCGTCACAGTTGTCTCAGTTCATGGACCAGACCAATCCCTTGTCTGAGATCACGCACAAGCGTCGCGTCTCTGCACTGGGCCCGGGCGGTTTGACACGCGAGCGCGCCGGCTTTGAAGTCCGCGACGTGCACGTGACCCATTACGGCCGTGTGTGTCCAATTGAAACACCTGAAGGACCGAACATTGGCTTGATCAACTCGTTGTCGTTGTATGCGCGACTCAACGAATACGGTTTCATTGAAACCCCTTACCGCCGTGTGCATGACGGTCAAGTCACGCGCGAAATCGATTACCTCTCGGCGATCGAAGAAGCCAAGTACGTGATTGCACAGGCCAACGCCACGCTCGACAAAGAAGATCGCTTGACCGGCGACCTGGTGTCAGCCCGCGAAAAAGGCGAATCCATTTTGTGCAGCAAAGAACGTGTGCAATACATGGACGTGTCACCGGCGCAGATCGTGTCTGTGGCGGCATCTTTGGTGCCATTCCTGGAGCACGATGACGCCAACCGCGCGTTGATGGGTGCAAACATGCAACGTCAGGCAGTGCCGGTGCTGCGCCCTGAAAAAGCATTTGTCGGCACAGGCATCGAGCGTGTGGCCGCGATTGACTCTGGTACGGTGGTCACCGCTTTGCGCGGCGGCGTGGTGGACTACATCGACGCCACCCGCATCGTGGTGCGTGTCAATGACGCTGAAACCCAAGCCGGTGAAGTGGGTGTGGACATTTACAACCTCATCAAATACCAGCGTTCTAACCAAAACACCAACATTCACCAACGTCCCATCGTCAAGCGCGGTGACAAGTTGTCCAAAGGCGATGTGATCGCTGACGGTGCTTCCACCGATCTGGGCGAATTGGCTTTGGGTCAAAACATGTTGGTCGCGTTCATGCCATGGAACGGTTACAACTTCGAAGACTCGATCCTCATTTCTGAGCGGGTCGTGGCCGAAGACCGTTACACCTCGATCCACATCGAAGAACTCGTGGTGATGGCACGCGACACCAAATTGGGTGCGGAGGAAATCACCCGCGACATTCCGAATTTGGCAGAGCAGCAACTCAATCGCTTGGACGAATCCGGCATCATTTTTGTGGGTGCAGAAGTGCAACCCGGCGATGTGTTGGTCGGCAAGGTCACACCCAAAGGTGAGACCACCTTGACCCCGGAAGAAAAACTCTTGCGCGCCATCTTCGGTGAAAAAGCATCCGATGTGAAAGACACGTCTTTGCGAGTTGACCAAGGTTCGCAAGGCACCGTCATCGATGTGCAAGTCTTCACACGCGAAGGCATTGTGCGTGACAAGCGCGCACAACAAATCATTGACGATGAACTCAAACGCTTCCGACTGGATTTGAATGACCAGTTGCGTATCGTTGAAGCCGATGCATTCGACCGTATCCACAAATTGCTCTTGGGCAAAGTGGCCAACGGCGGGCCGAACAAACTGCCCAAGGGCACGAAGATCGACAAAGACTATTTGGCCGCTGTCGAAAAATTCCATTGGTTTGACATCCGTCCCGCCGACGAAGACGTGGCTTCGCAGTTGGAATCGATCAAAAACGCATTGGCACAAACCCGTCACAGTTTTGATCTGGCGTTTGAAGAAAAGCGCAAGAAACTCACCCAAGGCGATGAATTGCCTGCAGGCGTGTTGAAAATGGTCAAGGTGTATTTGGCGGTCAAGCGGCGCTTGCAACCCGGCGACAAGATGGCGGGACGCCACGGCAACAAAGGCGTGGTTTCCAAAATTGTGCCGGTTGAAGACATGCCTTACATGGCGGACGGTACCCCAGTTGACATCGTGCTCAACCCCTTGGGCGTGCC
>RFYK01000018.1 GCA_009925585.1 Betaproteobacteria bacterium | reverse complement strand
GGGCTTTTAGCCATCAGTGTCTGGTATTACCGATTGCTTCCCAGTCTCAAGCGAGGTGTGTTTGTCTCGGTGTGGGTGGTGTACTTGGTGGGCATGTTGGTGTATTGGTTATTCAGATACCTGGAGTGGCCGTTGATCATCACATTGGGTGCGCATTTCATCCAAGGTGCTTTGGTGGCCACGTTGTTGGGTTGGAGTGCTTGCATGCATGTCATCCATGACCGGGATGCGTTGCGCTTGGACATGCAATTGACCCAAGCGCGCAGCCGATGGTTTGCCGCAGCGCACCACGATGTGTGGCAACCGATCCAAAGTTTATTGCTGTATGCCAGGGCTTTGGTGGTGGCCCCTGATACTCGGCGACCTGCCTTGTTATCGGGCATGCAATTGGCCAGCCAGTCGGTGGATGATTTCATGGGGCATTTGCAATTTTGGGCCGATGGTGCGAACCATTTGCCAAACAAGCAACCCAGATCGACTTGGCCAGTGAATGAATTGTTGCGTCCTTTGGTTGAAGAAATGCGGTTGTTGGCCGAACAAAAACACATTTTGTTGCGCTACCAACCGTCGCGCCACCACGTTTGTGTTGACCATGTGCAGGTCTGCCGCATGGTGCGAAATTTACTCACCAACGCATTGCGTTACACCCAAGCAGGCGGTAGCGTGTTGATTGGTTGCCGCAAGCAAGGTAACGCTTTGTGGATCTGGTGCATGGACACTGGCTTGGGCATGACGCAGGCGCAACTGTCAGACTGTTTCGATGCGTTCACCAAGTTTGACAAGGGTGCGTCAACATCTCGCACGCTGGGTTTGGGTTTGTACAGTTTCAAAGAATTGGCGCAGCAAATGGGTTTGCAAACCCGTTGGCACAGCACGCTTGGCAAAGGCACGATGATTGGGTTCAGTGTGGCCGTGGCGTGAATTGACTTAAACCACGCTCACCGGCGCAGACAGGTTTAACCAAGCCACTGCCGCGCTTTGCAAATTCCGTGTTTCGCCCGTGGCAAGCAAATGCAATTTGGGCTCGAGCGCATCCGTGACCAACAAACCTTTGTCGTGCAGCACTTGGGCAACGCGTTTGGCCACAGGTTGGCCGTTGTCGATCAGCCTGACGTCGGGCCCGACGATGCGTTGAATCACGGGTTTGGCAAACGGGTAATGGGTGCATCCCAAAACCAGCGTGTCGATCTGACGCGAATCCACACCAAATTCGCCCATGGCGTGCAAGTATTTTTCGCACAAGCCGCGCACAGTCTGGTCGTCTGGTGTTTGCCATTGCTGTTCGATGGCATCGGCCAAGCCATCACAGGCTTGCAAGACAAATTCGGCTTGGTCTTGCAGGCTGCGTTGCAACTCTTGGAATTTGGCGCTGCCCAATGTGCCGGCGGTGGCCATCACGCCCACGCGATGGGTCTGGCTTTGCAAGGCCGCAGGTTTGATGGCAGGCTCGACACCAAACACAGGCAAGTCTGGATACGCCTGTCGCAGTTCGTGAATGGCCAAGGCGGTGGCCGTATTGCAAGCGACCACCAAAGCTTTGATCTGATGCTGTTGCAGCAGCGTGTGAAGCACATGATGGGCGCGTTGCAAAACAAATGCCTCGTCTCGTTCACCATAAGGCGCAAACCCGCTGTCTGCCAAATACACAAAGGATTCGTGTGGCAGTTGAGATTGCAAAGCTTGCAAAATGCTCAATCCCCCCACGCCACTGTCAAACACCCCGATCGGTGCCAGGCGTGGGAGCGTCATGTGGTGTGGCAAATGGTGGGTTGGCAATGGCTTCAACGGCTGGTGACGGCAATGCCTTTGAACTCGCCGCTGGCAATGCGTTTGGACCATTCGGCAGGGCCGGTGATGTGGGCGCTGGTGCCACCGGCATCGACAGCAACCGTGACCGGCATGTCCACCACATCAAATTCGTAAATGGCTTCCATGCCCAAGTCGGCAAAACCCACCACGTTGGCGTGCTTGATGGCTTTGGACACCAGGTATGCGGCGCCACCCACGGCCATCAGGTAAGCGGATTGGTGCTTTTGAATCGCCTCGATGGCGGTCGGTCCGCGCTCGGCTTTGCCGACCATGGCGATCAAGCCGGTTTGCGCCAACATCATCTCGGTGAATTTGTCCATGCGTGTGGCGGTGGTCGGACCCGCAGGCCCCACGGCTTCATCGCCGACCGGGTCGACCGGGCCGACGTAATAAATGACCCGGTTGGTGAAATCGACTGGCAATGGCTCGCCTTTGGCCAACATGTCTTGTATGCGTTTGTGTGCGGCGTCTCGACCAGTGAGCATCTTGCCGTTGAGCAACAAGGTTTGCCCGGGCTTCCAAGCCGCCACTTGTTCGCGGGTCAACGTATTCAAATCGACCCGTTGGCTTTTGAGTGTGTCAGGCACCCAGTCCACTTTCGGCCACACATCCAATGAGGGCGGGTCCAAGTAGACCGGACCACTGCCGTCCATCACAAAATGCGCGTGACGCGTCGCCGCGCAATTGGGAATCATCGCCACGGGTTTGCTGGCTGCGTGCGTGGGGTACATCTGAATCTTGATGTCGAGCACGGTGGTGAGTCCACCCAAACCTTGCGCACCAATGCCCAGTGCATTGACTTTCTCGTACAACTCCAAGCGCAGTTCTTCGGTTGGCGTCAGCTTCTCGCCTTGGGATGATTTGGCTTGCAGTTCATGCATGTCCAAGTCGTCCATCAAACTTTGCTTGGCCATCAACATGGCTTTTTCTGCGGTGCCGCCAATGCCGATGCCCAACATGCCAGGCGGGCACCAACCTGCGCCCATGGTGGGCACGGTTTTCAGTACCCAATCGACCACGCTGTCGCTCGGGTTGAGCATGACCATTTTGGATTTGTTTTCGCTGCCGCCGCCTTTGGCCGCGACGGTGACTTCGAGTGTGTCGCCTGGCACCAGTTCGGTGAAGATGACCGCGGGTGTGTTGTCGCCGGTGTTTTTGCGGGCGAACTGCGGATCGGCCACCACGCTGGCACGCAAGCGGTTGTCGCTGTGGTTGTAGGCACGGCGCACGCCTTCATTGATGGCGTCGTCCAAACTGCCGGTGAAGCCCTCAAACCGCACGCCCATGCCCACTTTGAGGAACACGTTGACGATGCCGGTGTCTTGGCATAGGGGGCGGTGTCCGGTTGCACTCATTTTGCTGTTGGTCAAAATTTGGGCGATGGCATCTTTGGCCGCAGCACTTTGCTCGCGTTCATAGGCGCGTGCCAGATGTGCGATGTAGTCTGTCGGGTGGTAGTAGCTGATGAATTGCAATGCGGCTGCAACCGATTCGATCAAGTCGTTTTGTGTGATGTGGCTCATGTCAGTCGGGAGGTGTGTGTCAGTGATCACCGTGTTCAAGTTCAATCGCACGGGTTTGGTTCAGCAATTTGTCAGTGAACGCAATGGCCATGGCACTGAGCAAAAACGTGATGTGAATGATGGTTTGCCAGATCAACACTTTTTCTTCGTAGTTTCCAGCGTTGATGAAGGTCTTGAGCAAATGGATGGAAGAGATGCCAATGATCGCCATTGCCAATTTCACTTTCAACACGGATGCGTTGACATGGCTTAACCACTCGGGTTGGTCCGGGTGATGTTCGAGGTACATGCGAGAGACAAACGTTTCATAGCCCCCGACGATGACCATGATCAGCAAATTGGAAATCATCACCACGTCAATCAAGGCCAGCACCACCAACATGATGATGGTTTCATTCAAACCGACGACCGCCGGTTCTGTTTTGTAGCCGATGCTGGTGACCAGTGCTTGCAGCGCGGTTTGGCTGCCAAAAGCCGCTTCAAGCAAATGCACCAGCTCCACCCAGAAATGAAAGGCATACACGGCTTGCGCGGCAATCAAACCCAAGTACAGGGGCAGTTGCAGCCAACGGCTGGCAAAAATCAGGCGGGACAGGGGAGAAGGTTTAGGCGTTGGATGGGCGGACTGGGGAGCAGACATGGACAGCACTTTCGTCAGAGGAGACAAACAGCTCAAAAGCGTGATTCTAGGGAAACCAAACCGCGCCAGCGTAAGGTTCAAGCCAGTCAGTGGCATGTAAGAGGCATCAACGACAGTCCGCCTCGAACCAGAGTCGCAAAGCGACCATTCAACATCAGGAGACAAGCCATGAGCCACGACCACCCCTTACCGGTGATTGCACCGCCCCCCGCATTTGCCAAGCAAGCTGCCGTGTCCGGCATGGACGCTTACCATGCCTTGGTCAAACAAGCTGAAGAGGATTACGAGGGGTTTTGGGCGGCGCAGGCCAAGCGTTTGCTGGATTGGCAAACCCCTTTCACTCAAACATTGAACCAAAGCAATGCGCCGTTCTTCACTTGGTTTGAAGACGGTCGATTGAATGCGTCTTACAACTGCTTAGACCGCCAAGTCGAGCGTGGACTGGGTGACAAAACCGCGATCATTTTTGAAGCCGACGGCGGCGAAGTCACCCGCACCAGTTATGCGCAGTTGTTGTCACGCACCTGCCAAATCGCCAATGCCATGAAGTCGTTGGGCATCACCAAAGGCGACCGTGTCATCATTTACATCTCTATGTCTGTCGATGGTGTGGCAGCCATGCAAGCTTGTGCGCGCATTGGCGCCACCCACTCGGTGGTGTTTGGTGGTTTCTCAGCGCAGAGTTTGCGTGACCGCATTGAAGACACCGGTGCGAAATTGGTCATTACCGCAGACCACCAATTGCGTGGCGGTAAGCAATTGCCTTTGAAATCCATCGTTGACGAAGCACTGGCCTTGGGTGGTTGCGACAGCATTCAGCATGTGTTGGTGGCCAAGCGCTCTGGTGCAGAAGTGGCCATGCAGGCGGGCCGCGATCTGTGGTTGTCTGAGCTGGCGGACAAGCAGCCCACCACCTGTACCCCAGAGTGGGTAGAAGCTGAGCACCCGCTTTTCTTGCTCTACACCTCTGGCTCGACCGGCAAACCCAAAGGTGTGCAGCACAGCACCGGCGGTTATTTGATGCATGCCGCGCTCACCACCGAATGGACGTTTGATCTGAAACACGACGATGTGTTTTGGTGCACCGCTGACATCGGTTGGGTCACTGGACACACTTACATTGCTTATGGTCCGTTGGCGCTGGGTGGTACACAAATTGTGTTTGAAGGTGTGCCCACCTACCCAGATGCAGGTCGTTTCTGGAAAATGATTCAGGACCACAAAGTCAGCATTTTTTACACCGCGCCCACGGCGATTCGCTCGCTGATCAAAGCCGCCGAGAGCAACGAGGCGGTTCATCCGGCCCGTTACAACTTGGCCAGTTTGCGATTGCTCGGGTCGGTCGGTGAGCCCATCAACCCAGCGGCTTGGGAGTGGTACCACCAGCACGTGGGTGGCAGCCGTTGCCCGATTGTGGACACCTTCTGGCAAACCGAAACCGGTGGTCACATGATCACGCCATTACCCGGTGCGACGCATTTGGTGCCAGGTTCATGCACCTTGCCTTTCCCGGGCATTCAAGCGGCCATCGTGGATGAAACGGGCAAAGACGTGCCTCACGGTCAGGCCGGCATATTGGTGGTGAAAAAACCTTGGCCTTCGATGATCCGCACCATTTGGGGTGACCCCGAGCGTTTCAAGAAAAGTTATTTTCCAGAAGACTTCCACGGCAAATACTATTTGGCAGGTGACGGTGCTGTTCGCGATGCGCACACAGGCAACTTCACCATCACTGGCCGGATTGACGATGTATTGAATGTCTCCGGTCACCGCATGGGCACGATGGAAATTGAGTCGGCGTTGGTGAGTTGCACCGAACTGGTCGCCGAAGCGGCGGTGGTGGGTCGCCCGGACGACACCACTGGTGAAGCCATTTGTGCGTTTGTTGTGTTGAAGCGCTCGCGCCCAACGGGTGACGAGGCCAAGCAAATCGCGAAGGTATTGCGTGACCATGTGGGCAAGGAAATCGGGCCGATCGCCAAGCCCAAGGACATTCGCTTTGGCGAGAACTTACCCAAAACACGTTCGGGCAAGATCATGCGCCGCTTGTTGCGATCCATCGCCAAGGGCGAAGCGATCACGCAAGATGTGTCCACTTTGGAAAACCCGGCGATATTGACGCAGTTGTCTGAGAGCGTTTGAAATTGGTATCTGACCCCAATAAAAAAAAGAGCAACCGAAGTTGCTCTTTTTAACAATGCTTTGAAAAAGTTATTTCAAGCCCAAAATCCAAGTCACCAATTTTTTTGATTCAGCTTCGTTGACTTGCGGGTTGGCGGGCATCGGTATCGCGCCCCAAACACCGCCACCGCCTTCGCGAATTTTGGTGGCCAAAGCGGCTGCAGCATCTTTGTTGCCAGCGTATTTTTTGGCCACTTCCTTGAAGGCAGGCCCCACCACTTGGGTATTGACGGCATGGCAACCCAGACAATTTTTGGCACCTGCCAATTTTTCGTCAGCCCATGCGGCATGGCTGAGACAAGCAGCGGTCAGGGTGGCGATCAACACACGTTTCATGAGATAAGTCCTCCAGGTTAAAAAATCAGAACAAATCCAACACCGCGCCTTTGCTGGCGGTGGAGGCGTTATGGGCAAATTTGGCTTGCACGCCACGGGTGTAGCGAGGGGCGGGTGCCTTCCAAGCGGCCCGGCGTTTTTCAATGTCCGCGTCAGGCACATTGAGTTGCAACAACAGTTTGTGCGCATCAATCGTGATGCTGTCGCCCTCGTGAATCAAGGCGATGGTGCCACCCACTGCGGCTTCTGGCGCGACATGGCCAACCACCATGCCCCAAGTTCCACCCGAGAAACGCCCGTCAGTGATGAGGCCCACACTTTCACCCAAACCTGCGCCAATCAACGCGCTGGTCGGGGCGAGCATCTCAGGCATGCCGGGGCCGCCTTTGGGGCCAAGGTAGCGCAACACCATGACATCGCCAGCTTTGATTTTGCCGTCCAGCACCGCTTTCAGCGCAGACTGTTCATCGTCAAACACCCGTGCCGGTCCCGTGATGACTGGGTTTTTCAAGCCGGTGATTTTGGCCACGGCGCCTTCGGGCGACAGGTTGCCTTTCAAAATGGCCAAATGGCCTTCGGCATACATGGGTTTGTCGATGGGGCGAATCACATCTTGGTCTGCGCGCGGTGCGTCAGGCACATCGGCCAAGTTCTCTGCCACGGTTTTGCCTGTGATGGTCATGCAGTCACCATGCAGCAAACCTGCTTTGAGCAATACCTTCATGACTTGCGGAATACCGCCGGCCTTGTGTAAATCGACAGCCAAGTATTTGCCGCTGGGTTTGAGGTCGCAAATGACGGGGATTTTTTTGCGCATGCGTTCGAAGTCATCGATCGTCCAATCGACTTGCGCTGCATGTGAAATGGCCAGAAAGTGCAGCACCGCGTTGGTGGAGCCGCCAGTGGCCATGATGACGGCGACTGCATTTTCGATGGCTTTTTTCGTCACGATGTCGCGCGGTTTCAAATCTTTTTTGATGGCTTCAATCAAAACTTTGGCCGCTTCTTTGGCCGAGTTTTGTGTTTCGTCGTGCGGGTTGGCCATGGTGGAAGAGTAAGGCAATGCCAGACCGAGCGCTTCAAAAGAGGAGGACATGGTGTTGGCGGTGTACATGCCACCGCAAGAGCCGGTACCGGGGATGGCGCGCATCTCAATTTCACGCAAATCTGCATCGCTCAATTTGCCAGCGGCGTTTTCGCCCACGGCTTCAAACACGCTCACAATGTTCAGGTCTTTGCCCTTGTAATGGCCAGGAAGAATGGTGCCGCCATAGACATAAATGGCAGGCACGTTGGCGCGCAACATGCCCATCATGCCGCCGGGCATGTTTTTGTCGCAACCTCCGACGACAACGACGCCGTCCATCCATTGGCCACCGACACAGGTTTCAATGCAATCAGAGATGACTTCGCGGCTGACGAGGGAATATTTCATGCCCTCGGTACCCATGCTCATGCCGTCTGAAATGGTGGGCGTGCCGAAAATTTGCGCATTGCCACCGGCCTCTTCGATGCCCGCCACCGCAGCGTCGGCCAGTTTTTGCAAACCACTGTTGCAAGGCGTGATGGTGGAATGCCCATTGGCCACGCCGACCATCGGTTTGACAAAATCACTTTCTTCGTAGCCCATGGCGTAGTACATGGAGCGGTTGGGTGCGCGGGATTTGCCTTCAGTGATGTTGGCAGAGCGACGGTTGATTTTGATGGGGGAAGTAGCCATGGTTTTGTCCAATGTTTCAGTACAGATAAGCGCAGAGTTTAGCCTTGGGGTTCGCCCACCTGAGAGAGCCTGCCACACGCGGCAGTTGTAACTTGAATTGACGCACAATTGGTCACATGCTGATACATCCTCAATTCGATCCTGTGGCCCTCTCGTTGGGGCCAGTGTCCATCCATTGGTATGGCATCACCTACCTTGTGGCTTTTATGCTGTTTTTAGGGCTGGCGCGTTGGCGACTTCAGCACGAACCCTACGCCAGTTTGTCCAAATCAGGCATTTGGAATGTTCCATTCATTGACGACTTGATGACCTACGGGGTATTGGGCGTGGTGTTGGGTGGGCGCATCGGTTATTGCCTGTTTTACAAGCCGGGTTATTACGCAGCGCATCCTTTGGAAATTGCTTATGTGTGGCAAGGCGGCATGAGTTTTCATGGTGGCATGTTGGGGGTGATTGGCGCGATGGCCTTGGCCGCTTGGCGCAAGCAGCGGCATTGGCTCGAGGTCACTGACTTTGTCGCGCCTTGCGTGCCCACTGGGCTGGCAGCAGGACGCATCGGCAATTTCATCAATGGTGAACTGTGGGGCAGAGCGGCTGACCCCAGCTTGCCGTGGGCCATGGTGTTCCCGCAAAGTGGTTCTGAATGGCCCAGACACCCTTCGCAGATTTACCAATTCTTGCTAGAGGGTTTGTTGTTGTTTGCGGTGTTGTGGTGGCTGGCGCGCAAACCCCGCCCCACGGGCTGGGTATCCGGTGTGTTTTTGGTGGGCTATGGCAGTTTGCGTTTCGCTGCGGAGTATTTCCGTGAACCGGATGCGCATTTGGGGTTGTTGTCTTTGGGCCTGTCGATGGGCCAGTGGTTATGCGTACCGATGGTGCTCATCGGTATCGGCTTGATGGCGTGGTCACAACGCCGTCGTGTGCACATTGATCACGCCTGACCTTGGATGGGATGTTTGATGCACAACGCCAATCTTTACCAAGCATTGAGAGAAGGTTTTCCTGATGACTTGCAACGCATAGCGGTTGAAACAGACCAGGGCTTGGCTTACAGCTGGAGCGACTTGGAGCGCGGTAGCGCGATGATCGCCAATTGGATCGAGAGTCTGAAATTACCCGCGTCATCTCGCATCGCGGTGCAGGTTGAAAAATCGGTGGAAGTGTTGATGTTGTACTTGGCCACGTTGCGCAGTGGTCACGTGTTTTTACCGCTGAACCCCGCTTACCAAGCCGCTGAGATGGCGTATTTCATTGGCAATGCCGAACCGGCGTTGGTGGTGTGTTCACCCGAGAAATTCAGCAGCGTGAGCAAAATCGCATTCCAATCAGGCACGACCTATGTGGTCACGCTGGATGACCAACGCACAGGCAGTTTGCTGCAACGCGCTGCGCACCACAGTGATTTGCACACACCGGTTCACCGCGAACCCGATGACATCGCCGCCATCATCTACACCAGTGGCACCACGGGGCGCAGCAAAGGGGCGATGTTGAGCCATGGCAATTTGCTGAGCAATGCACGTGTGCTGAATGACTACTGGGGTTGGCAAGTTGGCGATGTGTTGATTCATGCGCTGCCCATTTTTCATGTGCATGGCCTGTTTGTGGCAATCCACGGTGCGTTGCTCAGCGGCAGCCAAATGTGTTGGCACAGCCGGTTTGACCCTGCACGGGTGTTGGCAGACATGTCGCGTGCCACCGTGCTGATGGGGGTGCCTACTTTCTACACGCGTTTGCTGGCGCTGCCTGGTTTGAACAAATCCGCTTGTGCAGGCATGCGGTTGTTCATTTCCGGTTCGGCACCGATGTTGGTCGATACCTTCGCGCAATGGAAAGAGCGAACCGGTCACACCGTGTTGGAGCGTTATGGCATGAGTGAAACCGTCATGTTGACGTCTAACCCGTACCGCGCTGATCCACGATTTGGTGGCGCCACCGAACGCATCGGTGGCAGCGTGGGTTTTGCTTTGCCAAGCGTGGACCTGCGGATCGTGTCCGCTGCGGGCGAGCCCTTGCCTCGTGGTGAAGTCGGCAGCATTCAGGTCAAGGGACCGAATGTGTTTGCAGGGTATTGGCGCATGCCTGAAAAAAATGCCCAAGAGTTCACCGCAGATGGCTACTTCATCACGGGTGACATGGGCACATTGGATGACAAAGGTTATGTGCGCATTGTGGGTCGCAGCAAGGACTTGATCATCAGCGGCGGTCTCAATGTGTATCCAGCTGAAATTGAAGACGTGTTGAACAACTTGCCAGGCGTTGCAGAAAGCGCCGTGGTGGGGGTGCCGCATGCAGATTTCGGGGAAGTGGGTTTTGCGTTTGTGCTGGCCCGCCCTGGTTCAGAGTTACAACCCGACCACTTGTTGCAGTCACTCAAAGGCAGATTGGCCAACTTCAAATTGCCTAAATATTGTCAAGTGGTGACAGAACTGCCCCGCAACGCCATGGGCAAAGTGCAGAAGAATGTGTTGCGTGAAATTGGGGTCAGATACCAATTAAATGCGTCACCAACAATTCGATGAATTCTCTGGCGGGTTGGCCATGGCATTGGCAACGGCTTGTCCCAATTCAATCACCGCCAGCGCGTAATAACTGCTGCGGTTGTAGCGGGTGATGACGAAGAAATTTTCGGTGCCAGCGACATAACTCGGTGGGTTGCCCGCATTGTGCAATTGCACCAGCGCCAACGGTTTGCCAAACGACAGGGCAGCGTCTTCTAACACCGCGTGCTTGCTTTGCAAATGCGCCACGGACCACGAAGGCACGATATCGGGCGCCAACAAAGCATTCAGGTCATCTTCATGGACAGACCCCGTGTTCACTTCAAAATGGGTGGGCATGCCGGGCTGCCAGCCATAGGCTTTGAAATAGTTGGCGACTGAGCCAATCGCATCGGCCACGCTGTTGCCAAGGTCAATTCGACCGTCTCCGTCAAAGTCCACCGCAAACCGCGCGATGCTCGACGGCATGAACTGAGGCCATCCGCTGGCGCCTGCGTAACTCCCCAGCGGGGGCTTTTTGCTGGGCTGCGTTTTTTGTTGTTTCAGGAAAAACGCCAATTCATTTTGAAAAAAAGTTTTGCGTTCTGCGGCCTGCGGGTGCGATGAGGGGAATTGCAAGCTGAGTGTCGTCAACGCGTCCAGCAATTTGTACTGGCCTTGGTGTTGCCCATAGAAGGTTTCCACACCCATGATGCCAACGATGTATTGCGGTGACACGCCATATATCAACATGGCTTGGTCAAGAACCAAGGCATGGTCACGCCAAAACTTGACGCCGGTTTGAATGCGGCAATCGGTCAAAAACCTGGCTCGGTAGGCAGACCAATTTTTTTGTTGCACAGACGCAGGTGGCAACACCATGGGCAAGATCGCTGGCACCAAGCGCGCTTGGGCAATTTGCTTTTGCACCCATGCGGTGGGTAATTGCTGTTGTTGTGCGATGGTCTTGGCCAAATCACGCACCGCGACGGTGTTGCCAAATGCTTTGCCCGTGACGACTTTGGATGCCTTGGCGGGTGTTTGTTTTTTCTTGGCGGCTTGGGCGGGGTTGATGCACAACGCGCAGACCAAAAAAAAGGCGGTCAGCCAGCTGATCTGGCGATGGTGGGCGGTGGTGTGGGTTCGAAATGTTCGCATTGGGCATGAGTGTAGCCAACCACAGGTGAAAATCGGGTCATTCAAGCGTGTTAAGCTGATTTCAAGCATGGAAAACCTCAACGTATTACTGTCTGCGCTGACGCAAGAAAGCTTGCCAACCGGCTTGCTCAGAGAGGCCATTTATTTATCGGCGATCGTGCTGTTCGCGTGGTTGACCGCTTGGGTGTTGGGGCGGCATGCCAAAAGTGAATCGGTGTTGTTCGGCAAGCAAGTCATCGATGGCTTGATGCTTCCCCTGTTGGCATTGTTGCTGACCTATTTTGTAACGATGCTGCTCTCTAAACAGCAACCCGTCATTTTGTTGAAATTGGCTGTGCCGGTGTTGTTGTCGCTCGCGTTGATACGTTTGTGTGCTCGCGTATTGATGGCGGTGTTTCCGCGTTCGCCAGCCGCTGTGCTCACAGAGCGGCTGGTGTCATGGCTCGCTTGGGGTGTAGCGGTGTTGTGGATCACCGATTTGCTGCCTTTGGTGGTCATGGAAATGGAGCAAATCCATTTGAACTTCGGTCGTGTCAAACTCGATTTGCGCACGTTGTTTGAAGGCATGTTGTCATCCGGTTTGGTGTTGGTGCTCAGCTTGTGGTTGTCTGCAGCCATCGAACACCGCGTGCTCAGTCAAACCGTCAGCGATTTGTCGATGCGAAAAGTGGCTGCCAATGTCTTGCGTGCGGTGTTTCTGTTATTGGGTTTGCTGTTGGCGTTGTCTGCCGTCGGGGTGGATTTGACCGCTTTGTCGGTGTTGGGCGGCGCCTTGGGTGTCGGCTTGGGCTTGGGCCTGCAAAAACTGGCGGCCAATTACGTCAGCGGGTTCGTGGTGTTGGTTGAGCGATCCGTGCGCATCGGTGACCACATTCGGGTCGATGGGGTGGAAGGCCAAGTCAGCGACATCAAAACGCGTTACACCTTGATTCGCGATGCGAATGGCCGCGAATCCATCATCCCGAACGAACTGCTGATCACGCAACGGGTGGACAATTTTTCTTTGTCTGACTCTGCGATTTCTTTGCAAACCCATGTGACGGTGGCACTTGAAAACAACGTGCAAGAGGTTCAAGCTTTGCTGTGGGACGCATTGAACACGGTGCCTGATGTCAATGCAGACCCGCCAGCGCAAGTGCATTTCAGTCGGTTCAGTGCCGACGGCTTGGAATTCACTTTGCAGTTTTGGGTGGCCGACCGGTTGCATTCACGCATGGCGGTGCTGTCCAAGGTGCACGCAGCCGCTTGGGCGGCGCTTGAATCTGCCCGTGTGGCCTTGCCACCGCCCAAGCCATTTCAATGGGCTAACCAGGGGGCTGAGTAACCATTCTGTCTGGCCATTCAGTGCCAGGGGATAAAAAAGCACGACCGTTCAGAAATATGAATGGATTCGTCTAGAATGACGTGCACGTCAACTTCCAGCGCTTGGAAGTCATGACTTCTACCTATTTATTTCCTTGGAGCAAACCCATGAAGGCACTGGTCGCTGTCAAGCGCGTGGTGGATTACAACGTCAAGGTGCGGGTCAAATCTGACCAAACCGGCGTGGACATCGCCAACGTCAAAATGAGCATGAACCCGTTCGATGAAATCGCCGTTGAAGAAGCCGTGCGTTTGAAAGAAAAGGGTGTGTTGACCGAGGTGGTGGTGGTGTCTTGTGGTGTGACCCAATGCCAAGAAACTTTGCGCACTGCCATGGCCATCGGCGCAGACCGCGGCATTTTGGTCGAAACCGCTGAAGAGTTACAACCATTGGCAGTGGCCAAATTGCTCAAGGCGTTGGCGGACAAAGAACAACCCGGCTTGGTCATTTTGGGTAAGCAAGCCATTGACGATGATTGCAACCAAACCGGTCAAATGTTGGCAGCCTTGGCCGATTGGCCCCAAGCCACGTTTGCCTCCAAGGTGGAAGTGGCTGACGGCCACGCCCTCGTCACCCGCGAAGTGGACGGCGGTTTGGAAACCTTGAAATTGACCTTGCCCGCGGTCATCACCACCGATTTGCGTTTGAACGAACCCCGTTACGTCACCTTGCCCAACATCATGAAGGCCAAGAAAAAGCAAATCGATGTGTTCAAACCTGAAGATTTGGGCGTGGATGTCACGCCGCGCATCAAAACATTGAAAGTCAGCGAGCCGCCCAAGCGCAGCGCCGGTATCAAGGTCGCTGACGTGGCCACGTTGGTGGACAAACTCAAAAACGAAGCAAAGGTGATTTGACATGGCCTCCTTAGTGATTGCAGAACACGACAACCAAAGTCTCAAACCAGCCACCCTCAACACCGTCACTGCCGCGCTGGCGTGTGGCGGTGATGTGCATGTGTTGGTCGCGGGCAAGGATGCTTCAGCAGCAGCCCAAGCGGCTTCGCAAATTGCTGGCGTGAGCAAGGTGTTGCATGCCGAGTCAGAGGTGTTTGCCCACGGTTTGGCCGAGCACATGGCCGCGCAGGTATTGGCGTTGGCTTCGGCTTATTCGCACATGGTGTTTGCAGCCACCGCCAGCGGTAAGAACATAGCCCCGCGTGTGGCGGCGAAATTGGATGTGGCGCAGGTCAGTGACATCACCCGTGTTGACAGCCCTGACACCTTTGAGCGGCCCATTTATGCAGGCAATGCCATGGCGACCGTGCAAGCCACCGATGCCATCAAAGTGATCACTGTTCGCACAACCGGTTTTGACGCGGCGGCCATGGGCGGCAGTGCCCCGATCGAGGTCATACCCGCTGTCACAGCCGACGCAAAAAGCCAATTCACCGGCAGCGAAATCGCCAAGAACGACCGTCCTGAATTGACCGCTGCCAAGGTGATCGTGTCTGGCGGACGCGCCTTGGGCAGCGCAGAAAAATTCAATGAAGTCATCACGCCATTGGCCGACAAATTGGGTGCCGCACTGGGGGCGAGTCGCGCTGCCGTTGACGCCGGCTACGCGCCGAACGATTGGCAAGTTGGGCAAACTGGAAAGATCGTTGCGCCTCAGTTGTATGTGGCTTGCGGCATCAGTGGCGCAATTCAGCATTTGGCGGGCATGAAAGACAGCAAGGTGATTGTGGCGATCAACAAAGACCCAGAAGCACCTATTTTCAGCGTCGCTGATTACGGATTGGAAGCCGATCTGTTTGTGGCTGTGCCTGAACTGGTGGCTGCCCTGGGATGATGCGTGGCAAAGGCACCCTCGGGTGCCTTTTTTATCTGCTTCATGCTGTTCAACATGCAGCATTTGGCTCAAATTGAACAGATTGCCAGCATGCCTGGTTTTGAAGACGCCGGTTTGGAAACTGCGCAAGCCGTGCTCGAAGAGTGTGCGCGTTTCAACCAAGACGTGGTGGCTCCTTTGAATTGGGAAAGCGACAAACACCCCTCGCATTGGAAAGAGGGACACGTGATGACCTCGCCAGGGTTCAAACAGGCTTACAAACAATATGCCGAGGGTGGTTGGCAAGGTTTGCAGCACCCCGCAGATTTTGGCGGCCAAGGTTTGCCCAAAACCATTGGCGCGGCGTGTGGCGAAATGCTCAATGCCGCCAGTTTGAGTTTTGCGTTGTGCCCGTTGTTGACCGATGGTGCGATTGAAGCTTTGTTGACCGCAGGCAGTGACTCGCTCAAAGCCACGTATTTGGACAAATTGGTCAGCGGTGAATGGACCGGCACCATGAACTTGACCGAGCCGCACACATACAAAGTGTTCGGCACCAAGATTTACATCACCTACGGTGAGCACGACATGGCTGACAACATCGTGCATTTGGTGCTGGCGCGTGTGACCGGTGCACCCGAGGGCATCAAAGGCATCAGTTTGTTCGTGGTGCCCAAATTTTTGGTCAACACGGATGGCTCGCTTGGCGCACGCAACGATGTGCATTGCGTCAGCATCGAACACAAACTGGGCATCAAAGCCAGCCCCACGGCTGTCTTGCAATATGGCGACCACGGCGGCGCCACCGGGTTTTTGGTGGGTCAAGAAAACCGTGGGTTGGAGTACATGTTCATCATGATGAACGCGGCGCGCTATGCCGTGGGCGTGCAAGGCATTGCCATCGCAGACAGGGCGTACCAAAAGGCGGTTCAATACGCACGTGACCGCGTGCAATCGCGTCCGGTTGACGGCTCTGTCAAAGCAGCTGCGCCAATCATCCACCACCCCGATGTGCGCCGCATGTTGATGACGATGCGCGCTTACACCGAAGGTTGCCGTGCCATGGCCAGCGTGGCCGCTGCGGCTTACGACGCGGCGCACCACCATCCTGATGCCGATGCCCGCCAACAAAATTTGGCGGTGTATGAATTTTTGGTGCCATTGGTCAAGGGCTACAGCACCGAGATGAGCCTGGAAGTCACCAGCTTGGGCGTTCAGGTTCACGGTGGCATGGGTTTCATCGAAGAAACCGGTGCGGCGCAATACTACCGAGACGCCAAAATCTTGACCATTTACGAAGGCACCACTGCCATTCAAGCCAACGATTTGGTGGGACGCAAGACCGTTCGTGATGGTGGACAAACGCCCAAAGCCTTGGCGGCACAAATGCAATCCACCCAAGCTGATTTACTGAAGTTGGGCTCAGCCGATGCACAAGCCATTGCACACCGACTGTCTGCCGCGCGTGAAGCGCTGTTGGATGTCGTGAATTTCATGGTGGATTCAGCCTCAAGCAACCCGAACGCAGCCTATGCAGGCAGCGTGCCTTACTTGATGTTGGCAGGTAACGTGGTCTCGGGTTGGCAATTGGCGCGCAGCTTTTTGGCAGCCCACCAAGCCATGGCAGACGGCGACACTGACACAGCTTTTTTGCAAGCCAAGATGGTGACCGCGCGTTTTTATGCCGATCACATCCTGAGCAAAGCACCTGCTGCGCGAGACGCCATCGTGCAAGGTGCGCAAAGCGTGACCGCCATGGCGCTGGACGCGTTTTGATGGCATCAGCCTTTTCTTCCCTGATCATTCTTTTCACACTGCACAAAGTCCGCCATGTCTAAATTGCCACCCGCACTCGCCGCTGTGCCTTTCCCCGTTATCGGTTCGCCACTGTTCATCATCAGCAACCCCAAATTGGTCATTGCCCAGTGCATTGCAGGCGTGGTGGGGTCCATGCCGGCGCTCAATGCACGTCCTGCCTCGCAGCTTGACGAATGGTTGTCTGAAATCACAGAAGGGCTGGCTGCCTACAACAAGGCGCACCCAGATCAACCGGCCGCCCCTTTTGCCATCAACCAAATCGTTCACAAAAGCAACGACAGGCTCGAGCACGACATGGCCATGTGTGTCAAATACAAAGTGCCGATCATCATCACATCCTTGGGTGCACGTGAAGAAATCAACCAAGCCGCACACAGCTATGGCGGCGTGGTGTTGCACGACATCATCAACAACAAATTCGCACACAAAGCCATCGAAAAAGGCGCGGATGGATTGGTGGCCGTGGCAGCAGGTGCGGGCGGCCATGCTGGTGTGAAAAGCCCATTTGCATTGGTGCAGGAAATTCGTCAATGGTTCGACGGCCCGCTTGCTTTGAGTGGTTCCATCGCCAGTGGCCAAGCCATTTTGGCGGCGCTCGCCATGGGTGCAGATTTCGCCTACATTGGCTCTGCATTCATTGCCACTGAAGAGGCCCGTGCGGCAGATGAATACAAACAATGCATCGTTGACAGCAATTCAGACGACATCATCTACAGCAACCTGTTCACTGGCGTGCATGGCAACTACTTGGCGCCATCCGTGCGCAATGCGGGCATGGACCCTGACAACTTGCCGCAAAGCGACCCCAGCAAAATGGATTTTGGGGGCGACAAATCCAAAGCATGGAAAGACATTTGGGGTTGCGGACAAGGCATTGGCGCGATCACCAAAGTGCAATCTACTGCCGACTTGGTGGCCCAATTCAAACGCGAATTTGCGCAGGCCAAAGCCAAGCTGGTGCATTGAAAAAGGCCTCGCAAGAGGCCTTTTTGTGGAAGTCAAACCGCTTCAACCGAAGTGGCAAATGTAGTGGTAGCTT
Organism: Betaproteobacteria bacterium; assembly: GCA_009925585.1. GTDB lineage: Bacteria > Pseudomonadota > Gammaproteobacteria > Burkholderiales > Burkholderiaceae_C > Limnohabitans. The sequence goes on along the minus strand of RFYK01000018.1, from coordinate 9,094 downwards.
TCAACCACTTTGATTTCAAACGATGAATTCGCTGGCACATGAAATTTGTCGCCAGGCCCGCTATGCTTCCACTCTGTGGTGCCCGCCAGTTTGTATTCACACGCACCCGCCACGCACTCCATGATTTCGGCGGCCGCTGTGTTGAAAGTCAGGTGAGATGGCATGACCACGCCCACTGATTTTTTTTCGCCATTGGGTAACACCACGGGATGACTGACGCACTTGCCATCAAAAAAAACATTGGCTTTGGTGGTGATGCTGACGCTGGGGATGTGTTCGGTGACCATGGTTCAGGCCTTTTTCTTGGCAGAGGTTGAGCGAGAGGCGGCTTTGGCAGCGCGTTCATTTTTCAAATTGCCAGCGATGCGCATGCGCAAAGCATTGAGTTTGATGAACCCGCCGGCATCTGCCTGGTTGTATGCGCCACCATCGTCATCAAAGGTGGCGATGCGTGTGTCAAACAGGCTGTCGGTTTTGCTTTCGCGGCCTACGCACATGATGGTGCCTTTGTAAAGCTTGAGGCGAACTTTGCCATTGGCAGTGGCTTGTGAAGCATCGATCAAGCCTTGCAGCAACTCGCGTTCCGGGCTGAACCAATAGCCGTTGTAGACCAGACGGGCGTAACGCGGCATCAAGTCGTCTTTGAGGGCGAGCACTTCACGGTCCAAGGTGATGGATTCAATGGCGCGGTGGCCTGCCAACAAAATGGTGCCGCCAGGGGTCTCATAGCATCCGCGGCTTTTCATGCCCACATAACGGTTTTCTACTTTGTCCAGACGGCCAAAATCGCCACCACGTCGCCGTGCTTGTAGGTCAGTTCGATGATTTGCGGTTTATTGGGGGCTTTTTCGGGGCTGACGGTCAGACGCCACATGCTGTCTTCGGGGGCGAAATTGGGGTCTTCCAAAATGCCGCCCTCATAGCTGATGTGCAACAAATTGGCATCCATGGAGTAAGGTGCGCCGCCTTTGCGTTTTTTGAAATCCACAGGAATGCCGTGCTTGTCTGCATAGGCCAGCAATTTTTCGCGTGAGAGCAAGTCCCACTCGCGCCATGGTGCAATCACCTTGACATTCGGCATCAATGCATAAGCGCCCAATTCGAACCGCACTTGGTCATTGCCTTTGCCGGTGGCGCCGTGGCTGATGGCGTCGGCTTTGGTTTTGCGGGCGATCTCGACCAAACGCTTGGCGATCAAGGGACGGGCAATGGATGTGCCGAGTAAATATTCGCCTTCATACAAAGCGTTGGCGCGGAACATCGGGAACACAAAATCGCGCACAAATTCTTCACGCAAATCTTCAATGAAGATGTTGGAGGGCTTGATGCCCATTTTGATGGCTTTGGCACGCGCCGGTTCAATCTCTTCACCTTGACCGATGTCAGCCGTGAAGGTGACGACTTCGCAATGGTATTCGTCTTGTAGCCATTTGAGAATGATGGAGGTGTCGAGTCCCCCTGAATAAGCCAGCACCACACGTTGTGGCGCTTTGCTGGCGGCTGTCTTGTTTGTGTTTTTACGCATGAAAATAGCACCGTTAAGAGCAAAGGCGCGATTCTAGGTCATGCCTCACACACAAAAAAGCCGCTTGGATGAAGCGGCTTGGTCGTTTGAATCGGTGTCACCAATTTTGCGGCGCAGAACCCGGGGGTGGCACTGCAGTGGCGGCAGGCAATGGCGGTGGTGGGGGGTAGTTGTAAGGCTGGCTGCCAGCGGAAGCCACAGGCGTGATTTGCAATCGCACGGTAGGGCCTGGGTCTTGCGGCATTTGCACCATGTATTGCTTGCCTGCGTATTCATAGGTCACGTTGTAGGCGACTGTGCGGCTTTCGTAAAAATGTTGGGTGCTGCATGTTTGAACATTTTTGGTCTCGGGGGGCGGTGCGCCCTCGATTTTGTCGCCCAAAATGGCGCCACCAAAGATGCCGATGGCGGTGCCCAATCCGTCTCGCCCGATGGCATGACCGACGGTGCCGCCAGCGATGGCCCCCATGAGTGCACCTGCACCGGACTTGTGTGGTTGGGTGGTGACTTGCTGTTGCGTACAAACCTGTCGAGGTACCGCCACCTGTTGGATGACCGGTACCGATGAAATCACGCGGCCGACTTCTTGCGCATGCAAAGGTGGTTGAAAGACAAGGGCAAACAGACCAAAAACACTGAGCAGTTTTTTCATAGAGGGGCTCCTGATGCACGCAACATGCTCACACTCTAACGAAACAACAAGGCAGGTGGTTGACAGGGTTTTATGCTCTTTGGGTGACAATCTTCCTATGAATTTACAAGATTGGTTAAACCACTGTGAGCGCTTGCACCCTCAAACCATCGAGATGGGGCTTGAGCGGGTGTCATTGGTGGCCAAGACCATGGGTTTGACATTTGACTGTCCGGTGGTCACGGTTGCTGGCACCAACGGCAAAGGCTCGACCTGCGCGATGTTGGAGTCTGTTTACAGGCAAGCAGGCTACAAAACCGGGCTTTATACCTCGCCGCATTTGGTGTATTTCCAAGAGCGCTGTTGCATCAATGGACAACCTGTTGCACAGGAGAACTTGGTTTGGCATTTCGAGCGAGTCGAAGTGGCAAGAGGACATGTGTCGCTCAGCTATTTCGAGTTCACCAGTTTGGCGTTGTTCAGTTGTTTGGCCGACGCCGGTTTGGATGTGGTGATTTTGGAAGTCGGCTTGGGCGGCCGCTTGGACGCAGTGAATGTCATTGATGCCGATTGCGCGGTCATCACCAGCGTCGATTTAGACCACATGGCGTTGCTCGGGCCCGATCGGGAAAGCATTGGGTTTGAAAAAGCCGGCATCATGCGCGCGGGCAAACCCGTCGTGATCAGTGACCCTTCGCCGCCTGCTTCTTTGATGAAGCACGCCAGTCATTTGCAAGCAGACGTTTGGCAAGTCATGCAGGACGTGCAATTTTCAGGTGACAACCAACAGTGGACTTGGCGTGGCCGTGGCCGCACTTACAGTGGGTTGGCGTACCCGGCACTGCGTGGCGCCAACCAATTGCTGAACGCGGCAGGCGTGATTGCAGTGATGGAGGCGATGCGCGCACAGTTGCCTGTTACCGCACAAGCCATTCGTGCTGGGCTGTCCATGGTTGCTTGGCCTGGGCGCTTTCAAATCTTGCCTGGACAACCCGCGATCGTGCTGGATGTGGCGCACAACCCCCATGCTGCCGCAGCCTTGGCCCACAATTTGGATGCCATGGGTTTTTACCCCCGTACGCATGCGGTGGTGGGCGCCATGGCCGACAAAGATTTGGCGGGTTTGCTGCGTCGAATGATGCCGCTGGTCGACTGTTGGTATTTTTGCGATTTGCCCAGCCCCAGGGCCGCCAGCGCACATGACTTGAAAACCGTTTGGCAATCGATGAAACCAGCGGCGAGCTCGACGGCGATCACATGTTCAGGGCCCTCTGAAGCGACACGTCTGGCCCTGTTGGCGGCTGACCCCGCTGATAGAATTCTCATTTTTGGTTCGTTTTTCACTGTAGGCGGGGTTTTGCAGCACGGAATCGAAGGCCGTCTACCCGCCGCTTCACTTACCTGAACCTTGCCCATGGCCTTTTTCAAGTCCCGCGCCCCATCCCCGTCTCAAGCCGAATCCGCCAAGGATGACGCGCAAAGCATGGACAGCTTGCGAAAACAAGCGCGTCACAGGCTGATTGGAGCGACGGTGCTGGTGGTGATCGCGGTGCTCGGTTTTCCGCTGGTGTTTGACACCAAGCCGCGCGATCTCGCGTCAGACATCCGTATCGACATGCCCGACAGGGACGCGGTGCGTCCGTCTCAGCCACCCACGGTGGCCATCCCCGACAAATTGGACAACGCGAAAGTACCGCTGTCAGAAGCGGTCAGTGCCAACGAACAAGTGGTGGTGGATGACAACAAAAAAACCGTCACCCCTGCAGTGAATCCACCGTCTGAATCATCTTCTTCTGACACCAAATCCAGCGAAACCAAACCCAAAGCTGAAGCTGCCAAAACAGCGCCAGCACCTGCTGACACCACCGCCTCTGCGAAACCCGCCGCCAAAGAAGCCTCGGCTGAGCGTTTCATTGTTCAGTTTGGCGCTTTTTCCGATGAAGCCAAAGTGAAAGAAGTGCGCAGCAAGTTAGAAAAGTCTGGTGTCAAAACCTATGTGCATGTGGCGCAAACCCCAGAGGGCAAACGCACGCGTGTTCGCGCTGGCCCGTTTGCTTCCCGCGAAGAAGCACAAAAAATCATCACCAAAACCAAATCGCTGTCCTTGAATGCGGTTGTGTTGACGCTGTAAGGCATGAACATTGTCGATGGTGTGCTGTGGGGGCTGATGTTGTTGTCTGCCGCATTGGGTTTTTGGCGCGGTGTGGTCAAGGAATTTTTTTCGTTGGTGAGTTGGGTGCTGAGCTTTGTGCTTTGCAGCAAGTACGCTGCAGACTTGTCACAGGCGTTGCCATGGCCAGCCACTGAGCCCACCATCAGGGTGGCGCTGGCTTGGGTGTTGATTTTTTTGCTGGTCATGCTGGTGATGGCATTGATTGGCAGTGTGTTGAAGCGGCTGTTGTCGCTGGCGGGTTTGGGTTTGGCTGATCGTTTGCTCGGTGTGGTGTTTGGTGTGGCGCGCGCATCCATCATGTGGATGGCGATGGCCGTGGTGGTGGGGCTCACACCCTTGCGCTATTCAGATGCTTGGGTGAACTCTCATGTGGCCCAATCGGTTCATCAATTGCTTGTGTATTTAAAGCCGGTGTTGCCGGCGCCATTGGAAAGGTTGGTGACTTGATGTGCGGCATAGTGGGGGTTGTCAGTCCTTCGCATGTGAACCAATTGATCTATGACGCTTTGCTGTTGTTGCAGCACCGGGGTCAGGATGCTGCCGGCATCGTCACCCAATTGGATCGCAAGTTCTTCATGCAAAAAGCCAAGGGCATGGTGCGAGATGTGTTTCGCACCCGCAACATGCGCGCATTGCCCGGCAACATTGGCTTGGGGCAAGTGCGTTACCCGACAGCAGGCAATGCCTACAGCGAGGAAGAGGCGCAACCGTTTTATGTGAATGCGCCTTTTGGTTTGGTGATGGTGCACAACGGCAATTTGACCAATGCCCATGCACTCAAAGCCGAATTGTTTTCAACCGATCACCGTCACATTAACACCGAGAGCGACTCGGAAGTGCTGCTGAATGTGCTCGCGCACGAACTCGAAAAAACCACCCGTGGCAACACACTGGCAGTGGCCGATGTCTTCTCTGCGGTCAGTGGGGTTCACCGTCGCATCAGAGGTTCTTATGCCGTGATTGCCATGATTGCAGGTCATGGGGTGCTGGCGTTTCGTGATCCATTTGGCATTCGGCCTTTGTGCTTGGGCCAAGGCAGCGACGGCACCTGGATGGTTGGCAGCGAATCGGTTGCCCTTGAAGGCACTGGCCATGCGTTTGTTCGCGATGTCGCGCCTGGAGAAGCGGTGTTCATCGACATGCAAGGAGAACTGCATGCCTACCAATGTGCAACTGTCCATTGCTTGAAGCCCTGCATTTTTGAATACGTGTATTTGGCGCGTCCTGACTCAACCATGGATGGCATATCGGTTTACCAAGCGAGATTGAATTTAGGCGAGACATTGGCCAAGCGCGTGGTCTCAACCGTTCCGCCTTCCGACATTGACGTGGTGATTCCCATCCCTGAATCCAGCCGCCCAAGCGCCACCCAATTGGCGCATTTGCTGGGCAAGCCTTACCGCGAAGGGTTTGTCAAAAACCGTTATGTGGGCCGCACGTTCATCATGCCTGGTCAAGCGGTGCGCAAGCGCTCAGTGCGCCAAAAACTCAATGTCATCGTCAGCGAATTCAAAGACCGCAATGTGTTGCTGGTTGATGATTCGATTGTGCGCGGCACCACCAGCCGTGAAATTGTGCAAATGGCGCGGGATGCAGGCGCCAGAAAAGTGTATTTGGCCAGTGCTGCGCCACCGGTTCGTTACCCCAATGTGTATGGCATCGACATGCCCACGTCTGAAGAGTTGGTGGCGTTTGGCCGTTCAGTCGAGCAAGTGCGCGAATTGATTGGATGCGATGCGTTGATATACCAAGACATTGCCCCCATGCTCGAAGCGGTCAAGCGTGCTGCCTTGCCAGGTGCACCGGCCATCCAAGGCTTTGACGCTTCTTGTTTTGACGGCATTTACATCACTGGCGACGTGAGCGTGGAAGACATCACACGCTTGGGCCAACAACGCGTTGGCGGTGAAGAAGATGCTGCAGACCATTCTCGACTTGCCTTACCCAACGCTGAAGTGCGTTGACCTGTTATGACTGACGCTTTGAATCCCGACCACTTTCACAAAGAAACCATGGCTGTGCGCACTGCGGTTGACAAAACCCAGTATGGCGAAAACTCCGAAGCCTTGTTTTTAACCAGCAGTTTTGTGCAACCTGACAGTGAGACCGCTGCGCGCCGTTTCGCGGGCGAGGAAGACGGCTACATTTATTCACGATTTACCAACCCCACGGTGGCCAGTTTTGAAAAGAGATTGGCTGCACTCGAGGGTGCGCAAGCATGCGTGGGAACCGCCAGTGGCATGGCAGCCGTCTTGCTCTTGTGCATGGCGCTGCTCAAGAATGGCGACCATGTGGTGTGTTCGCACTCTGTGTTTGGCTCGACACACAAATTGTTGAGCAGCGAATTTGCCAAGTTTGGTGTGCAGACCACGTTTGTGTCGCAAACCGACGTGTCTGAATGGAAGCAAGCCATTCAACCAAACACACGTTTGCTGTTTGCCGAAACGCCGACCAATCCCTTGACAGAAGTCTGTGACATCCGTGCATTGGCAGACATTGCACATGCTGCCAACGCTGTGCTGGCGGTTGACAATTGTTTTTGCACCCCCGCACTGCAAACACCCATCTCTTTTGGTGCTGATGTGATTGTGCATTCGGGCACCAAATACTTGGATGGTCAGGGCAGGGTGGTTGCCGGTGCTTTGTGCGCTTCACAAGCCATGGTGACGGAAAAATTCATTCCAGTCATGCGCAGTGCAGGCATGAGTTTGTCACCCTTCAATGCATGGGTGGTGCTCAAAGGACTAGAGACTTTGTCATTGCGAATGAAAGCGCAATCTGAGCAAGCCTTGGCCTTGGCCACTTGGTTAGAGCAGCATCCGAAGGTGGCCAAAGTGCATTTTCCTGGCTTGCCATCGCATCCACAGCATGCCTTGGCGATGAAGCAACAGTCCGCCATGGGCGGCCCGGTGTTGGCATTTGATGTGGTCGGTGCCCACCCTGAGCATTGCCGCAGCAATGCATTCACGGTGATTGACAACACGCAATTGATGTCCATCACTGCCAATTTGGGTGATGTGAAAACCATCATCACCCATCCGGCCAGCACCTCTCATGGACGGTTGAGCGAAGCCAACCGTCAACTTGCAGGCATCCAACAAAGTTTGGTGCGCGTGGCGGTCGGGTTGGAGCACCTTGACGATTTGAAAAATGATTTGTCTCGCGGACTCGATCAAATCAAGGCCACCGCATGACCACACGCACCCGTTTTGCACCGTCGCCCACGGGGTTTATTCACCTGGGCAACATCCGTTCAGCCTTGTATCCATGGGCTTTTGCCAGAGCCACTGGTGGCCAATTCATTTTGCGAATTGAAGACACCGATGTCGAGCGCTCTTCCCAAGAAGCGGTGGATGTGATTCTTCAAGGCATGTCGTGGTTAGGGTTGACGCATGACGAAGGTCCGTTCTACCAAATGCAACGCATGGAACGCTACAAGCAAGTGCTGGCGCAGTTGCAAGATCATGGCTTTGTGTATCCGTGCTACATGAGCGTGGCTGAATTGGATGCGCTGCGCGAGCGACAAATGGCGGCAAAGGAAAAGCCGCGTTACGACGGCACATGGCGTCCAGAACCAGGAAAAACTTTGCCTGCCGTGCCTGCAGGTGTCAAACCTGTGTGGCGGTTCAAAACCCCGTTGACCGGTTCTGTGAAATGGGATGACAAAGTCAAAGGCTTGATTGAAATCAGCAACCACGAATTAGATGACTTGGTCATCGCACGACCTGATGGCACACCCACTTACAACTTTTGTGTGGTGGTCGATGACATTGACATGGCGATCACCCATGTGATTCGGGGTGATGACCATGTGAACAACACGCCCCGGCAAATTCATATTTTTCAAGCGCTCGGCCATGAACCGCCGGTGTATGCCCATTTGCCCACGGTGCTCAATGAGCAGGGCGAAAAACTCAGCAAGCGCACCGGTGCCAAAGCCGTGACACAGTTTCGCGATGAAGGCTATTTGCCCGAAGCCATGGTCAATTACTTGGCGCGTTTGGGTTGGAGCCATGGCGACGATGAAATCTTCAGTCGTGCACAGTTTGTGCAGTGGTTTAACTTAGACCATTTGGGTAAAAGCGCCGCGCAATTCGACGAAGCCAAATTAAGGTGGGTGAATGCCCAGCATCTGAAGGCCATGGATGGCCAAGCGCTGGCGACACTGGTCAACACTCATTTGAGCGACCAAGGCATCGTCACCGACAACCGCTTACCAGACATTTGCGACTTGTTCAAAGACCGCTGCGACACCACGTTGGCCTTGGCCGATTGGGCCGTGCGTTTTTACCGGCCCGTGTCACCAAGCGCAGAAGACTTGGCGCAACACGTGACACCCGCCATACGCCCTGCCGTTCAGGCTTTGGTCGAGGCTTTGCGCACATGTGAAGCTGACAAAGCAGCCATCGCTTCGGTGATCAAGCAAGTGTTGCAGTCCCAAGGTTTGAAAATGCCCCAATTGGCGATGCCAGTGCGTGTGTTGTTGTTGGGTACGCCTCAAACCCCTTCATTGGACGCCGTGATGGCTTTGTTCCCACGCGAAGAGGTTTTTTCTCGCCTGACAGTGTGAGAAAAATATCAGGCTATAATCGTCGACTCGATGTTTGCCGGGGGTATAGCTCAGCTGGGAGAGCGCTTGCATGGCATGCAAGAGGTCAGCGGTTCGATCCCGCTTACCTCCACCAGAATGTCGAGCGTCCAGGTTTTGACCCTATCGTCTAGAGGCCTAGGACATCACCCTTTCACGGTGAGTACCGGGGTTCGA
>RFYK01000170.1 GCA_009925585.1 Betaproteobacteria bacterium | reverse complement strand
GGCAAAACCCGAATGGGTAAATCGAATGTGGTGAAGTTGGTGGTGCAAGGCATGTTGGATGTCACCAAAGACCAACGCAATGTGGGCCAGTTGATTTTTGACGTCAACGGTGAATATGCCAACAGCAACCCACAAGATGGCTTTGACGCGATCGCATCCGCTTACCCAGACCGTTGCACCTCATACTTTTTAACGCCTCGCGGTGCACAACCTGAAGCCCCCAAATTGTTGCGCTTTAACTTTTATGAACGCACATTTGAAGCTTTGAGCGTGATGCGTGAACTGCTGCCACCCGCCACCGCAGAATCTGAATATGTCGCCAGGCTGTTGACATGCCGATTGCCCAACCTCGCCAGAACAGAGCATGATTCCGAGCGAAAAATTGGCAACCGTGTGCGAAAAGTCATGTTGTTTTGGACCTTGTTGGACATTTGCGGTTTTGAAGTCAACCCACAGCGCTTGCAAAACCGAATGGAAGCCATTGGCATCACCCAGCCATTCAACCCCAGTTTTCCGCAATTGCTTCGCTTGTCTGCTTACCAAGCCATTCGCAATTCCCCACCCCCGCCTTTGCCCACCACTTTTGCTGACATGGTGACCGAAATCAGCGTGGTGGCGCGTTTCAGCCAGTCCTACCAAAACGACCCCAGTTTGCGCCGCAACGGTCAATTCATTTTTGACAGCGATGAAGAAATCATGATCAGTTTCATGTTCCCGCCCATCGGTTACAGCCCGTTTGTGTTGCGCCCTTGCCTGCAGTTCCATTCACCAGAGGCCGGCGACTTCGTGGCTGAAATTCTTTACAAATTGGCGCAAGGTGAAACCGTCATTCTGGACTTGGGCAGCGCCAACGAACAAATCATCCGTTACTTCAGCCGCAGTTTGTCCGAAGCAGTGTTCAGAGAACAAGAGAGCAAGTTTGTCTCAAACACATTGAACAACAACTTCATTCAAATTTATTTTGAAGAAGCCCACATGATTTTTCCGCCCAATGCAGGCAACACGATTGATGTTTACTCACGGTTTGCCAAAGAAGGGGCGAAATTCAACATTGGCATCGTCTACAGCACACAGTCCCCGTCCACCGTCAACCGTGATTTGTTGTCGCAAACCGAAAATTTCTTCATTGGCCATTTGTCCAGCGCCATAGACACCGAACAATTGGCCATGATTCAACATTCGTTTCAGGAAATTGGCGACATCATCATGCGCCAACGCACCCGTGGCCTGTTGCATGTGCTGACACACTCACACCGTTATGTGATTCCTGTGCAAGCCAACCGATACAACGGCACCTCGCGCTTGGTACCCTGAAGGCGTCAGGTGTCTTTGGACACTTTGATGGTGGGAAATTTAGACGAAAAGTCTTTGGCCTTGGACGCCACCTTGACCGCCAGCTGGCGGGCCACGGCTTTGTAAATGCCAGCCACTTCGCTGTCGGGTTCAGCCACCACACTGGGCAAACCGCTGTCCGCATGCACACGGATGGACATGCTGAGCGGCAACGCACCCAAGTACGTCATGCCTTCCGCTTGCGCCAATTTTTTGCCACCCTCGACCCCAAAAATATGCTCGGCATGGCCGCATTGGCTGCAGACATGCATCGCCATGTTTTCCACCAGACCCAAAATCGGCACTCCCACTTTTTGAAACATGCGAATGCCTTTCATGGCATCGATCAAGGCAATGTCTTGCGGCGTGGTGACGATGACCGCGCCGGTCAATGGGACGCGTTGGCTCAACGTCAATTGGATGTCGCCTGTCCCTGGGGGCATGTCGATGATCAGGTAATCCAAGTCGCGCCATTGGGTTTGACGCAACAGCTGCTCCAACGCTTGGGTGGCCATGGGACCTCGCCAGACCATGGCTTGGTCTTGCGCCACCAAAAATCCAATCGACATCACTTGCACACCATGGTTTTCTAGCGGCTGCATGGTTTTGCCATCGGTGCTTTCGGGCCGACCTGACAAGCCCATCATCATCGGTTGGCTGGGGCCATAAATGTCAGCGTCGAGCAAACCGACACTCGCGCCTTCAGCGGCCAACGCCAACGCCAAATTTGCAGCAGTGGTGGACTTGCCAACCCCGCCTTTGCCGGATGCCACCGCAATGATGTTTTTGACTTGCGGCAGCAAGGCCACGCCGGGCTGAGCAGCGTGCGCCACCACCTGACTGCTGACCGACACCTTCACTGAACTGACGCCTGGCACTTGAGACACCACATGCTCGAGTTGTTGTTGGTACGAGGCCCACAAACTTTTGGCAGGGTAACCCAACACCACATCAAAACTGACCGCGCCGCCTTGAATCTGCAGGTGCTTGATGGCTTTGGCCGCGACAAAATCCTGGCCGGTCAACGGGTCCACCACCGTTTGCAAAGCGGTGTGGATGTCTTGTTCAGTCAAGGCCATAAGGTCTCCAAAGGTTCAATGCAAAACCGCCAAGTCTAGCCAACAGACTCGCAAGGATGTCCTGATGGGTCATGGGGTTGCGAATGCCGTGGCGCATAAAATCGCTGTTTCCCCTCCCAAACACCTTATTTATGAGCCAGCGTCGCCTGTTTGTTACCACCGCTTTGCCCTATGCCAACGGCAATTTCCACATCGGCCACATGATGGAATACATCCAAGCGGACATTTGGGTGCGGTTTCAACGCATGCAAGGCCACGCGGTGAATTTTGTGTGTGCCGATGACACGCACGGCGCGCCCATCATGATCGCCGCTGAAAA
>RFYK01000169.1 GCA_009925585.1 Betaproteobacteria bacterium | reverse complement strand
CTATCGCAATGACCTGCCCCGTGCTTTGCTGCTTGGCTATATCGTGGCCCAACTGCTGGGTGCCGCCTTAGGCGCCTGGCTTGCGCACGCTATGTTTGATCTGGAGATCTTGCAATGGTCCACCAAGGTACGTAGCGGAAATGGCCAATACTTAGCGGAGGCAGTGGCCACGGCTGGACTCGTTTTTGTGATTCTGCGTTCTGGAGTTGGTAAAGCATCGATTATGGTTGCCTGCTATATCGGCGCGGCCTACTGGTTTACCGCAAGCACCTCATTTGCCAATCCAGCAGCGGTTTTTGGCCGCATGATGAGCAATACGTTTGCCGGAATTTATCCAGGCAATGCGATTCAATTCGCAGTGGCCGAGGTAATTGGTGCCTTTATCGGATTGGCGCTTTACCAGCTGCTCAGTTCCGAGGCCGACCATCGCAATTCCACACGGTAGCTGGTTGCCACACATCATCACCCCCGTGTCGCAAGCTCTGTGATGCGTTGGCGATCGAATCGCAGCCTTGGGGATCAGCAGAAAAACGATGCGGCTGCTTTATTGCTCCAAAAAAGCTTGGACGGCAGCCACCGTCGCAACTGGATCCTCCTCATGCCCAACATGCCCCAGCTTTTCAAAAACGATCAGTTGGCTGCCAGTGATATCGCGATGAAATTTTTCAGCATTGTCGACGGTGATAAGCCGGTCAAGACCTCCCCAAAGGATCAAGGTTGGCAGCTTTAGCTTTCTGATCGCACTTTCATTTTGGCCTGGCTTGTTTTGAGCGAATCGCTTAGTGATGGCTTTTCGGTTGCCGGCGCGCAGTGCCAGATCGTAATAGCGATCTACCAATTCAGGAGTGACCTTGGCAGGATCGGCATACACGTTACGAACACTAGATTCAACAACACTGCGCGGCAAGATATTACTCAGCAGACTGCTAAGCAGTGGCATTTGTGCAAGTTTGAAGGCGATGGGCACGGACGCGGCTGTAGTCACATAACCTGAAGCATCCACCAAAATCAGCTTTGCGACCTTGTTGGGGTAGGCGACCGCGGTTTGCCAGCTCACATCGCCACCAAATGAGTTACCACCCAAGACCGCACGCTCAATGTGTAATGCCTCCATCAATGCATGCACGAAATGGGTGTAGACCGGCATGTGGTAGTTACCATCCTGGGTGGGTCCGGTAAGGCCAAACCCTGGTAGGTCCACGCGGATCACCCGGTGTTTTGATTTGAGCGCCAGGGTCCATTCATCCCAGGTGTGCAAACTTGCACCAGTACCATGCAAAAGAATGATGGGTTCGGGGTCGTCGCTGGGTCCTTCATCGCGCAAGTGCACGCGCATGCCATCAATCGCCACAAATTGCGACGGGGGCGGTGCCCAGCGGGCCGTCAAGGTTTCCACTGGTCGGTCTGGTGCCCATACGGCTACTATCCCCGCCGCCGTCAGTACGACGATGAAAATTAGCAAATTTCGAGTGATTTGGGGCACAGGGCGAGCTTAGTTGGTGAAAGGCGTTGGACTGGCCAGCTTAACAATCAAGTAGGCGCGGGAAATTTCATTTAAGAGGGTCTTTCAAGCCTTCTACTTCAATCATCACCTCATTGCGCCTGAACATGGGCAGCGTCCATGGTGGATCGTAGCGAGCGAGTTGTGCTTGACTTAGCACTTTCAAATTCTTCTGTCCAATCCACACGTTGAGCTCATCTGTTTTTGCTTGAACGCGTGTTTGGGTGTTAAAGCCGGTAAAACTGCTCACCGCAAAAAGCTTCCCAGGAATCTCCCGCAGTTTCACATCCGGGTTTTTCGGTGTGGGAATGGTGTTCATGTTGTATTGGGACGGCATTACGAAATGAACACGCCATTGCTTGGACGCCCCCATGCTCTCGGCAGGCATAAGCGCAACCGGCGCAGTCATAGCAATTTTTTGGGATTGCGGCTCCATAGTGACAGGGGCAGTCATGGCGATTTTTGCCGAACCGGTGCTGGTCTGTACTTGGTTGTTGCCAAAGATGTAATCGGCGATCCTTCTAAATCCGGTGCTCCCGGCATCATCCATGTCGCCATCCACCAAAGTTTCTGCGACCAGCATGGGAGCGTATTGCCGCAGCTCAAAACGTATTGCCGCAGCTCAAAATTGCCGGACTTGACGATTACTTTAAAGCTGGGTTCTTCAATGGCCATGGCAGTTTGTGAGGTCGCGATCAGAGTGAAAAGAACAAGCGCTAAGCACCGAACACCGGTACCTGCGCATATGAAGCTCAGCGGGGAATGGGGCATATCGTACCTTTCGTGATGAAGAGCAATTGTCACTGTGTTGGGATCGTCGCCTCAATCTGGGCATTACGGTGGGCCGTGGCATGGTCTGTAATGCTTTCCCTCGCTGTCGCATCGAGTCGTCCCAGGTTCTTAAGTTGCATGGCCATACGCGGGTTTTTCTTAAGACCGTCCTCGTGACGCATCAAAAAATCCCAATATAAGGTAGTGAACGGGCAGGCGCGCGGGCCTGTCGATTGGGCGGGATCATACTTGCACCCTGCGCAGTGGTTGCTCATACGTTGGATGTATTTGCCGCTGGCAACATAAGGTTTACTGGCCATCAGTCCGCCGTCGCCAAACTGTCCCATGCCTAGGGTGTTGGGTAATTCCACCCACTCTACCGCGTCTACATAAACACTGAGGTACCAAATGTGTACCGCTTGCGGTTTGACGCCGAGCAATAGGGCATACAAGCCTGTCACCATCAGTCGTTGGATGTGGTGGGCATAGCCATG
>RFYK01000168.1 GCA_009925585.1 Betaproteobacteria bacterium | reverse complement strand
GTAAAAATATTTTTCGGAGTCCGATTGGGCATGCCCGACCAAGCCACGGAAATACATGCCCAAGTCGCCATGTAAAGGCACGTTTTTGCGCACCCTGACGGCCACTTTGTAGAGGTTGCTGAAACTCGTCACGCCGCTGCTGACTTCTTTGTCGCGTTCACCCTCAAGCATCAAGTCAATCCGGTGAATCGGCCCGGTTTTGAAACTCAGGCTGGGGATCAAGGTGATCGAGTTGCCGTGACTCACGTTGTCGGCCATTTTTTCGTGTTCGTATTCGATGCCGAGCTCGGGTCGACCGCCCCATAAAGTGGCTTCAGCGGATGCGGTGACGCACAGCATGCCAGCCGCCATGGCAACCCATATTGAACGGGCTATCGACTTCTTGAGGGACTTGAAACAGCGGAACATTTGTCTTAAGCATACAACGAACAAGTGTCGTGCTGACGCAGAGAATCCCGCAGCGTTTTGTGCGTTCAAGCAGCCAGCCATTGCATGGCTTTCGCGCGTTGTGCGGTTTGTTTGCCACCCAGCACAAAACCACGACAAGCGCCGAGGTCATCCATGAATTGCCACACATGTTCATCGGTGGCTTGCCACGCACCGTTTACGCCGGGTGCTGGCAATGCCAACAACAACGCAAACGCGGGCGTTTTCACTGCCACCGGCATCACGGGAAACACGACAGGGGTTGGTGTGCCCGCGAGCGTGGCGCCCAATGCACGAGCCGCCGTCATGATGGGCATGACATAGGGCAGCAAGCGGTGACCAGCCGAGGCGTATTGCGCCACATCACCCAAGCCATACACGTGTTCATCACTGGTCTGCAAACAGGGATTGACCAACACGCCACGGTCACAGGCCAAGCCGGCATCGGCCAGCCAAGATGTGTCAGGCCGCAGACCAATGGCGCTCAGCACCAAGTCAACTTGCCATGTCTCGCCATTCGCCAACAGCGCTTGTAATGCAGAACCCTGGCGAGACACGCTGGTCACACGGTTGTTCCAATGCCAGACCACGCCCAAGTTGCCCAAGGCTTGTTGCAATGCTGCACTCGCTTGCTCGGGCAACAACGCCGCCAATGCACGGTCGGCCGGGTCAACCAAATGCACTTGAAAACCTGCGCCTGCCAAGTCATTGGCAAATTCACAGCCAATCAACCCCGCGCCCATGATCAACACCCGTGCGCCCGGCTGCAAACGTTCGCGAAGCAAGGCGTAATCGGCCCATTGGTTCACCGACAACACGCTGTCTGCGGCATCCCCAGACAACGGCAGGCGAATGGGCTCGGCCCCTTGCGCCAGCACCAAACGGCTGTAGGTCAATGTTTGTGTGTCGGTGTGCAATTGCTGTGTGGACAGGTTGAGCGACAGCGCACGCGTGTTGGCATGGCAGCTCACATTCAAGCTTGCCGCCAAGTCGGCTGCTTGACCATTGATCAATTGCGCGGGTGTTTTGGCTTGCGCAAACGCGGTCGATAACGCGGGCTTGGGATAGGCATCCCCCGACGAAGCGGTGACCATCACCACGGGTGTTTGGCTGTCGTGCTTGCGAAATTCTTTGATGCTGGTCCAGCCGGCCAAGCCGCTGCCCAACACCACGACGGGGGCGTTGGCCATGGTCAGACCTCGACCATTTCGAAATCGGCTTTGGCCACGCCGCAGTCTGGGCAGGTCCAGTCGGCAGGCACATCGGCCCAGCGGGTGCCCGCAGCGATCTGGTCCTCGGGGCGGCCCACCGCTTCGTCATAGATGAAGCCACAAACGATGCAAACATAGGTATGGAAAGAGGTGCTCATGGAAAACTCCTGAAAGGGCTGAAAAACTGAACTGAGTATCGCGAATGCCGAAGTCAAGCCGTGGCTTGTGCCAAGCGTGCCTTGTAATGGTTGGCGTGACGCTCTTCGACCTTGGCCAATGCGGCAAACCGCTTTTGCGCTTTGGCCAAGGTGGCGGTGAATTGCGCGGCGTGAACTTGGGATTCTTCGATTTGCTCGTTCATTTCAGCGACCGCCGCGGCGTTGCCTTCCGCTTCGGCGACTTGGCGAAAGCGGGGGTACATCTCGGTGTATTCGTAGGTTTCGCCGTCTATCGCGATTTGAAGGGCTTTGGCGGGCGTCATGTCGGCCTTGGGGTAGAGCAAATCCAAATGGCCAAACGCGTGCTGAAGTTCTTGGTCTGCGGTCTCTTCAAACGTGCGTGCGGTTTCTTCGTCACCCATGGCGCGGGCGATGCGGGCGAAATAGCGGTACTTGGTATGGGCCATCGACTCGCCAGCAAAGGCGGCTTCAAGGTTGGCCAAGGTTTTGATCTCGGGGCGTTGTGAGGTAAGCATGTCAGACTCCTGTGATTGATGAAATAAATCGGAACAGGAGCAATGATAGAAGCTATTAATTAAAATAGCCAATTGATTGTCACTAATAGATTGATAGAGACTATTGGGCCCTAGCCACGCATCAAGGCTTCAATTTCGTCTGCGTCCACAGGCACACCTCGGCTGATCAGCTCACACCCTTTGGCCGTGACGATGGCGTCGTCTTCAATCCGGATGCCGATGTGCCAAAAAGCCTCTGGCACGCCCTCGCCCGGCCGCACATACAACCCCGGCTCGAGGGTCAGCACCATGCCCTCGCGCAACACGCGGCTGGGGCGCGGCTGCACCATTTGGCCGGTCAAGGGGTCGGCCTTGGCAGGGGCAGTGTTGGCTTCACCCGGTTCAACATAGCTGCCGCAATCGTGCACATCCATGCCCAGCCAATGGCTGGTGCGGTGCATGTAAAAAGGGAAATAGGCTTTTTTCTCGAGCACATCGTCCACAGAACC
>RFYK01000167.1 GCA_009925585.1 Betaproteobacteria bacterium | reverse complement strand
GTCAACACCTCAAACCCGCTGCGCGCAGCAGGATCACGGTCCAAGATGGTTTGAATGTCTGAGCGGATTCTGGAAAACATGCAATGAGTCTAACTTTTTCGATCGGCGGCCTGTGCCATCGCCTTGGCAATTCCCCGAAAAATATGGACCTCCTCTTCGGTCAAACCGGCACGGTTGAACAATTGATTCAATCGCGGCATCAGTTTTTTGGGGGCCTGCGGGTCTAGAAACCCGATGTCGGTCAGCGACTGTTGCCAATGCGACAACAAGCCGGCGATTTGACCCGCGTCGGCGTGAAGGCTCGGCACCACCGCATCCTGCACCGTGAACCCACCGAGTGCCAAGCGCCATTCATAGGCAATCACCTGCACCGCACTGGCCAAATTCAAAGAACCAAACGACGGGTCAGTGGGAATGCTCAACGCCACATGGCAACGGTAGACGTCTTCATTTTTCATCCCAAATCGCTCTGAGCCAAACAAGAAAGCCATGCCGCCCACCGACTCTTGCGGCTTGGGCCATTGTGAGAAATGCGCACGCGGCGTGCGCGTGGGCGGTCCGAAATCGCGTGGCGTCATGGCGGTTGCACAAAGGTGCGTCATGCCATCGAGTGCCTCGTCGAGCGTGTCCACCATGCGCGCCTTTTCCAGCACATTCAGTGCACCGCTGGCGCGCTGTATGGTCTCATCGCGCCGCAGCACATTGGCCCAGCGTGGTTTGACCAGCACCAAGTCGTCAAAGCCCATGACACGCATGGCGCGTGCGGTCGCACCGACATTGCCGGCGTGGCTGGTTTCAATCAGGATGAAGCGCGTTTGCATGGGACTAAAATAGCCCTATTGTCGCCGCCCGCTCTGTCGGGCGTGTTTTTTTGCTGATAGACGCTGCTTGTTCGCGTTCAACACAGGCTTGCTGATCCTCCCCCATGTCCACCGCCTCATCCTCCTCCATCCATCCCATGCTCAACATCGCCATCAAGGCGGCACGGGCAGCGGGCACCCTCATCAACCGCGCAGCACTGGATGTGGAATCGGTCCGGGTTTCCAAAAAAATGGAAAACGACTTTGTCACCGAAGTCGATCAGGCCAGCGAAAACACCATCATTGAAACTTTGCTCAACGCTTACCCGGACCACGGCATCCTGGCCGAAGAGTCAGGTCGCACGCACGGCAACCCAAACGCTGAACACCTGTGGATCATCGACCCGTTGGACGGCACCACCAATTTCATCCACGGCTTTCCGTTTTATTGCGTCAGCATCGCCTTGCAAAGCCGAGGCCGCTTGGAGCAAGCCGTGGTTTACGACCCCACGCGCAACGATTTGTTCACATCCACGCGTGGACGTGGCGCTTTTCTCAACGACCGTCGTCTGCGCGTGAGCAAACGCATCCGCATGAAGGAATGCCTCATCAGCACGGGCTTTCCGTTTCGTGACGGCGACGACTTTCATGCTTACTTGAGCATGATGTCCGAGGTCATGACCCGCACGGCTGGTTTGCGTCGCCCGGGTGCGGCCGCGCTGGACTTGGCCTATGTCGCCGCCGGATTCAGTGATGGTTTTTTTGAAACCGGTCTACACCCTTGGGACATGGCAGCCGGTGCGCTGTTGGTCACCGAAGCAGGTGGGCTGGTGGGCAACTTCACAGGCGAGGCAGATTTTTTGCACCAACGCGAGTGCTTGGCTGCCAACCCCAAAATTTACGCGCAACTTGTCACACTCTTGCAACCCTATTCCAAATTTGCAGGTGTGGCTGACAAAGCCGTCGCAGCGCAAGCGATTGCCGAGGTCAGCAAAGTCATCGACGCAGGCAAATAAATCTCAACACGCGTTGTGTGACCATGGCAGACACATCAATGCACACCCCCATGATGGTCCAGTACCTGGGCCTGAAAGCAGATTTTCCAAACACGCTGCTGTTTTATCGCATGGGCGATTTTTACGAACTGTTTTTTGACGACGCAGAAAAAGCCGCACGACTGCTCGACATCACCTTGACCCAACGCGGGCAGTCAGCCGGTCAACCGGTGGTCATGGCAGGTGTGCCGTTTCATTCGGTGGACAGCTATTTGTCGCGCCTGATCAAGCTTGGTGAATCGGTGGCCATCTGCGAACAAGTCGGTGAAGTCGGTGGCAAAGGTCCGGTCGAGCGCAAAGTGGTTCGCGTGGTCACACCCGGCACCTTGACCGATGCCGAATTGCTGCATGACAAAACCGAAGCCTATGTGCTGGCAGTGCATGCAAGCGAACGTGCCGGCAAGCCGCAAGGTTGCGGGTTGGCATGGCTGAGCGTGACCGAAGGTGAATTGCGTTTGGCCGAATGCGCTTGCGACCAACTGCCGGCGTGGATCGCGCGGATTGCACCCAGTGAAGTGATTTACAGCAACGACCTGCCCGCCCACCTGTTGCCGTTATTGGCTGGGGTGACGGTGAAGTCCGAGCGCCCGAGCTGGGCATTTGACAGTGCATTGGGCCAGCGCAAGTTGCTCGAACAACTCCATGCGGCCTCATTGGAAGCTTGGCAAGCGCATTCCTTGGTTCAAGCCCACGCGGCTGCATCGGCGTTGTTGGCCTATGCCGAACACACACAAGGCCGCAGCCTCACGCATGTGCAAACACTGCGGGTCGAGCGCAACGAAGAACGCATTGATCTGCCCGCCACCACCCGGCGCAATTTGGAGTTGACCCAAACGCTGCGTGGCGAAGACAGCCCGACGTTGTTCTCGCTGATGGACACCTGCATGACGGGCATGGGCAGCCGAACGTTAAAACGCTGGCTGTTGGAACCGCCGCGCGAACGCACTTTGGCTCAACAGCGGCTGGATGCGATCGCTTCACTGCAAGGCGAACATGGTGCTGGCGTGTGGCGAGATGTGCGCACGG
>RFYK01000166.1 GCA_009925585.1 Betaproteobacteria bacterium | reverse complement strand
CAATGTCTCGAACCTTGGAATCAGCAGTGGCACGGTTCGCTCGCTTGGCACACCTGGCGCCATCGGCAGTTTGGCCGGCGTCAACAACGGCACCATCTTGAAAAGTTACAGCGTGGCCAATGTGAGTTCGGCTGCTGGCACCGAGGCGATCGGCGGCTTGGTGGGTATCAACAATGGCACGGTCAAATACGCATACGCCAGTGGCTCGGTCACTGGCAGCACCTCCACCCGAGCCATTGGCGGTTTGATAGGTATCAACTCAGCCACCGTCACGGAATCGTATGCCACAGGCAGTGTGATCGCTGGCGCCAATTCGGGTGGCGTGGGCATCAATCCACGAGGGATAGGAGGATTGATTGGCTACTCTGAAGGTACTGTCTCGAGCGTGTATGCCACCGGCTCTGTGACCGTGTCTGGGTATGGTGAAGGTGTGGGCGGCTTGATTGGTTTTGGCAATTCATTGACGTTGAGTAAAGCCTATTCCACTGGCAACATCGAGATTTCTGGCTCTGCCCAAAACGTGGGCGGCCTGATTGCCGAAACCCTGAACTCCACCGTGACCGATGCCTATGCCACGGGCAATGTCCAAGTGGCTGGCGCGGGCACCGAGGTGGGTAGCTTGGTGGGTATTCACCGTAACAACACCATCAGCAATTCATACGCCACAGGTCAGATCACTTTGGGCAGTGGGTCCACCCAAGGTTTTTACGGCAGCCCTAACAGCGGTGGCAGTTTCTTGGCAAGTTTTTGGAACACCACCAGCTCAGGTCTGAGCACCACCCCCGGCAAAAGTGGCATCACCGGGTTGACCGGTGCGCAAATGCAAACCTTCAGCAATTTTTCTGCGGCCGGATGGAACACCACCACATGGGGGCAGATCAGTGGTCAAAACAGCGATTTCCCGGTGATGGGCGTTGGACACAGCGCGCTGTATTTGCGTTTGAGCAGCAGCAGCGGCACTTACGGCAGCACACCGACGCTGAGTTACAAACTCTATAACAACGACATCGCTGGCAACGAGGCCATCGGTTACCGTTTGACTGGCACACCCACCTGGACCATCACCAAAAGCGGTACCAGCATCAGCAGCAGCACCCTCAGCTCGACCTCCTCTGCAGGCACATACAGCTTGACCTACGCCAGTGGTTTGTCTATGGCAAACAGCAGCTTGTCGGTCTACATGGGTTCGGCCAACACATGGACCATCAACCCCAAAACCTTGACCGGCAGCATTGCCTCTGGCAGCTCAGTTTATGGTTCAACTCTCACCGCTGGCGCGGTCACTTTGACAGGCGTGGTCAATGGCGACTCGGTGTCCACCGCGTCGGTAGTGATCAACACGGCTGGCCTCTTGAGTGGTGCCGCCTACCTCAAAGTAGGCAGTCATCTGGGTATCCAAAGTGTGTCTTCCACCTTGAGTGGCACGGGTGCATCCAATTACACGTTTGCAGGGGCCACGGGCGACTACACGGTCACCGCCAAAACATTGACCGGCACGATCGGCTCGGGAAGCTCGGTCTACGGTGCCAGCTTGGTGGCGGGCACGGTCTCCATCTCCGGTGTGCTCACCGGGGACAGCGTTTCAGCTGCGAACACTGTCACCATCAACACCACGGGCAACACCAGCACCAGCGGCAACCTCAAAGCAGGCAGCTACACAGGCGTCCAAACCTCCGCGGGTACTTTGTCAGGTGCCGACGCAGGCAATTACACCTACAGCGGCGCCACCGGCAACTACACCGTTTCCAAAGCCACGCTTGGGGGCAGCATCGCCAGCGGCTCATCCGTCTATGGCGCCGCGCTGGTTCCGGGCACTGCCACCCTCACCACTCAAAGCAGGCACCTACACCAACAAGCAAACACTGACACTGAGCGGTGCCGATGCAGGTAACTATTCTTTTGGTGGAACCGTTGGTGACTACACCGTGACGACCTTGTCGCTTGCCGGTGTGTTGGGTGCCGGCTCTTCCACCTACGGCTCTTCGCTGGTGCCAGGCGCAGTGAGCTTCAGCAACAAAGTCGCTGGCGATGTGGTCAGCTCTGCCAGCGTGTCTGTCACCACCACGGGCAACACCAGCACCAGTGGCAACCTCAAAGCAGGCACCTACACAGGCATTCAATCGGTCAGCGGCACGCTGAGCGGTGCTGACGCCGCTAACTACACCTTCGCAGGCACGACCGGCAACTACACCGTGACACCACTGGCACTGGTTGGTGCCATCGGGGCGGGCTCGTCTGTCTACGGTGCTTCACTGGTGTCAGGTGCCGTCACCTTCAGCAACAAAGTCTCTGGTGATGTCGTCAACCCGGACACGGTGACGATCAGCACGGCTGGCAACACCAGCACCAGCGGCAACCTCAAAGCAGGCAGTTACTCTGGCATTCAATCGGTCAGTGGCACGTTGAGCGGAACAGATGCCGCCAACTACACCTTCGCAGGCACCACCGGCAACTACACCGTTTCCAAAGCCACGCTGGGCGGCAACATCACCAGCGGTACCTCGGTCTATGGCGCCGCGCTGTCACCGGGCAGCGCCACCATCACCACAGGCATTCTTTCTAGCGGCACAGGCACCGATGTGGTCACCGCAGGCACTGTGTCTGTCACCACCACGGGCAACACCAGTAACAGCGGCAACCTCAAAGCAGGCACCTACACCAACAAGCAAACGCTGGCACTGAATGGTGCCGATGCAGGTAACTATTCTTTTGGAGGAACCGTTGGTGATTACACCGTGACGACCTTGTCTCTTGCTGGTGTGTTGGGCGCGGGATCGTCTGTCTATGGCTCTTCGTTGGTGCCCGGCGCCGTCACCTTCAGCAACAAAGTCTCTGGTGACATCGTCACCGCAGCCACACCAACCATCAACACCACGGGCAACACCAGCACCAGCGGCAACCTCAAAGCA
>RFYK01000165.1 GCA_009925585.1 Betaproteobacteria bacterium | reverse complement strand
GGCGAAGATCGACACGGAAACATTGGCAGCAACAAGTTACGTGTTTCCCAATGGTGCGGGATCAGGATTGACGGTCACCACAACCGTGACGGGCGGTGCGGTTACCGCGGCAACGGTGACTGCTGCAGGAACCGGATATCTCGGCCAAACTTCCGGAACGCTGTATTTCACCATACCGGGACAGACCGGATTGCCTGCGCTGTGTTCCATCTCGTTGACAACCGCAGGTGCCACCACAGGTGCAGCAACCGTGGTGTATGGAGGAACTGGATACACTGCGGGAACGGCGTTGCCGACTGCCGTCATGATGGGTGGAGGATACCTGAGCCTTGACAACAAGTACCTGTATGTCACGCAGAGGTTCCCGGCACTGCAGCCTACCATCTGTTCGTTGGCAATCATGACGGCTTCATTCACTGCCACCATTTCGGGAACAACCATGACGGTCTCTGCGGTTGCGATTGGAAACCTTGCAATCGGGCAGACAGTCACTGGCTCAGGTGTCACTGCGAATTCAGTGATCGTTGCCCTCGGCACCGGCACTGGCGGAACGGGAACCTACACCTTGAGCCAGTCCTCAACGGTCTCGTCAGGAGTTTCGATGTCGGCAACGATGAGCGCCGCGTTGAACTACGGAGCGTCATTCACTGTCAACACCACCGTTGCGTCCGGAGCGGTTACCGCAGCAGCGATCAATGCTGCTGGCACGGGATATCTGGGGGGACTATCAGGCACGTTGTACTTCCAGATAGCCGGAGGAACGGGACTTGCCATCGCCTCTGCGGCGGTCACCAACGGAGCGGTGACAGGAACACCCGTCATCTTGTCTGCGGGATACGGATATTCCGGCTCATTGACTGGTGTTGCAACGGTTGCACTGCCAGCATTGTACACAAGTCCCACGGCATTGGCGTTCGTTTCAGTGTTTGGCGTACCCGTGCCGGATTACAACGGAACGACGTATGCGGCCACGCAGAACGGCACCGCGGCATCGGCACAGAGCATGCGTCTTGTCTCGTATACCGCAGACAATGCAACGTCCTCCTACAATGTTGCAAACCTTGTGGTCACGACGACATCCTCGACCCCGTACAATCCCACTTCGTTCTACATTGATCCTACGGCAGGGACAATCTACTGCATCATTTCCGCGGCTACCACCGGAACAATCTATCGGGTCACCACCGCGTTGGTATCCGCGGCAAGCGCTTCCTACACCACGGCAGCAACCACAGGCTGCCAGTCCTACCGTGTTGCAAACAACCTCGATTATTTCGGTGACCTTGCCGTTGTCCCCTTCCGTGGACTGTTCTATATTTTTCCAAAGGGACGGTCAACAACCTCGACATACAATTCACGGGTGCTCTTGAGCGATCCCACAAATGCGACAGCGGGAAATCCGACGTACCTGCAGCAATCCGTCGGACAGGCCATCAATGCCAACGTCATGGGGGATTCATTCAATCATCTGGTGACGAATGGACCTCGCGTCATTTTCTCTTATGGCGCGAATATCTATTATTCAAACAATGCCTACACGCTCCAGAATGTTCAGGCAGGTAATGCAGGCAGACTGCTATTGAGGGCATGATCAATGCCCGTGTATTTTGGGGCATTGACAAGCACAAGTGGGCAAAATGTCTCTTCGGTGACCTTTGCCCACACCGTGAGTTCCACAAAATATGCAGCAGGGACAAAGCTGCTTCTCGTGGCAATCACATTCATTGACAACTCGGTAACTCCCACAAACATTACCTACAATGGCGTGGGAATGACACGCATTTCCCTGTCCGGTTCATCGGGAGGTGGCATCTCGCAGGGCTCTGGCGATTATCCTCGCATTGAGTACTGGTATTACTTGAATCCTCCCACAGGGACTTCCTACAACGTTATTGCGACATTCGCTTCAGCAAACTACATTCAGGCAGCAGCATGGTCCTTCTCAGGTGTCAACGCCACCACTCCGCTTGCCTCATTTGCCTATACCTCGGGATTGATCTATCCGGCCGGAAGCCAGACTGCTTCCATTTCCATGGCAAGTTCCACAGGATCCATTGCCGTGAACACCATTGCCGGGTGGAACACCTTTGCATCCGGCGGATACGGGTCGGGACAAGATGCGCTCGTGACTCCATGGTTTGCCTCATCTGACGGCGCATGGGAAGCAGCGGGAAGCGCAAAAGTGACAAGCTCGGCATCAACGACAATGTCATGGACGGTTTCCACTGGAGGAACCGACATGAATCTGTACCGTTATCTTCTTGCGGGTCTTGTCGTGCAGTCAAATGATGCAACATTTGGCGGGAACAACATCACTTCATCATATAATTTTTCGCGGCTGCAAAAATTCCCCGCTTCCAATCAACTTCCCCGATACAAGTACGCACAGGTTATCACAAATGACTCCGCCTCCATTGACAAGCAACAGATCGTTGCCTTGACTACCAATCCGGTTGTCTACAAGAACATTGCTCCAAGCCTGTCCTCATACAAGGCAATCAGCAATCCTCCTTCATATGTGCGCCTGCCTGTTTTGCTTTCGAGCTCGACTGCCTACAATTTCACAAAATTCGGATATCCGTTCGGTCGATACAAAAGCAACCAGTTTGTAGTCAGCGCGGTTCCATTGATATTGCCGTCTGCAATTTTTCCCCGGTGGAAATACTTGCAGAACATCCAGCAGGACCTGAACACCACGAATGACATGCAGGCATTCGCAATTGGTCCGAATACAATCGTGTACAACAAGATCTATGCAGTGCCGAACTTCAACAACATCAAATATCCGGCAGCAGTTTCTGCTTCGCCCGTGACACGGAACCCTTGGTCACTTGTTTCATTGCCGGGATTCAGGAATTTCTTCTCTCGCGCCGGAAATGTCACTGCAATTTCGGCCAATCCAAAATTATC
>RFYK01000164.1 GCA_009925585.1 Betaproteobacteria bacterium | reverse complement strand
ATTTTGTCGACGAGGCAGCCCCACCCAAAGCACTCAAAGCCATGGCCGAGGAAATAGTACGCCGCCAGTTGCAAGTGACTTGGTGGGGCAACATCCGGTTTGAAAAAACGTTCACCCCTGACCTGTGCGAGTTGTTGGCAGAAAGCGGATGCATCGCCATGTCTGGTGGTTTGGAAGTTGCGTCTGACCGGCTGCTGGCTTTGATGCAAAAAGGCGTGACCGTGGCGCAAGTGGCAAGGGTCACGCAAGGGTTCGCAAATGCTGGTGTGTTGGTACACGCGTATCTGATGTACGGCTTTCCCACACAGACCGTGCAAGACACGGTGGACGCCTTGGAATATGTGCGGCAGTTGTTTGAAAACGGGTGCATCCACAGCGGTTTTTTTCACCGTTTTGCATGCACGGTGCATTCACCGGTGGGCATGAACCCTGAGGCGTATGGGGTGCAATTGCTGCCCCTGCCAGACGGCGGGTTTGCGCAAAACGACGTGGGCTTCATCGACCCCACTGGCACCGACCACGATCTGTTGGGTCGAGGTTTGAAAAAAGCCATCTACAACTTCATGCATGGGGTCGGTTTGCAAGAGGATGTGCGCAGTTGGTTTGACCTGCCCAAGTGCCCCAAACCCTTGGTCAAAAAAAACGCGATCACCCAAGCACTGGGTTGATCGCGTTTCGGGTGAACAAGGCGTGTGTGTCAGGCCGCGTTTTGCAATGCAGCGATGCGTTCTTCCAGCGGTGGGTGTGAAGAAAACATTTTGCCCAAACCGCCACTGATGCCCATGGCTTGCAGGCTGGGAGGCAAGCCCTCAGACTGCATGTGCTGCAAACGGGTCAATGCGTTCACCATCGGTTGCTTTCTGCCCATCAACGCTGCTGCGCCTGCATCCGCGCGAAATTCTCGTTGGCGACTGAACCACGCCACCACGATGCTCGCTGCAATACCCAACACAATGTCGAGCACGATGCTGGTCACGTAGTAACCGATACCGGGGCCGGTGTTTTCTTCGTCGTTCTTGCGCAAAGCGCTGTCCACCGCATAGCCGATGACACGGCTGAGAAACACCACGAAGGTGTTGAGCACACCTTGCACCAGCGTCAATGTGACCATGTCGCCATTTTGGATGTGCGCCACTTCGTGCGCCAGCACCGCTTCGACTTCTTCGCGGGTCATGCCTTGCAACAAACCTGTCGACACCGCAACCAAGGCGGAATTGCGAAACGCGCCGGTGGCGAATGCATTTGGCTCGCCTTCGTAAATGGCCACTTCAGGCATCTCTAATTGCGCGCGTTGTGACAATTGACGCACGGTATCCACCAACCATGCCTCGTCTGCGTTTTGCGGTTGCGTGATGACTTGTGCGCCCGTGGTCCACTTGGCCATGGGCTTGCTGATCAACAATGAAATGAACGCGCCGCCAAAACCCATGATGGCCGCAAACCCCAGCAGCGCAGTCAGGTTGAGCCCGTTGGCTGTCAAGAACCGGTTCACGCCCAATAAGCTGGCAACGATGCCCAGCACCAACATGACAGCAAGGTTGGTCACGATCAATAACAAAATGCGTTTCATGGTGTCCTTTTGAAACCGGCCCACACGAACGGGCCAGGTGCGCAGAATGTAAGGGTGATCCCTTGTTTTTCAATCCCTGAATACTTTTTTGTCCTCATAAAAATCAGGGGCATGGTTGTCCGACCACCAACCGGGTATCCCTGCCAACGGCAGGGGCACAAAGGGTTTGTCCATCAAACGCTCTGGTGTGAGTTGTTGACACAAGCATGCGTCAATCTGCGCATCACTTTCATGCGTTGGCAACGGCAGGCACCACACATGCGCGGTGATGCCTTTGTAAGGGTTCAGCCATTTCTCTAGCAAGGCGTGTCCAAACAATTGCAAATGGCATTGCGCCCATGCAGCTCGGTGGGTCACGAACAGATCACGCCATTGTTTGGCTTGCAAGGCTTGCCAGATGACCGGCGGCGCCCACAACAAGGCCGCGTTTTCATCGAACACCGTCAACGCATCGCGTAAGCGACCCCGGTGTGCGCCTACGCCGTTGCGGTCAATTTCTTGTGCCTGCAATCGGTTGAGTTGCGACTTGGTTTGGGGGAAGCGCAACCAACACAAGCCATTGAAGAAATCATGCGTGTGGTTGCGAGTGGGAATGCGGTGCGCTTGAAAAATGAACGACTCATATGCGGTGCCATCAGGCAAGGTGTCTTGCGGCACAAACCGCTTGGCACTGTCAGGCGAAAGCGCCGAATTCAATGCCGCATGCAATGCATCAGGTGTCTGGCGCCATGCGTTCTCGACCTCCGCGCCGTGTCTGGCCCAAGGGGCAAACCAAGGCAACTGCCAGTCGATGTCTGGCACGGTTCAAAGCGGCTCTAATTGCCAAGCCAAGGTTTCACCGCCACACAACGGCTTGATGCTGGCTTGCCCCAAGGGTAGCTCTTCCGGTAACGTCCAACGCTGACGCTTCAATGTCACACGCTCAGTGTTGCGTGGCAAGCCATAAAAATCGGGACCATGAAAGCTGGCAAAACCCTCGAGCTTGTCCAAAGCGTTCACACTTTCAAACGCTTGCGCGTACAACTCCAGCGCGGACAACGCGGTATAGCAACCCGCGCAACCGCTGGCGTGTTCCTTCAAATGCGTGGCATGCGGCGCGCTGTCGGTGCCCAAGAAAAACCGATCGCTGCCAGACGCCACCGCCTGCAACAACGCTTGGCGGTGAGTTTCACGCTTGAGCACGGGCAAGCAGTAATAGTGCGGACGCACACCCCCCAGAAACAAGGCATTGCGATTGAACAGCAAATGGTGCGCGGTGATGGTGGCGGCAGTGAATGAACCGGCTTGCGCCACATATTGCGCCGCTTCGCGGGTAGTGATGTGCTCAAACACGATTTTCA
>RFYK01000163.1 GCA_009925585.1 Betaproteobacteria bacterium | reverse complement strand
GCCGTTGTTGCAGGTCATCGGTCACCAAGTGCGTTGGTGGCGGCAGCAACGCAAGTGGACGCGCAAGGAATTGGCGCAGGCCGCGCATGTGTCTGAACGCCATTTGGCTTCGCTGGAGTCGGGCACGGGCAATGCATCCATCATGATCTTGTTGCAGGTGTCGCAGGCGCTGGACTGTGAAATCACCGATTTGCTGTCCAGTTTCAACCTCAAGCAGCCCCAACTTCAGGCCATCCAACAGCTGTTGATCGACAAAACCGATACCGAACTCAAAGTGGTTCACGGTTATTTGTCGCAGTTGCTCAGCGCCAAAGCCAAGTTGAACCAACGAAAAATTGCTCTGGTGGGTTTGCGTGGTGCCGGCAAAACCACCATCGGCCAGCGCTTGGCCAACGAGTTGCAATTGCATTTTGTGGAATTGAGCCGCGACATCGAAAAACTGGCGGGCTGCAAAACCAATGAAATACACAGTTTGTATGGCCCGCTCGCCTACCAGCGTTACCAATTGCGTGCGCTTGAAAACGCACTGGCCAGCGAACTGCCCGCCATCATCGCCACCACTGGCGGCATCGTCATGGACATGCAGGCGTGGGAAAAATTGCAAGGCCAGTGCTTGACCATTTGGTTGCAAGCCAAACCCGAAGACCATTTGAACCGCGTGATGGCGCAAGGCGATATGCGTCCGATGGCTGGCAGCAGCCAGGCGCTGGAAGATCTCAAGCACATCTTGGACGAACGAACGCCCATTTATTCACAAGCGCACCAAAGCGTGGACACCAGCGCCATGAATTTGAAAGAGACCGTCAAGCGGTTGACCCATGATTTGAAATACGCCATGAAATTGGCATGACACCCTGACTCACAGAAAGACGTCGACATGAGCACATCCCTTCAAGTGAATTACCAAACACAGCCAGACCTTTATCGCCACTGGTCATTTCAGGTGGAAGGTGAAATCGCCACGTTGTCTTTGAATATCCAAGAAGACGGCGGCATCATGCCCGGCTACAAACTCAAGCTCAATTCCTACGATTTGGGGGTGGACATTGAACTCAACGACGCGGTTCAACGTTTGCGTTTTGAGCATCCGCAAGTCAAAACCGTGGTGATCACGAGTTTGAAAGACCGCATCTTTTGCTCGGGCGCCAACATCTTCATGTTGGGTTTGTCGACCCATGCTTGGAAGGTCAATTTTTGTAAATTCACCAATGAAACCCGCAACGGTCTCGAGGACAGCAGTCGCCATGGCGGCTTGAAGTTTTTGGCGGCGGTCAATGGTGCGTGTGCAGGCGGTGGCTACGAATTGGCATTGGCCTGTGATGAGATCGTGTTGGTCGATGACCGTTCTAGCAGCGTGTCGTTGCCAGAGGTGCCTCTGTTGGGTGTGTTGCCTGGCACAGGCGGGTTGACCCGAGTCACCGACAAGCGGCATGTGCGACACGACCATGCGGATGTGTTTTGCACCAGCGTGGAAGGTGTGCGGGGACAACGCGCGCTTGATTGGCGACTGGTGGATGCGATTGCCAAACCCGCGCAATTCAACGCCACTGTGGCAGAACGCGCCGCCAAGTTGGCCGCCCAAAGCCAGCGAGCAGGCATGGCTGCTGCCACTGAAGGGGTGACATTGCATCCATTGAAAAAAACAAGCACGGCCAACAGCATCAACTACGAATATGTGCAAGTGTCGATTGACCGTGACAAGCGCACTGCCACCGTGTGCGTGTCTGCACCCAAATCGCCTGTGCCGAATGACTTGCCTGCGATACAAGCGGCGGGCGACCGTTGGTACCCATTGCAAATGGCGCGTGAATTGGATGACGCAATTTTGAGTTTGCGCACCAACGAACTTGACATCGGTACCTGGTTGCTCAAGACAGCGGGTGATGCGGCATTGGCATTGCAATCGGACGCGGTGTTGATCCAACATCAGCACCATTGGTTGGTGAGAGAAACCCTCGGTTTGTTGCGCCGCACACTGGCACGCTTGGATGTGTCTTCACGCTCCTTGTTTGCGCTGGTTGAGCAAGGCACATGCTTCACTGGCATGCTGGCCGAACTGGCGTTCGCCGCCGACCGCTGTTACATGTTGTCCCTGCCAGACCAACCGAATGACGCCCCGCACCTGTGCTTGAGTGAACTCAACTTGGGTTACTTCCCGATGGTCAACCACCAGTCACGTTTGCAACGGCGTTTTTATGAAGAAGAAGCACCGATGCAAGCCGTGCGAGATGCGATCGGCAAACCGTTGAACGCCGAGCAAGCCTTGGCGCTGGGTTTGGTCACAGCAGCACCCGACGACATTGACTGGGCGGATGAGATTCGCATCGCGATAGAAGAGCGTGCGTCCATGTCCCCCGACTCGTTGACGGGCTTGGAAGCCAATTTGCGTTTCAGCCAAAAAGAGTCCATGGAGACACGCATCTTTGGCCGCTTGTCGGCTTGGCAAAACTGGATTTTCAACCGGCCGAATGCGGTCGGTGACAAAGGCGCATTGAAGGTGTATGGCAAAGGCGAGAAAGCTGCTTTTGACATGAACCGCGTTTGATCAATTAACACTTAAACACTCTGGAGTCTCACATGTCAGCCATCAACTACAGCGAAAAAATTCCCAACAATGTCGACCTGGGCAGTGACCGCACTTTGCAGCGCGCACTTGAACAATGGCAACCCAATTTCATCAGCTGGTGGGATGACATGGGCCCCGAAGGCACGACTGACAACGAAGTGTATTTGCGCACCGCTGTCAGTGTGGACCCGCAAGGCTGGGCACAGTTTGGTCACGTGAAAATGCGCGACTACCGCTGGGGCATTTTCCTGAACCAAGGCGAAGCCGATCGCACCATTCATTTCGGTGACCACAAAGGTGAAAAAGCATGGCAGGATGTGCCCGGTGAGCACCGCGCGAATTTGCGCCGAATCATCGTCACCCAAGGCGATACA
>RFYK01000162.1 GCA_009925585.1 Betaproteobacteria bacterium | reverse complement strand
GCGGGTGTGTCTTGCACTTCTGGGCGGTCAACCAACTCGACCAATGCCATGGGTGCGTTGTCTCCGACGCGGTAACCCATTTTCAAAATGCGTGTATAGCCACCGGGACGAGTTTTGTAACGTGGGCCCAACTCTGCAAACAACTTGACGACGTTGTCGCGGTTGCGCAAGCGGTTGAACGCCAAGCGTTTGTTTGACAACGTAGGTTCTTTGCCCAAGGTGAGCATCGGTTCGATGACGCGACGCAGTTCTTTGGCTTTGGGCAAAGTGGTTTTGATGACTTCGTGTTCGATCAGCGAGTTCATCATGTTTTGCAACATGGCCAGTCGGTGAGAGCTGGTTCGGTTGAGTTTGCGAAGTCCGTGTCCGTGACGCATGGTGATTTCCTTTTTGAGCTTGTTTTGCCGGCCGCCGTGTCAGGTACGGCCAGGGGAAGGCGGTGTGGTCACCGCTCTGTTGGTTTAAATTCGTTTGGTTTCCAGACCGCTGGGTGGCCAGCCCTCGAGTTTCATGCCCAAAGTCAAACCGCGCGAAGCCAAGACTTCCTTGATTTCGTTGAGCGATTTGCGGCCCAAGTTCGGCGTTTTGAGCAATTCGTTTTCGGTGCGTTGAATCAAGTCGCCAATGTAGAAAATGTTCTCGGCCTTCAAACAGTTGGCAGAGCGAACGGTGAGTTCGAGTTCGTCCACGGGGCGCAACAAAATCGGGTCGACCTGTGCGGTACTGCGTGGCGCAGGTGAATCGAATGCAGCGAGTTCGTTGCCTTCCAGTTGTGCAAACACCGCGAGTTGTTCAACCAAAATTTTGGCAGATGAACGCACGGCGTCTTCAGCCGTGATCGCGCCATTGGTTTCAATTTCCACCACCAAGCGATCGAGGTCGGTGCGTTGTTCAACACGGGCGTTTTCAACGCTGTAGCTGACGCGTTTGACGGGTGAGAAAGATGCGTCCAACACAATGCGACCGATGGACTTGTTCACTTCGTCTGCGTGGCGGCGCATAGAGCCGGGTACATAGCCGCGGCCTTTTTCGACCTTGAGTTGAATGTCGATTTTGCCGCCGTGCGACAAATTGGCAATCACATGCTCGGGGTTGATGATTTCAACGTCGTGCGGCGTTTGAATGTCAGCGGCAGTGACTTGGCCTTCGCCGTCTTTGCGCAGGCTGAGCGTGACTTCATCGCGGTTGTGCAGCTTGAACACCACGCCCTTGAGGTTAAGCAGGATGTTGACCACGTCTTCTTGGACGCCGTCAATGGAAGAGTATTCGTGCAGCACAC
The DNA here is from genome assembly GCA_009925585.1 of Betaproteobacteria bacterium. GTDB lineage: Bacteria > Pseudomonadota > Gammaproteobacteria > Burkholderiales > Burkholderiaceae_C > Limnohabitans. Next base: position 1,718 of record RFYK01000162.1, on the reverse strand, counting down.
CGGCGATGGTGACATCGGTGACCGCATAGCCGACCATGGAAGACAACAGCACGCGACGCAAGGCGTTGCCCAGCGTGTGGCCGTAGCCACGCTCAAACGGTTCGAGTGTGACTTTGGATTTGTTGTGGCCGAGTTGCTCAACCTGTATGGCTTTGGGCTTCAGAAGATTTGTTTGCATTCGTTTTTTCCCTCTCAATGCCCCCGGTTCGTTACACCGGTAAGGCTAGATGATGACCTCCGCATAAAAGTATGCGAAGCGGCGGATTCAGGAGGCAGCGATGCCTCGGTTAACGCGAATACAACTCAACGATCAATGATTCGTTGATGTCAGCCGCAAATTCGTCACGATCAGGTGCCTTCTTGAAAACACCTTCGGCTTTGTCGATGTTCACATCGACCCACGCCGGCATGCCCACTTGGGTGGCCAATTGCAGGGCTTCGATCACGCGCCCTTGTTTTTTGGATTTCTCACGCACGCTCACCACATCACCGGCTTTGACCAGGTACGAAGGGATGTTGACCGAGTGGCCATTGACGGTGATCGCTTTGTGCGACACCAACTGGCGCGCTTCAGCGCGGGTGGAACCAAAACCCATGCGATAAACCACGTTGTCTAAACGTGACTCAAGCAAGGACAACAAATTGGAGCCGGTGTTGCCTTTTTGCTGGTCAGCCATGGCGAAATAACGGCGGAACTGACGCTCCAACACGCCGTACATGCGTTTGACTTTTTGCTTTTCACGCAACTGCAAACCAAAATCAGACATGCGCTGACCGGATGTGCGGCCATGTTGTCCGGGCTTGGTGTCGAACTTGGACTTGTCTGCAATCGAACGGCGAGCGCTCTTGAGAAACAAGTCAGTGCCTTCACGGCGGGAGAGTTTGGCCTTGGGGCCGAGGTAACGTGCCACTTGATCTTCCTTTTTGTCAACTGCCCGTTGCAAGAACGGGGAGCCGCTGACGCCATGTCAGCGGCGGTGGGCTTGGTTAAAAATCAGATGCGACGGCGCTTTTGCGGACGGCATCCGTTGTGGGGAACCGGCGTCACATCAGAGATGGAATTGATGCGAATGCCCAGGGCCGCCAACGCACGAACAGAAGATTCGCGGCCGGGGCCGGGACCTTTGATTTCGACGTCGAGGTTCTTGATGCCCTGATCCATGGCCGCACGGCCAGCCACTTCAGATGCCACCTGTGCGGCAAACGGTGTGGACTTGCGTGAGCCCTTGAATCCTTGACCACCCGACGATGCCCATGACAACGCATTGCCTTGGCGATCGGTGATGGTGATGATGGTGTTGTTGAATGAAGCATGCACGTGTGCGATGCCGTCCGCCACATTCTTGCGGACTTTCTTGCGCACGCGCTGTGCGGCTGAGTTGACGGGTGCTTTTGCCATGGGGGTCCCTCAGTTATTTCTTCAATGCAGCGGCTGCCTTGCGGGGGCCTTTGCGTGTACGTGCGTTGGTGCGGGTGCGCTGACCACGCATGGGCAGGCCGCGACGATGACGAAAACCACGGTAGCAACCGATGTCCATCAAACGCTTGATGTTCATGGTGGTCTCACGGCGCAAGTCACCTTCGATGGTGAAGTGTGCGATTTGGTCGCGGATTTTTTCCAAATCGGCGTCGGTCAAATCTTTGATCTTTTTCGCATAAGCAATGCCACATGCTTCGCAAATTTTGCGTGCGCGGGTGCGACCGATGCCGAAAATGGA
>RFYK01000161.1 GCA_009925585.1 Betaproteobacteria bacterium | reverse complement strand
TGGACTTCTTCACACAACACGCTTCAGAAAAAACCGTCTCTAGGTTGGATGCAGTCGGTTGCGTGATGCTCACGTTGATGTATGCCGTCTTGTCTTGGCGTTCTGCAGTGGGCGCTGCCGATGCTTACCAATCGTTTGAAGCCACCATGATTCTGGGCTTGCCTATGTGGTGGGCGTATGCCTGCTTATCCCCCGGTTTGGCGTTGGCTGCGTTGGTCTCCTTATGCCAAGCATGGCAGTTGGCGCTGGGTCGCTCCATGTCAGATTTACAAGGTGAAATATCCGCATGACATCTCCTACGCTGATTGGTTTGGGTATGTTTGCTTTGATGTTGCTGTTGATGGCCGTGCGCGTACCCATCGCGGCTTCCATGTTCATTCCCGGAGCCCTCGGTTATTGGGCCATCAACAACGAAATGGCTTTGTTCAATTTGCTCAAAGGCAGTGCGGTTGCGCGATTGACCGTGTATGAGTTGAGTGTGATTCCATTGTTTTTGTTGATGGGCAATTTCGCTACCCAAGGCGGCTTGAGCCGAGACTTGTTTCGTGCCGCTTCTGCATTCATTGGCCATGTGCGAGGTGGCTTGGCCATGGCGGCTATTTTGAGTGCGGCCGCTTTTGGTGCGGTGTGTGGTTCGTCAGTGGCGACATCGGCCACCATCACGCAAGTCGCTTATCCTGAAATGAAAGCCCATGGCTATTTGGGTCGGTTGTCGACCGCCACTTTGGCGACGGGTGGCACGTTGGGAATTCTCATTCCGCCTTCAGTTCCCTTGGTGGTCTATGCCATCTTGACTGAACAAAACATTGCCAAATTGTTTGCGGCAGCCATCGTTCCCGGTATTTTGGCTGCGCTCGGGTACATGGTGGTCATTGCGATTTACTGTCATGTCCGTCCTGACATGGCACCACCCACCCTTAAATCCACGTTGGCACAACGGTGGGAAGCACTGTGGAAAATCTGGCCTATCCTGATGATTTTCTTGGTGGTCTTCGGTGGCATTTACGGGGGTATTTTTTCTCCGACTGAAGGCGCCGCCATTGGTGCGTTATTGACTTTTTCGGTGGGCTTGGCCCGTGGCGAACTCAAAGGGGCAGGCATGCGACAAGCCCTGTTGAGTACCGCCGAAACCAGCGCCATGGTGTTCATGATTTTTTTGGGTGCAGACATGATGAATGCCGCATTGGCTTTGTCAGCCATGCCTACCCAAGTGGCAGACTGGGTGACCCATTTGCCTGTGGCACCCATTGTGGTCGTCATGGCTGTCATGGTGTTGTACGTGGTGTTGGGTTGTGTCATGGACGAGTTGTCCATGTTGCTGCTGACCATTCCTGTGATATTTCCCGCCATCATGCAACTGGATTTATGGGGTTTGCCCACAGAACTCAAAGCCATCTGGTTTGGCATTTTGGTGTTGATGACGGTGGGCATTGGATTGATTGCGCCACCTGTGGGTTTGAATGTGTATGTGGTGAACAATCTTGCGCGAGAAGTTCCCATGTCTGAAACCTACAAAGGTGTGTTTCCTTTTTTGGCTTGGGATGCGTTGCGTTTGTTGTTGCTGTTGTTCTTTCCAGGCATTTGTTTGTGGCTGGTGAGAATGATGTGATGGACTTGGAAGCGACTGCTTGGTTTTGGCCGCTGGCTGCGGGTTTGGTGGGTTTGCAAATTGGCAGCTTTCTCAATTTGTTGGTGTGGCGTTTGCCACAAATGATGCAACACCAATGGCAGCGTGAATTTGCCATGGTGAACGCCCAAGCGCAGACCGAATCAATACCAGTCTTCAACTTGGCAAGCCCTGCCTCACATTGCACCCATTGCCACACGCCATTGCGTGTGCGCGACTTGGTGCCAGTGCTCAGTTTTGTGTGGCTCAAAGGTCGTTGCGCCCATTGCCATGCCAAAGTCTCTTGGCGTTACCCCGTGGTGGAAGCGGTGGTGGCAGGGGTTTGGGCTTTTTGTGCTTGGCACAGTGGCCTTTCATTCAGTGCATTGGCTTGGGCCATGTTTGTCACCGTGTTGATTGCATTGGCGCTGATTGATGCAGACACCATGTTGTTGCCCGACAGCCTGACCTTGCCCCTGATGTGGGCGGGTATGTTGTGCGCTTCTCTGGGATGGATTCACCTGTCGCTTGAGCAAAGTGTGTGGGGTGCAGCGTTGGGTTACGGTTTGCTGTGGTCTGTGCAATGGGTGTTCGGTTGGATCACTGGCAAACAAGGCATGGGTGAGGGCGACTACAAATTATTGGCTGCACTGGGTGCGTGGTTGGGTTGGTCCGCTTTACCCGCCTTGGTGTTGTTAGGGTCTGTCAGTGGTGTGTTGTTTGCCATCTACCAGCGTGTGCGAGGACATTTGAAAGCCGGAGAGCCTTTGCCTTTCGGCCCGCATCTGGTGCTGGGAGCAGGCTTGTTCAAATTGACATTGCCATTGAATGTGCTGGCTTGAAAACCTGTTTGTTGGTTGCTTTAGGAGTTAATGCATGAGTCTGGTCATCGATTGTCATGGTCACTACACCACCGCGCCCAAAGCCTTAGAAACTTGGCGCAACCGCCAGATCGCAGGCATCAGCGATCCTGCCAGCATGCCGCATGCATCAGAGCTTCACATCACCGACGACGAATTGCGCGAAAGCATTGAAACCAATCAACTGCGATTGATGAAGCAGCGTGGCAGTGACATCACTTTGTTTTCGCCGCGAGCCTCGTTCATGGCACACCACATTGGTGACTTTGCGGTGTCGTCTACTTGGGCTGCCATTTGCAACGAATTGTGCTTCCGTGTGTCTACTTTATTTCCCGACCATTTTGTGCCTGTGGCGATGCTGCCCCAGTCGCCCGGTGTGGACCCAGCGACTTGTATTCCCGAGTTGGAAAAGTGCGTCAAAGACTACGGTGTGGTCGGCATCAATTTGAACCCTGACCCATCAGGTGGGCATTGGACCAGCCCACCCTTGAGCGACAAGCACTGGTACCCGATTTACGAAAAAATGGTCGAGTAC
>RFYK01000017.1 GCA_009925585.1 Betaproteobacteria bacterium | reverse complement strand
ATCTTCGAGTTCCAGCTTCCATTCGAACTGTCCGCTTTCGATGTCTTGGGAGATTTGCTTCAAGCCACGCTGGATGTCGGCCAGGTCTTGCGCGCTGATGATGTGTTGCGCATGCAGCATGTCTGCATGGGCCAAGCTGCCTTGGATGTCGGCACGCCACAAGCGTTGGTCGAAAAACACACTGGCGGTGTAGCGCTGAACAAGCTCGCTCATGGGCTCAGAGAACAGGGCGGACCAAGCCTCGGATTTGCGGTCTAGCGAGTTGGAAGATGTCATTGGTTCATTTTAGGTGGCGAGGGTGAAGGGTTGGGCGTTGCTTGGCAACGATGTCGCTGCATCTGGAAATGCTTTCAACCGGTATTTCTCAAACCCGCCGCAATGCCGTTGATCGACAAGTGAATGCCGCGTTGGGCCCGTTCATCGCTGATGCCGGCGCGGTAACGGCGGATCAATTCGACTTGCAAATGGTGCAGCGGATCGATGTAAGGAAAGCGGTGTTTGATGGACCTGGCCAAGGAGGTGTTGTTCACCAGCCGTTGTTTGGCACCGGTGATCAACTGCAACGCGTCGGCCGTGAGGTGCCATTCGGTTTCAATGGCTTTGAAGATTTTTTTGCGCAATTTTGAATCTTCCACCAACTCGGCGTAGCGCGATGCCAACGCCAAATCGGATTTGGCCAAGACCATGTCCATGTTGGACAGCAACGTGCGAAAAAACGGCCACTCTTTGTGCATGCGGCGCAACATGGCCAGCGCTTGGGTGCGAGACAAGCTGGGGTGCTCTTCGACAAACGCATGAACCGCCGAACCAAAGCCCAACCAACCGGGCAAGGTCAAGCGGCACTGTCCCCAACTGAAACCCCAGGGTATGGCCCGCAAGTCTTCGATGCGCTGCGAAGGTTTGCGCGAAGCAGGCCGTGAACCAATGTTGAGACCTGCGATTTCACGCAAGGGCGTGGCTTGGAAAAAATAGTCGCTGAACCCCGGAGTGTCGTAAACCAAAGAACGGTAGGCAGCCATGCTGTGTTGTGACAACTGCTCGGCTGCTTCAATGAAACTTCTGGGCGCACGGCGTTGGGCGGGCAGCAGCGTGGCTTCCAGCGTGGCCGCCACCAAGGTTTCCAGGTTGCGCCGACCCAGCATCGGGTTGGCATATTTGGAATTGATCACTTCACCTTGTTCGGTCAGTCGGATTTGCCCGCGCACCGTGCCTGGCGGTTGCGCCAAGATGGCTTCGTAACTGGGGCCACCACCGCGCCCGACCGTGCCGCCGCGACCATGGAACAAGCGCAAGGTGATGCCATGCAGTTCTTCCAAGGTGTTGAACACATCGACCAAGGCAATTTCCGCTTGGTAGAGCGACCAGTTGCTGGTGAAGATACCGCCGTCTTTGTTGCTGTCTGAATAGCCGAGCATGATGTCTTGTTCGCCACCACTGCGTGACAGCAACGCGGCGATGCCAGGCAGCGCGAAATAGTCACGCATGATCTGTGGCGCTTGCTGCAGGTCTTCGATGGTTTCAAACAGCGGCACGACGATCAACTCTGCCACAGCTTTGCTGCTCAAACTGCCTTGCAGCAAACCGGTTTCTTTTTGCAGCAACAGCACTTCAAGCAAATCGCTCACGGTTTCGGTGTGGCTGATGATGGCGTGGCGGATCGCATCCGCACCGTGTTGTTGCCGAATCCGCTTGGCCGTTTCAAAAATGGTCAATTCAGACACGCTGTGCGCGCTGTATGAGTGTCCAGGAATGCGCAGTGGTCTGGGGTCGTTCAACGCTTGCAACAGCAAAGCCTGTCGACGTCCTTCGTCTTGTTTCAGGTAATGGGCTTCAATGCCCGCGACTTTGAACAATTCTGCCGTCACCAGTTCATGTTGGTCAGAACTTTGGCGCAAATCGACCGTGGCCAGATGAAACCCGAACACTTGCACGGCGCGAATCAAGGGACGCAATCGGGGTAACGCCAATGCTTGCGCATGTTGTTCGCTCAAGGCGTTGTTCAAGATTTGCAAATCGTGCAAAAACGCGGCGGCATCCGGATAAGGGTGTTGCGGTGGCAAGGCATGGCGCGCCGCTTCTTTGCCTGTCAATTGCAACAGGCTCGCCGCCAGTCGCGCGTAGATGTAGGTCAAGCTGCGCCGATACGGTTCGTCTTGGCGGTGCGCGTTGGTGTCGGGTGATGAATCTGCCAACGCTTGCAGCGCTTTGGGCACACCGACCAGCATGGCCGAGGTGGACAACTCGCTGCCTAACCAATGCACCTCGGTCAGGTAATGGCGCAACACCACTTCGCATTGGCGTTTCATGGCCAAGTCCAGCGTGTCGGCGTTCACGTTCGGGTTGCCGTCGCGGTCGCCGCCCATCCACTGCCCCATGCGAAAGAAAGAGGCAATCGGTGGGCCACCGAGTTCGTGTTCCAAATCGGCATACAGCTTGGGAATTTCTGTCAAAAAAGTGGATTCGTAATAACCCATGGCGTTTTCAATTTCATCGGCCACGGTCAATTTGGTGAACCTCAACAAGCGGGTTTGCCACAACTGCAACACGCGCGCGCGTACCAAGTGATCAAGTTGAGTCAATTGGCGCGCGCTGGTGGCGTCATGGCCGCGCGAGACGATGTCGTCACGGGTTTGCAAACAAGCGGCGATGCCACGCTCTGCGTCCAATATGCTTTTGCGTTGCACCTCGGTCGGGTGTGCAGTCAACACCGGTGAAATGTGGGCGTGTTCCAGTGCTTGTCGAATGGCTTTGGGGCTGACACCTGCTGTTTTGAGTTTGCCCAATGAGGAAGCCAGACTGCCAGGGTGCACATCGCCGGCGCGGTCATGCGCTTGTTGACGCCGAATATGGTGTTGGTCTTCCGCCAAGTTGGCCAAGTGGCTGAAATAGGTGAAGGCGCGAATCACGCTGACGGCTTGGTCACTGCTGAGTGAAGCCAACAGTTTTTTCAAGGCCGAGCCCGCTTGGGTGTCGGCATCGCGACGAAAAGCCACTGACAAGCGTCGAATTTGTTCAACCAAAGCGAACGCTTTGTCACCTTCTTGTTCGCGGATGATGTCGCCCAATATGCGACCGAGCCATCGGATGTCATCGACCAAAGGCCTCTCGTGGCTGGATAAAGTGGAAGCCGAGGACGGGCGTGCGGAAGTGCGTGGGGGCTTGGCGATCATGAGCAAAATCTGCTGGTTATAGAGGGAAAACCACGAGATGCGTGCATGCTAGCATCGACACGACCCATCAGTAGACGGCCTTTGGTCACTTGTTTTGAGCACACCACATCTCACGATTGCGACACGCGAAAGTCGCTTGGCCTTATGGCAGGCACACCACATGCAAGACCTGCTCCGCGAGCGAGGTTGTCAAGTTGATATTTTGGGCATGACCACGCAAGGTGACCAAATTTTGGACCGCTCACTCAGCAAAGTGGGCGGCAAGGGTTTGTTCGTCAAAGAACTCGAAGTCGCGCTCGAAGAAGGGCGTGCTGACTTGGCGGTGCATTCGCTCAAAGACGTGCCCATGGACATGCCTGAAGGCTTCGAATTGGCTTGTGTCATGGAACGCGAAGACCCCCGGGACGCGTGGGTGTCGTCTCGTTACGCGACTTTGCAAGACCTGCCGATTGGCGCGGTGGTGGGTACCTCCAGTTTGCGACGCACCGTGCTGCTTCGCCATTTGCGACCCGACTTGCAAATCGAACCGTTGCGCGGCAATTTAGACACGCGCTTGCGCAAGTTGGACGAAGGCCATTACGCCGGCATTGTGCTGGCCGCTGCAGGTCTGAAGCGATTGGGTTTGGGTGACCGCATTCGGCATATTTTTGACACCAAAGACATGTTGCCTGCCGCCGGACAAGGCGCGTTGGGCATCGAAATTCGCGCGGCGCGTGATGATGTTCGTCAGGTGTTGCTGCCACTGGCGCACCAAGTCACTTGGTTGGCCGTGGCTGCCGAGCGAGCCGTCAGCCGCGCCATGGGCGGCAGTTGTTCCATGCCGCTGGCCGCGCATGCGGTGTTGCATGGTGATGTGATGGATTTGCACGCGGCCTGGGGTAACCCAGACTTAAGCTCCACCACATTGGTCAGGGCCCACAGCCAAGGCGAGGTGTCGACATTGGAAGAAGCCGAGTCTTTGGGCTTGTCGGCGGCACGCCAACTGCGGGCACAGGGAGCAGGTTGATTGGGACACGGGCGCCGTGTCATCTTGACCCGCCCAAGCAGCGACAGCCAAGCGTGGGTCAGTGGCTTGCAGGCCGCCGGTTGTCAAGTGTTGCATTGGCCCTTGATAGAGATCGCACCGGTACACCACCCTGCATTGCTTCACGACTTGGTGACGAACGCAGCCACCAGCCAAGCCATCATGTTTGTCAGCCGCAACGCGGTCACGCATGCGTTCGCTGCAGGACTCGGCTTTGACCCGCACAGCGGCACACGGTATTGGGCCACCGGTCCCGGCACCCAACAAGCGTTGCTGGAAAAGGGCGTCTTTGCCGAACGGATCGATGCGCCGTCTGCCGACGCCGCCCAATTTGACACCGAGGCGTTGTGGCAATTGGTCAAGCACCGACTGCATGCTGACCAACAGGTTTTGATTTTGCGAGGCGCTGACGCCGACCAGAGTGAATCAGCCATTGAAGGTGTTGGGCGAGATTGGTTGATGCAGCAATTGCAGCAAGCCGGCGTGCCTGTCACAACCTTGGCGGTTTACCAACGGGTGTGCCCGCGTTGGGACGATGCGCAACGCACCAGTGCCACCACCGCTTCGACTGACGGCAGTGTTTGGGTGTTCACCAGTTCTCAAGCATTGGCGCATTTGAAGCAATTGCTGCCATCGGTGAAATGGGATGCAGCCATGGCCATCGCCACCCATGATCGAATCGCACAAGCCGCCACACAAATGGGTATGGGCAAGTTGGTGGTTTGCAAACCCGTCTGGAAGGCGGTGCTGTCGTCATTAGAATCGCTGACATGAGCAGTGCCCCTGACAACGACCCCTCTTCTTCCACTGCCCACCCGCCGTCTCAGATTCGCACACCTTGGTGGCGCCAGCGTTTGCCATGGTTGACGTTGGTGTTGGTGGTGTTGTGTGGGTTGGCTTGTCTGCAGTTGTGGATCAAACTCTCGACCATTCAAGAGCAGTTGGCCAGACAAAGCGCAGACGCAACCCAGTTGTCTGCCCAAGCCAACAGCATGGCCAAGCGCGCCGAAGACATCACCCAAGAAACCGCAGCCAAAGTCACGTTGCTCGATTTGCGTTTGAACGAAGTGGCACTGCAACGCACCCAGCTTGAAGACTTGATCCAAAGCTTGTCTCGCTCGAGAGATGAAAACTTGGTGGTCGACATCGAATCAGCGCTCGGTTTGGCGCAACAGCAAGCCGAGTTGACAGGCAGCGTTCAACCCATGTTGGCGGCTTTGCAAACCGCGCAAAAGCGTTTGGCCAAAGTGCCGCAACCCAGACTCGCGCCGGTGTTGCGTGCGATTCAACACGATATTGAACGGTTGCAATCCACTTCCACCACCGACATTCCCGGTTTGTTGATCAGGTTGGATGAATTGGTGGTGTTGGTCGAAAACCTGTCATTGCTCAATGCGGTTGGTCATCCCGGTCGCCCTGTGCAAACCCCGCCCAACAAACCCATGCCAGCATGGTCACTCATTTGGCAAAACAAGGACTGGTCTGGTTTGGGACAACGCATTTGGGCTGAAGTTTCGGGTTTGGTTCGCGTCAGTCGCATCGAACAACCCGAGGCAGTCATGCTGTCTCCCGAGCAAGGTTTTTTTGTGCGTGAAAACCTCAAGCTGCGTTTGCTCAATGCCAGACTCAGTTTGCTGTCGCGCCAAATGCCGTCTGCGCGCAACGACTTGGCGTTGGCTGAACGCGAATTGACACATTTTTTTGACCTCAACAATCGCCAAGGTCAAACCGCCAAAGCCTTGATGAAGCAAGTGCAGTCGCAAGTTTTGCAGACCGACATCCCACGTTTAGACAGTTCGTTGTCAGCGCTGGCCACGGCCGCGGCGGGGCGCTGACATGCGTTGGTCCTTGTGGCTGTTGGCCTTGTTTGGTGTGGCGGTCGCGGTGGCCTTGGGCTTGAGTTTGCAGTGGGGCACAGTCACCTTGTTTGTGGCGCCTTACCGAGTGGACCTGTCGCTCAATTTGGTGGTCATTGGTTTGGTGCTTGGCTTTGTGTTGTGTTACGCCGCCTTGCGTGGTGTGATGCGTTTCATGGAATTGCCCGCGCAAGCCCGAAGGTGGCGTGCGCAGCAAAGAGAACGTGCTGCGCAACAGGGTTTACTCAACGCCATCGTCATGTGGATGGCCGGTCGTTTTTTGCGCTCTAGAAAAGCCGCCTTGCAGGCCTTGGGCCAAGTTGAAAATTTGCTGTTGAACGGCGATTCACCGCACCAACCATCTTGGCGACTCATGCGCAGTTTGTTGCATTTGTTGGCCGCTGAAAGTGCGCATGCATTGCGTGACAAGACAGCGCGGGACCAACATTTCCACCAAGCCATTGACCATGAACCCGGGGTCCGGGTGGACCAGCGCTTGGAATTGCGCGACGCGGCTTATTTGAATGCCTCACGCTGGGCATTGCATGACCGAGACAGCCAGCAGGCGCAGCACTGGTTGTCTCAATTGCCCTTGGGTGTCTCGCGCCGAACCGTGGCATTGCGCTTGCGACTCAAAGCGGATCGAATGGGTCAGCAACATTTGCCTGCGCTGGACACCGCGCGACTGTTGGCCAAGCACGGTGCGTTTTCAGCATCGGCGGCCCGCAGTTTGTTGCGCGGATTGGCAATGGCTTGCTTGGACGAATGCCATGACAGCAGCCAGTTGCAGTCGAGTTGGATGTTGTTGCAAGCGGATGAACGTGCGATGGCTGACATTGCATTGCATGCCGCACAGCGTTTGTTGAATTTGCGCGGCGACCCGCAATTGGCGTTGAAATGGTTGATGCCGGTGTGGCAGCAAATGCTTCTTGAAGACGATGCATTGGCGATGGGACAGCGACAAAAATTGGTGCAGGTGTTGTCAGACGCACTGCACGAGCTTGAGCCCGAAAGCGAATGGTTGGCACGCATTGAACAAGCGCGTTTGGTCAATCCACGCAGTTTGGAGTTGCAATATTTGAGTGGCATGGTCTGCCTGCGCCATGGTTTGTGGGGCAAGGCTCAGCAAATGCTTGAACAGGTGGCGCCCCGGTTGACGTCGGCCCTGTTGCAGCGACAAGCTTGGCGCGCATTGGCCGAATTGGCCGAGAACAAGGGCGACGCCGCGCAAGCCTTGGCTTGCTGGAAGTTGTCGGCCAAGGTCTGACCGACAACCATTTTTCAGCTGGTGCGGCTTTCTTCAAACGGCATGTGCATTTGAGACAAATCGCGTTTGGTTTCCACCAGTATCAGTGGGCCTTCGTCTAACACCACAGGCGCGGGACGCTCGCGCGGCACATGAACCGGCCGGGGTTCGGCTGCAATCGCTGCTTGAATCATGGCCACACGTTCTGGGTTGGAGTTGATCCACTCCAAACCATTGGACGATGCAACTTGCTGCAACTGTTCCATGGGCAATGCGAACGTACCTACCTTGGGCATGGCCAAGGGTGTCGCGACAGCCGATGATGGCGAAGACGCAGGCGCATGGGTCACCGGTGAATGTCCGATGTCATCTGCACGGTTTTCATCGGAAGTCCCGTTGCGTGCTTGGCGTTCGCGACCGGGGCGTTCACGGCCACGGCGTTCGCGACGTTCGTTGGTGCGCTCGCCTTGGGCAGACGCGGTTTGACCATCTTCCACGCGATGGTCTGCAGGCGCGGCTGGCGCTTGTTCAGTGGCATGAATCGCTTCTTCTGCGCTGGTACTTGCCTCGTTGGCAGGTGTTTGTGCGGGACGTTCACCACGGCGACCGCGTCCGCGTCGACCATCAGCACGTTCACGGCCTTGGCGCGCGGGTCTGTCACCCGTGGCGTTGTCGTTCAATTCAGACGATGGGACAGACGCGTCATGGGTCGTGTGGTCGTCCATGCGAGGTTCTTGGCGTTGACGCTCAGGACGCTCGCCACGACCTTGGCGGTTGGGGCGACCCTCTGGGCGTTCGCTTTGGCGAGCCTCGGATTTGTCGGTGCGTTCTTGGCGGTCTGGGCGTTCAGCGCGGCCTTCACCTCGCTCGGAACGCTCACCGCGACGACCACCACGACGGCCATCTTGACCGCCTCTGCCGGTTTGTCGGTTGTCGTTGCGCTCGCCCGGTTTGGTGCCTGTGTGGGTCGCATCTGCCGCAGGCTTGGCCGGGGCATTGTCCCCACCGAACAAAGATTTGAGCCATCCGAAAAAGCCTTTTTCAGCGGGGGCAGGTGCCGATGCGGCTGGACGGACAGGCGCAGTGCGAGATTCAGGTGCGCGCGCAGGACGTGCTTCAGCGGCTGGGGCCGGCATGTCGGGCAACACACCTTTGATGACAGGCGACTGGCGGTTGGTCGGCTCTTGAGAACGGCGGGTGACCGCGGTCGGGTCTTCGATTTCTTCGGCCATTTTGTAACTGGCTTGCAGGCTGTCCAGACGCGGGTCGTCGTGCTTGAGGCGTTCGAGTTTGTAGTTGGGCGTTTCCAGGCCTTTGTTCGGAATCAGCAACACATGGGTGCGTTGTTTCAATTCGATCTTGGCGATTTCTGGACGCTTTTCGTTCAACAGGAATGAAGCCACTTCCACCGGCACTTGCGCGTGCACTGCGGCGGTGTTTTCTTTCATGGATTCTTCTTGGATGATGCGCAAAATTTGCAGCGCAGAGCTTTCGGTGTCGCGCACATGGCCCGAACCACCGCAACGCGGGCAGGGGATGGACGCGCCTTCGGACAATGCGGGGCGCAAACGCTGGCGGCTCATTTCCATCAAACCAAATTTGCTGATGGTGCCGAATTGCACCCTGGCACGGTCTTGGCGAAGCGCGTCACGCAAGCGGTTTTCCACTTCGCGGCGGTTTTTCGATTCGTCCATGTCGATGAAGTCGATGACGATCAAGCCGCCCAAGTCGCGCAAACGCATTTGGCGCGCCACTTCGTCAGCCGCTTCCAAGTTGGTGCGGGTGGCGGTTTCTTCGATGTCACCGCCCTTGATGGCGCGCGCCGAGTTGACGTCCACCGAAACCAGTGCTTCAGTGTGGTCAATCACGATCGCGCCGCCAGAAGGCAGGGTCACGGTGCGCGCATACGCAGATTCGATTTGGTGTTCAATTTGAAAACGGCTGAACAGCGGTGTGTCATCGCGGTAGCGTTTGACCCGCGCCGCGTGTTCAGGCATGACATGCGCCATGAATTGCTGCGCTTGGTCGTAGATGTCATCGGTGTCGATCAAGATGTCACCGATGTCGTTGTTGAAATAGTCGCGAATGGCGCGGATCACCAAACTCGATTCTTGGTAAATCAAGAACGCGCCTTTGCCCCCTTTGGCAGCGCCATCGATGGCTGTCCACAGTTTGAGCAAGTAGTTCAAATCCCATTGCAGTTCGGGTGCGCTGCGGCCAATACCTGCTGTGCGCGCAATGATGGACATGCCGTTGGGGTATTCCAACTGGTCCATGGCTTCTTTGAGTTCTGCACGGTCATCGCCTTCGATGCGACGGCTGACACCGCCACCGCGAGGGTTGTTGGGCATCAGCACCACATAGCGACCGGCCAGTGAAATGAACGTGGTGAGCGCCGCGCCTTTGTTGCCGCGTTCTTCTTTTTCCACTTGGATCAACAGTTCTTGGCCTTCTCGAATCACGTCTTGGATGCGCGCTTGGGAGGCCGACACGTTGCTGGAGAAATACTGTTTGGAGATTTCTTTGAACGGCAAAAAGCCGTGGCGCTCTTCGCCGTAATCGACAAAGCAGGCTTCTAAAGATGGCTCGACCCGGGTTACCACGGCTTTGTAAATATTGCCTTTGCGCTGTTCCCGGCCTTCAATTTCGATTTCGTAGTCGAGCAGTTTTTGCCCGTCGACAATGGCCAAGCGGCGCTCTTCAGCTTGCGTGGCGTTGATAAGCATCCGTTTCATGATGCGTTCCTTTTCATTCGTTACAACACAGGTCCTTCGCGGACCAACGATGCCGTGGGCCCATGCAGGTAACGGGAAAAGGAATACCGCGCCATCAAGCGCCGAACACCGCTTTAGCGGAGAAGTCGGGCGGGAGGCGGGTGGATGCGAGCGAGTTGAAGTCGAACAGGCATGGCAAAAGGTGCCAGCGGGTTCCATGTCGAGCCTGTGACAGTGCGGGAAGTGCGCAAAGGCGCAGCTGGCAACAGCCAGTGCATGCACATTTCAAAAAGCACCCAGATCAGGTTCATGTGTGTCGTCAATCTCACTTTGGTCCTTGCAGGCTCACAACAAACCTGCAATGGTGGTATTCCGTTTCAGCGTTTTCCAAGGCATGGGCTTATGCGTGGCCGCAGGGCAGACCGCAATGAGGCGGTAAGACTTGCGGCGGCCACATCGGGCATCGACCTCTCAGTGCAGGTAGGACGTGCTCTAATCTCTTATTCAAATCAAGCACTTAGAACCGGACACTGGTGAAGCAGATTATAGACACACCTCCAGCAACCTCGGCGGCGGCGGTCAAGACCTTGCTGGTCGATGAAGAATCCGCCGGTCAGCGGCTTGACAACTTTTTGCTGCGCCACCTCAAGGGCGTCCCCAAAACCCATGTTTACCGCATCATTCGCACAGGCGAGGTGCGGATCAACAAAGGTCGGGTCAACGCCGATACCCGGGTGCAATCCGGCGACCTTGTGCGCGTGCCGCCAGTGCGTGTGGCCACCGTGGACCTGGATGCGCCAGTGGCGCCAGGGCGCGAGTTCCCCGTGTTGATGGAAGACGAACAGATGTTGGCCATCGACAAACCCGCTGGCGTGGCGGTGCACGGCGGCAGCGGTGTCAGTTTTGGTGTGATCGAGCAATTGCGCCAGGCCAGACCAGGTGCGCGCATGTTGGAGTTGGTGCACCGGCTCGACCGAGACACCTCTGGCGTGCTGCTGGTGGCCAAAAAACGCAGCGCCCTCACACGATTGCAAGACCAGTTCCGTGACCGCGAGACCGGCAAAACCTATTTGGCCATGGTCAAAGGGCAATGGCCTTCCAACAAAAAAGTCATCGATTTGCCATTGCAGCGTTATTTGATACCCAACGGTGTCGGCGAAGGCGAGCGAAGGGTGCGCATCGCGGCCAAGGACGATGCCAACGCCCAGCGAGCCATCACCTTGGTGCGGGTGTCGCGTTTGGTCGGGGACTACAGCTTGTTGGAAGTCACGATCAAAACCGGGCGAACCCACCAGATCCGAGTGCATCTGGCCAGTCAGGGCTACCCGATCATCGGCGACGACAAGTACGGTGATTTCGAATGGAACAAGCGACTGGCCGCGATGGGCATGAAGCGGATGTTTTTACATGCTTGGCGGTTACAGTTCGTGCATCCCCAAACGGGGCGCAGCGAAACCGTCGAGGCGGGCTTGCCAACAGAACTCCAACATTTCATTGACCATGTCCAACCCCCTCCGCCCGCGCCGGTTTGATCTGATTGCTTTCGACTGGGATGGCACGCTGTACGACTCCACGCGCATCATTGTTCGTTGCATCCAAGCGGCGGTGCAAGACGTAGGGGGACAGCGACCTACCGATGAACAAGCCGCATACGTCATTGGCATGGCGTTGATGCCTGCATTGGCGCATGCAGCGCCGGATGTTCCCAAAGACAAGTACCCGATGCTCGGTGAGCGCTACCGGCATCACTATGCGCTGCACCACCAAGATTTGTCATTGTTTGAAGGCATCTTGCCGATGCTGCAAACCTTGCGAGACAAGCAACACATCTTGACCGTGGCCACTGGCAAGAGCCGCAAAGGTTTGGACGACGCGCTGCACCAAGTGGAATTGCGCGGCATGTTTGACGGCTCGCGCACCGCCGATGAAACCGCAGGCAAACCAAACCCGCGCATGTTGCATGAATTGATGGCCGAGTTTGGTGTGTCGCCCGAACGCACGTTGATGATCGGAGACACCACCCACGATTTGGAAATGGCACACAAGGCCGGCTGCGCCAGTGTTGGTGTCAGTTACGGCGCCCACGGCACGTCAGAGTTTGGCCGCTGGCAGCCGCTGACCGTGGCGCACACCGTGTCCGAATTGCACGACTGGCTGACGGCCCATGGATGAACAAGCGATCCCCTTGTGCAACAGCGCTGAGCTGGCAGACAGCGGTTTGGCTGTCCCGTTTGATGTGGTCTATGCAGGCCAAACTTGCCGCGCATTTGCTGTTCGCTTTGAGGGCCAAGTGCAGGCTTACTTGAACCGTTGTACCCACGTGGCGATGGAAATGGATTTTCAGCCGGACCGGTTTTTTGACACCGAAGGACGCTGGTTACTTTGCGCCACCCATGGCGCCACCTATTCCCCGCAGACCGGTGAATGTGTCGGGGGACCTTGCCGCGGGGGCCTGGTGAAAATCACCCTGAGCGAAACTCAGGGCGTGGTGCACTGGCATACTGCCTACAACCTCAAGCCTTTGGAATTTTGAAAATGCAAGAAGAACACACACCGCCCGCACATGACGCAGGCCCTGCCACCAACGCTTCAGCAACCTCTGCACAGGACAAACCCAGCCACTGGGAACGCGATACTTTGGAGCGGTTGGTCATGGCGCAAATCACCGAGCAACGCGTGGCAAGGCGCTGGCGCATCGGCTTCAGGTTATTTTGGATGGTGTTGGTATTGGGTGTGATCTGGTTTTCGTTTCACCATGGCAAGAACGCAGCCAACACAGCGCATCCCTCCTCGCACACGGCGCTGATAGAAATCAAAGGCGAAATCGATGCCGATGCCAATGCCAACGCAGAATGGATCATCGACTCGATGCGCCAAGCATTTGAAGACGAAGGCGCGCAAGCGGTGGTGCTGTTGATCAACTCGCCTGGTGGCAGTCCGGTTCAAGCGGGCATGATCAACGACGAAATCAAACGCTTGAAAGCATTGCACCAAAAACCTGTGTACGTGGTGGTCGAAGAAACCTGTGCCTCTGCGGCTTATTACATTGCAGTGGCCTCGGACAAAATTTTTGTTGACAAAGCCAGCATCGTTGGCAGCATTGGTGTGCTGATGGATGGTTTCGGCTTCACCGGCCTGATGGACAAGGTGGGCGTCGAACGCCGCTTGATGACCGCGGGTGAGAACAAGGGATTTTTAGACCCGTTCAGCCATCCCACCAAAGCGCAAAAAGCCCATGCACAAAACCTGCTGGACCAAATCCATCAGCAGTTCATCGCGGTGGTTCGTGAAGGCCGGGGTGATCGTTTGAAAGAAACACCAGAGACTTTCAGCGGTTTGTTTTGGAGCGGCCAGCAAGCCATTGAGCTGGGTTTGGCTGATGGCTACGGCACCTTGGACACCGTGGCGCGCGATGTGGTCAAAGCAGAAGACATCGTGGACTACACCCGCCAAGACAATGTGGCCGAGCGCTTGGCCAAGCGCTTTGGTGCTGCCATGGGCGAAGCCATGGTGAAAACTTCGCTTCAGCTGGTGCCACATTTGCGCTGAATGCGCATCAAGGTCCGAAGGCAAACACCACCGGTGTGTGTTTGTCTAATTCGCCAGGGTTTTTTCGCCAAACACCGACGCGTCGGCTGACGATTTGCATGTTTGGAAGACTCAGATTGCTGCTTCGGCAAAGGCGTGTGTTCGGTTGTAAATGGCTAACCAAGGCTTGCCACAGCGCTTGATTGCGGTGGGGCGTTTCAATGAAGATTTGCGTTTCACCGGTGGTGAGCGCATGTTTCTCCAGCGCGTGTATGCGTTGGTTTCGCGCTGCCGAGTCTTGCGGCAAGTAGCCCACAAACGCAAATTGTTGACCATTCAAACCGCTGGCTGACAAGGCCAGCAGCAAAGAGGATGGCCCCACCAAAGGCAGCACATCGATACCTGCGTCATGGGCTGCACGAACCAACGAAGAACCCGGGTCGGCCACTGCTGGCATGCCTGCTTCGCTGACCAGCCCCAAGTCGTGACCTGCCAAGGCCGGTCCCAACAAACTGCTGGTGTCAACGCCCGCGGCGTGGTCTCCTTTTTTGTGGACCAGTCGCGGTAACTCCACCAATGTTTGCAATTGGATCGGGGTTTTCAGCGGGCAAACCGCGTCGATGCGTTTGAGCAAAGCCCGGGTAGATTTCGCGTTTTCGCAGACCCAGTGCGACAACTGCGATGCCACTTCCAACGTGTGCATCGGCATGACATGGGACAGCGGCACTTGGCTCTCGCACATGAAATCCAAAGGTGCAGGCACCAGACACAATCGACCCAAGGTGGTCTCGGAAGAATGCATGAGATTCAATCCAGTAACGGCACACCGGCGGCCCGAAGCAAGCGGCCAGTGTGGATCAAAGGCAAACCGACCAAAGCGGTTGGGTCATGGTTGTCAATGCTTTCAAGCAATGCAATGCCCAAGCCTTCACTTTTGGCACTGCCGGCACAGTCATAAGGCTGTTCGGCTTGCAAATAGGTTTCGATGGCGTGGTCTGACATCAGCCTGAAGCGCACATGGACAGGGGCCAGCGCTTGCTCGGCAAACCCCGTCTCCAGACACACCACAGCCACAGCGGATTGAAAAATGACCGTCCGACCTCGCATGCGCTGAAGTTGCAACACGGCACGCGCATGGTTGCCGGGCTTGCCCAAGGGTTCGCCGTCCAAATCGGCAACTTGGTCTGAGCCAATGACCACCGCGCGGGGATGTAACTTGGCCACCGCGAGCGCTTTGGCCATGGCCAGTCGCTCGGCCAAAGCTGGTGGACTTTCATTCGGCTGCGGCGTTTCATCCACATGGGGGGCAACCACGTCAAACGGCAGTCGCAAACGCTCTAACAATTCGCGGCGGTAAACCGACGTGGAGCCCAAAATCAAGGGCCGATCAAAGGGGGCCATGTTCATTGAGCCCATTCTCTTACACTGGCTTGCATGACAAATGAATGGAACACAGGCGCGTTGGACATGCCGCGATTCACCGAAAGCGGCAGCGCCGGCGATTGGCAAACCCCCTTGTCCGGTTTGCCGCGCGTGCAAGCCGCCTGCGAGCCCGATGCGGCGAGCGCGCCGACGCCAATCTGCGATTGGTCACTGCTGGGCCAAACCCGGGGCAATGGCGCCAGGCTGCAACACTGGCTGCAATTGCAAGCCTCACTGACCTTGACGCAACGCTGCCAGCGCTGTTTGGAGCCCATGGCGGTGCCGTTGGCCGTCGACCGCTGGTTTCGCTTTGTCGCCGACGAAGCCACCGCTTTGGCCGAAGACGACACTTGCGAGGAGGATTTGCTGGCCATTTCCATTGAATTTGACGCTTTGAACCTGCTGGAAGACGAATTGCTGCTGGCCATGCCGTTGATCGTGAGCCATGGCCATTGCCAGCCGCCGCCCAGTGCGGCTTTGGGCGACGATTTGCCTCACCCGTTTGCAGCGTTGGCGGGGCTGAAACTGCCCAAGCCGTGAGGGCTGCCCCGGCAAGCGCTTAAGGCTATAATCTTCGATTCTTTGGCCCAAGGGTGCTGCATCCGTTTTGGCCATCCATTTGAACCAACGATATTCAGGAGCCTGTCATGGCTGTCCAGCAAAACAAAAAATCCCCCTCTAAAAGAGGCATGCACCGTTCACACAATGCGTTGAATGTGCCCGGCTTGGCGGTTGAACCCACCACCGGTGAAGTGCATTTGCGTCACCACATCAGCCCGACCGGTTTTTACCGTGGCCGAAAAGTGCTGAAAACCAAGTCTGAAGCCTGACATTGCTTCAGCTTCAAGGCCCGTCACAGTGATTCTGTCGCGGGCCTTTTGCTTGATGGCCCCCATGTGTTTGTCCTCTAACGAGCCTCATTTGTCATGGTGACTGTTGCTGTCGACTGCATGGGCGGAGACCACGGACCCCAGGTCACGTTGCCAGCCTGTCGTGCATTTTTAGACCGCTGTCCCAACGCAAAGTTGTTGCTCGTCGGTCTTCCTCAATCCCTCTCCCATTTTTCCCATCCGCGCGCCCAACTGGTATCAGCCAGCGAGGTGGTCGAGATGGACGACCCCGTCGAAGTGGCATTGCGCCGCAAAAAAGACTCGTCCATGCGGGTGGCGATCGAGCAGGTTCGCGATGGGCATGCGGATGTGGCCGTATCTGCTGGCAACACGGGCGCTTTGATGGCGATCGCACGCTATGTCCTCAAAACCTTGGAAGGCATTGACCGCCCCGCCATCGCTGGCCAAATGCCCAACGCCAAAGGCGGCGGCACCACCATGCTCGACTTGGGCGCCAATGTCGACTCCACGCCAGAACATTTGCTGCAGTTCGCCTTGATGGGTTCCGCCCTGGTATCGGTGCTGACCGGCATCGCCAAACCCAGTGTAGGCTTGTTGAATATCGGCGAAGAGGCGATCAAAGGCAACGAAAATATCAAAAAAACCAGCGAATTGTTGCGATCTGCTGCTAACTCCGGTGATTTGAATTTTTATGGCAATGTCGAGGGCAATGACATTTTCAAAGGCACCACCGACATCGTGGTGTGTGACGGTTTTGTAGGTAATGTCGCGCTCAAGGCCAGCGAGGGCTTGGCTGCCATGATTTCAGACTTTCTTAAAAAGAGCTTTTCTCGCAATATCTATACGTCAATTGCAGGTATCTTGGCTTATCCGGCGCTATCTGGCTTTAAAAAGCTGGTTGACCATCGTCGCCACAATGGCGCGGCTTTGCTTGGCCTGCAGGGTTTGGTGTTCAAAAGCCATGGATCAGCAGACGAATTGGCGTTTTTGACCGCATTACAGCGGGCGTATGATGCAGCCGACCATGATTTGTTGGCGCGAGTGCGGTCCCAATTGGCCCACGCAGCCCCTTTGCTGTCAGCAGCGCCGCCTTTGACCCCTATCACTGACCCCGCATGAGTGTGTATTCCCGTATTGTTGGCACTGGCAGTTACTTGCCGCCGCGCCGACTCAGCAATGCCGATCTGGTGGCCGAATTGGCCGCCAAAGGCGTGGAGACGTCCGACGAATGGATTGTGGAGCGCACTGGCATTGCTGCCAGACATTTCGCCGCGACCGGCGTCTTCAGCAGCGATTTGGCCTTTGAAGCTTGCAAACAAGCCCTGTCGGCGGCGCAACTGGGCCCGCAAGACATTGATTTGGTGATCGTGGCGACCTCCACCCCCGACATGGTGTTTCCCTCGACCGCTTGCATCTTGCAACACAAACTGGCGCAACTCAGCCCCCAAGCGATGGGCATGCTGCGTGCTGGCAATGCCAAACGGGCGTTGGTGGTGGGCGCTGAGGTGTTCTCTCGCTTGCTCGATTTCAACGACCGCACGACCTGCGTGTTGTTTGGCGATGGCGCTGGCGCCGTGGTGCTGGAGGCCTCCGAGCAACCCGGCATTTTGGCAACAGACATTCACGCTGACGGCAAGCACGTTGGTCTGCTGTGTGTGCCAGGACACGTGCAAGGTGGCGAGATTTTGGGTGACCCGGTGTTGAAAATGGACGGCCAAGGCGTGTTCAAACTGGCTGTCGGCGTATTGGAAGACACCGCCCGAGCCGTGCTGGCCAAAGCGGGCTTACAAGACAGCGACCTCGATTGGTTGGTACCGCACCAAGCCAATATCCGCATCATTCAAAGCACCGCCAAGAAATTGAAACTCTCCCTAGACAAAGTGCTGTTGACGGTGGCCGACCACGGCAATACCTCGGCGGCCTCCATTCCGCTGGCATTGGACAAAGGGGTGCGCGGCGGGCAAATCCAACCGGGTCAACTGGTCATGCTCGAAGGCGTGGGTGGCGGCTTTGCCTGGGGCTCGGTCCTTTTGCGCTATTGATATCAATACAGACAGTCATGACAACATTTGCTTTTGTGTTTCCCGGTCAAGGCTCCCAATCGGTGGGCATGCTCGATGCATGGAATGACCACCCTGTGGTCGAGTCCGTGTTGGAAGAAGCCAGCGAGGCGTTGGGACAAGATTTAGGGCAACTGATTCATGAGGGCCCGAAAGAAGACTTGGCTTTGACCACCAACACGCAACCGGTGATGCTGGTGGCTGCCGTCGCGGCTTACCGGGTTTGGACGGCAGAGGGCGGCGCCACCCCGTCATTTGTGGCCGGGCATTCTTTGGGTGAGTACTCTGCGCTCGTGGCCAGTGGGGTGTTGACATTGGCTCAAGCGGTACCCCTGGTACGTTTGCGTGCACAAGCCATGCAAGACGCGGTGGCCGTCGGCGCTGGTGCCATGGCCGCCATCCTGGGGTTGCCTGCGACGCTGGTGGTGGACATTTGTGCGCAAGCACAAGCACAATTTCCTGCTGACAGCGGTGAAGTGGTGCAAGCGGCCAATTTCAATGACCCGGGGCAAACCGTCATTTCCGGCAGCAAGCAAGCGGTCGACAAAGCCTGTGAATTGCTCAAAGCCGCAGGCGCCAAACGCACCTTGCCCCTGCCGGTGTCGGCACCCTTTCATTGCGCCATGATGGCGCCTGCCGCGCACCGATTGCGCAGCCACCTGCAAGACATGGTGCTCAACACGCCCCAAATTCCGGTCATCAACAACATTGATGTCGCGCAAGAAACCGACCCGGAGCGCATTCGGGATGCGTTATTTCGACAAGCATTTGGCCCTGTACGTTGGGTGGAAACCGTGCAACGCATGCAACAACTCGGCGTCAGCCATGTGGTCGAGTGCGGTCCCGGCAAAGTGCTGGCAGGCATGGTCAAGCGGATTTCGCCAGACCTGCATTCACATGCCTTGTTTGACCCCGCCACTTTGGCTGACACCTTTGAATTTTTAAAGACCTGACCATGGGAACACAACCCGATTCTCCTCAGACCGCTTTGGTCACAGGCGCGTCTCGCGGCATTGGTGCTGCGATTGCCTTGCATTTGGCTCACCAAGGTTTTCACGTCTGTGGCACGGCCACCAGTGAAGACGGCGCCGCCCGCATTTCGCAAGCGTTGGCGGCGTTTCCCGGTTGCCAAGGTGTGGTGCTGCAGGTCAACGATGTGGACCAATTGCAAGCGGCGGTCGACCGCTTGGTCGAACAAAACGGTGGCTTGCACGTGCTGGTGAACAACGCGGGCATCACCCGCGACACTTTGGCCATGCGCATGAAAGACAGCGATTGGGACGATGTCAGCGACACCAACCTCAAGGCCGTGTTTCGGTTGTGCCGCGCAGTGATGCGCCCCATGATGAAACAGCGGTTTGGTCGCATCATCAACATCACCAGCGTCGTCGGTGCCTCCGGCAACCCTGGGCAAGCGAATTACGCCGCGGCCAAAGCCGGTGTGGCGGGCATGACCCGGGCATTGGCCAAAGAACTGGGCAGCCGTGGCATCACGGTCAACTGTGTGGCCCCCGGGTTCATCGACACAGACATGACCGCGGGACTGCCCGAGGAACAGCAAAAAGCCTTGTTGGCCCAAATCCCGCTGGGCCACTTGGGGCAGCCAGACGATGTAGCGCAGGCTGTGGCATTTTTGGCCGGCAGCGGTGCCGCTTACATCACGGGGCAGGAATTGCACGTCAATGGCGGCATGTACATGGCTTGAAGGCCTTGGTATAAGCCAGTAGCAAGCCGTTTCGTCCGCACGGCTAAAATTGCGGACTTCTAACCACAACCCTTTGAGGGAAACATGAGCGATATTGAAGCACGAGTCAAAAAAATCATTGCCGAACAACTTGGCGTGGAAGAGTCCCAGGTCACATCAGAAAAGGCTTTTGTGGCTGATCTGGGTGCAGACTCGTTGGATACCGTAGAGCTGGTCATGGCTTTGGAAGACGAATTCGGCATCGAAATCCCTGACGAAGACGCGGAAAAAATCACGACCGTACAAAACGCCATCGATTACGCGCTGAGCCACAAAAAGGCCTGACGCAGAGGTTCCCCATGAGTCGTCGTCGCGTTGTCGTGACAGGCTTGGGCTGTGTGTCTCCCGTGGGAAACACAGCGCAAGCGTCTTGGAAGCAAATTCTGGCTGGGCAATCCGGCATAGACACCATCACCCATTTTGATGCGTCGGCTTTCGCTTGCCATTTTGCGGGCGAGGTCAAAAACTTCAACCTTGACGAATACATCTCGCCCAAGGATGCCCGCACCATGGACCGCTTCATTCATTTGGGTGTGGCGGCGGGTTTGCAGGCCGTGGCCGATGCGGGTCTGCCCATCGGCGATGCATTGGACGAAGAGTTGTCGCACCGCATCGGTTGCTTGATCGGTTCAGGCATTGGTGGCTTGCCGCTCATCGAAAACATGCGCGATGAACTCATGGCGCGTGGCCCTCGCCGCATTTCCCCGTTTTTTGTGCCTGCCAGCATCATCAACATGATTTCGGGTCACGTGTCCATGCGCTGTGGTTTCAAGGGCCCCAATCTGGCCATTGCCACCGCTTGCAGCACAGGTTTGCACAGCATTGGCGAGGCTGGGCGCATCATCGAATACGGCGATGCCGATGTCATGGTGGCAGGCGGCTCTGAGGCCACCATTTCTCCGCTGGGTTTGGGTGGCTTCGCCGCCATGCGCGCCTTGTCCACCCGCAATGACGACCCGAAAACCGCTTCCCGCCCTTGGGACAAAGACCGTGACGGGTTTGTGCTGGGTGAAGGCGCTGGCGTGTTGGTTTTGGAAGAGTACGAATACGCCAAAGCCAGAGGCGCACGCATTTATGCCGAACTCGCCGGTTATGGCCGCAGCGCCGACGCCGGTCACATGACAGCGCCCAACATGGACGGCCCGCGTCGTTCCATGTTGGCTGCATTGAAAAATGCCCAAATGTCGCCAGATCAAGTGGACTATCTGAATGCGCATGGCACGTCAACGCCACTGGGTGACATCAATGAAACCCACGCCATCAAGGCGGCGTTTGGGGCCCATGCGCACCAGATGGTCATCAGTTCAACGAAATCGATGACGGGGCATTTGCTCGGTGGTGCCGGGGGCATTGAAAGTGTGTTTACCGTGCTGGCTGTTCACGAACAAAAAGCCCCGCCGACCATCAATTTGCACCATCCGGATCCCGAATGCGATCTTGATTACTGTGCCAACACCGCGCGTGACATGCGCATTGATGTCGCAGTCAAAAACAATTTCGGTTTCGGCGGCACCAACGGTACGCTCTTATTCAAGCGTATTTAGTTTGGCGCAAAAAGCCGATAGGCGAGGGGCTATTGAACCTTGTCCGTCTTGAACGGGTGTTTCGCGTTAAAACTGCCTCTGTACCTTTTGGGAGATTAAAAAAGATGTTTCATTCTTTGTATGTCCGCAAACATGTTTTTTCTTTATGGGCGGTGTGCCTGATTGCATTGGCATCGGTCGGCTTGGCTGGGTTGCCATCACAGGCGCTGGCCCAAAACCGCACCCTGCCTGACTTCACCGATTTGGTCGAACAAGTTGGTCCCTCGGTGGTCAACATCCGAACCATCGACAAAGTGGCCCCTCAGTCTGCCCAAAATCAGCCCGCGGATCCCCAAGATGAAGAAATGCAGGAATTGTTCCGCCGGTTTTTTGGCATACCCATGCCGAACGCGCCTCGGCAACAACGCCCTAATCGCCCTCAACAACAACCTGAAGAGCAGCCACGTGGGGTGGGCTCGGGTTTCATTCTGACGGCTGACGGTTTCATCATGACCAACGCGCACGTTGTTGACGGCGCGCAGCAAGTCATCGTCACATTGACCGACAAACGCGAATTCGTGGCACGCATCGTGGGTTCTGACAAACGCACCGATGTGGCGGTGGTCAAAATCGAAGCCACTGGTTTACCGCCTGTGAAACTCGGTGACCCCAATCGGCTCAAAGTCGGTGAATGGGTCATGGCCATTGGCTCACCTTTTGGCCTAGAAAACACCGTCACCGCAGGCATCGTCAGCGCCAAAGGCCGTGACACCGGTGATTACCTGCCTTTCATTCAGACCGACGTCGCCATCAACCCTGGCAATTCGGGTGGACCATTGATCAACATGCGTGGCGAAGTGGTTGGCATCAACAGCCAAATCTATTCGCGTTCTGGTGGTTTCATGGGCATCTCTTTCGCCATTCCCATCGACGAAGCGGCCAACGTCAGTAACCAATTGCGTGCCAGTGGTCGCGTGCAGCGCGGCCGACTGGGCGTGGGCATCGGTGAAGTCACCAAAGAAGTGGCTGAGTCGCTGGGCATGAGCAAACCTCAAGGCGCATTTGTCAGCAGCGTCGAACCTGGCTCACCAGCCGAAAAAGTGGGCATCGAAGCGGGCGACATCATTTTGAAATTCGATGGCAAGACCATTGAAAAATCGTCAGACCTGCCCCGCACTGTGGGCAATACCAAGCCCGGTACGAACAGCAAATTGACCGTCTTGCGCCGAGGTGTGACACGCGAAGTGGCCATCACCGTCGGTGAATTTGAGCCAGAAAAAGTGGCCTCCACCAAACCCGCTGCCGCTGAAAAAGCACCTGACAACAGCACGGCTGCACAGTTGCTGGGCTTGACAGTCAGCGACATGACCGACGGCTTGAAGAAAGAATTGAAATTGCGCGGCGGTGTGCGGGTTGATGCGGTGGCTGAACCCGCATTGCGCGCCGGTATTCGCGAGGGAGACGTGATCACCCAAATCGCCAACTTCGAAGTCAATGACACCAAGGCGTTCACCCAAGTCTTGTCCAAATTGGACAAGAGCAAGGCGGTCAGCGTGTTGTTGCGCCGTGGGGAGTGGTCGCAGTACACCGTGATTCGCCCCCGTTGAGAAAGGCTGCCCAAATCAAGGGTTAACCCTTTGTTTGGGCGAATGATGGATTCTTCCAACGGCTTGAAAAATATTTTTGATGTGAGCGCAAGCTAACTTCAGTATCTGAATTAACTTTTTTCAATCTAAGTCGGGGTATGAATCTGTGAAAATTGGCATAAACAACGGCAATTTCTCCACCATATGGGATGCTTCTTGACTTGTACATATCGATCCACAGATCGCCCACAAGTTATCCTGATTTTCTTCTAACCAAATTGTTAATAAACTGTGTATAACTATGTTGTCGTTGACTTGCAACGGGAGTGCCCAAGCCGGGTGGGGCGCCACTTCGGCGGGCTTTCTGCCTACAATGAGGTCCCAACTATCGCAGTTGCCATAGATTGTTGGTTCCGGGCGCGTCATCACCTGACGCGCCCTTTTTTATGGCTTTCTCCTCTGTAAATTCAAACACTTCAGAGAGATGGAAGCGCAGGTGTTGGACTCGATGGACATCGAGAAAGAGCGTGGGATAACCATCAAAGCTCAGACCGCTGCGTTGCGTTACAAAGCCAAAGACGGGCAGATTTACAACCTGAATTTGATCGACACGCCAGGCCATGTGGACTTCTCTTATGAAGTCAGCCGTTCTTTGTCGGCGTGCGAGGGCGCATTGCTGGTGGTGGATGCGAGTCAAGGTGTCGAGGCGCAAACCGTGGCCAATTGCTACACCGCGTTGGACCTGGGTGTCGAAGTGGTGCCGGTGCTCAACAAAATGGATTTGGCGTCTGCCGATCCGGACAACGCCAAGTCTGAAATTGAAGACGTGATCGGCATCGATGCCACCGATGCCATCCCGTGCTCAGCCAAAACCGGCATGGGCGTGGATGAGATTCTGGAAGCCATCATCGTCAAAGTACCGCCGCCGCGAGGCAACCCGGATGCCGCGTTGCGCGCCATGATTGTGGACAGTTGGTTCGATACCTATGTCGGTGTGGTGATGTTGGTGCGTGTCGTGGATGGCCGATTGGTCAAAGGCGAACGCATCAAGCTCATGGCGTCTGGCGCGACCTACAACGCTGACAACCTGGGTGTGTTCACACCCGCCAACCAGCCGCGCGAATCGCTGGAAGCGGGCGAGGTGGGTTACATCATCGCGGGCATCAAAGAATTGCAAGCGGCCAAGGTGGGCGACACCGTCACCTTGATCAAAACCGGAACCGGCGGCGCGGCGGCCACCGCCACCGAGGCCTTGCCCGGGTTCAAGGAAATTCAGCCCCAAGTGTTCGCTGGTTTGTACCCAACCGAAGCCAACCAATACGATGCGTTGCGAGACGCCTTGGAAAAGCTCAAGCTCAATGACTCTTCTTTGCGCTATGAACCCGAGGTTTCCCAAGCCTTGGGATTTGGTTTCCGGTGCGGGTTTTTGGGTTTGTTGCACATGGAAATCGTGCAAGAGCGACTTGAGCGTGAATTCGACCAAGACCTGATCACCACGGCGCCCAGCGTGGTCTACCAAGTCTTGCGCGCTGACGGTGAATTGGTGATGGTGGAGAACCCTTCCAAAATGCCCGAAGCCAGCAAGATGGAAGAAATTCGCGAACCGATCGTGACCGTGCATTTGTACATGCCCCAAGATTACGTCGGTGCGGTCATGACGCTGGCCAACCAAAAGCGTGGCGTTCAATTGAACATGGCCTACCACGGACGCCAAGTCATGTTGACTTATGAAATGCCGCTGGGCGAAATCGTGCTGGACTTTTTTGACAAACTCAAAAGCGTCAGCCGGGGCTATGCGTCCATGGACTACGAATTCAAAGAATACCGCGCCGCTGACGTGGTGAAGGTCGACATCTTGCTCAACGGCGAACGGGTCGACGCTTTGTCCATCATCGTGCACCGCAGCCAGTCGCAGTACCGGGGCCGCGCGGTGGTGGCCAAAATGCGCGAGATCATCAGTCGCCAAATGTTCGATGTGGCGATTCAAGCCGCCATTGGGGCCAACATCATCGCGCGTGAAACCATCAAAGCCTTGCGTAAAAACGTGCTGGCAAAATGCTATGGCGGCGACATCAGCCGCAAACGCAAACTCCTTGAGAAACAAAAAGCAGGTAAAAAGCGCATGAAACAAATTGGATCGGTGGAAGTACCCCAGGAAGCCTTTTTGGCGATATTGCAGGTGGAAGATTGATGCCGACTGTCACCGCCATCATCCTCAGCGGATTTGTGGCGTATGCGGTGGGTTGGTACAGCGGCCGCATTGAAGGCTCATTTGCTTTGTTGCTGTTGTTGGCCACAGCCGTGAGCGGTGTGTATTGGTTGGCCGAGCAATTGGTTTTTTTGCCGCGTCGCCGTGCCGCGGTGTTGCAACTCGATGCCGACCATGCCAAGCGATGGGATGACTTGAAAAGCCAAGGCATCACAGCCAAAGAAGACGATGCTGCCTTTCAACGTGCCCGCGAAGAATTGTTGCGTCAGCCTTGGTGGATGGACTGGACCGCAGGCTTGTTTCCTGTCATTGCAGCGGTGTTCTTCTTGCGCTCTTTTTTGTTCGAGCCGTTCAAGATTCCTTCCGGTTCCATGATCCCCACTTTGCACGTGGGCGATTTGATTTTGGTGAACAAATTCCACTATGGCATTCGCTTGCCTGTCATCAACTACCAAGTCACTTCAGGTACACCGGTCAAGCGCGGTGACGTGATGGTGTTTCGTTACCCGCCCAAGCCGAGCTTGGATTACATCAAGCGCGTGGTGGGTGTGCCCGGCGACAAAATTGCCTACCTCAACAAAATCCTCACCATCAACGGTCAGCCAGTCAGCAAATTGGCGATCCCCGAATTTTTTGACGCTGACAACATGCGCTACAGCAAGCAGTTCGAGGAAGACATGCCGATCGGCAGCACGCCCACGGAAATGTCCGAACTGCGTCGCCATCGTTTGCTCAACGATGACAAGACGCCCAATTTCGTCAGTGGCATCGATGATTTTGCTTTCAAAGAAAACTGCACTTACAGCGTTGAGGGTTTGGAGTGCACCGTTCCTGCGGGTCATTACTTCATGATGGGTGACAACCGCGACAATTCCTTGGATTCGCGGTATTGGGGGTTTGTGCCTGACAAGAACATCGTGGGCAAAGCGTTTTTTGTCTGGATGAATTTCTCCAATCCGTCGCGCATTGGCAGTTTCGACTGAGCATGGGGCAGGTGTCTGACGCCAAAACCCATGAGGCCTTGCAAGTTCGCCTGCAACACACGTTTGCAGACCCCAAGTTGCTGGCGCTGGCGCTGACGCACCGCAGTTTTGGCAGCCCACACAATGAGCGGCTTGAATTTTTAGGCGACTCTGTGTTGAATTTGGCGGTGTCGCGCATGCTTTACCAAGCCTTGCAGCAACACCCCGAGGGTGATTTGTCCCGCGTTCGTGCGAATTTGGTGAAACAAGAAACCTTGCACCGGTTGGCTGGCGAACTTGGCTTGAGTGGCATGGTGCGCTTGGGCGAAGGTGAAATGCGCTCTGGTGGGCAGCACCGTCCATCGATATTGGCCGACGCGCTCGAAGCCGTCATCGGGGCAGTGTTTTTAGATGCGGGTTATGACGCCGCGCAGCAACTGGTGTTGCGCTTGTTTGACCAAGTCGATTTGTCGCCGACGATGACAGCATCTGCCAAGGACCCGAAAACAGAATTGCAAGAATGGTTGCAAGCGCGCCGTTGGCAATTGCCGGTCTACCGCGTGGTGGGAACCACGGGTGCGGCGCATCAACAAACCTTTGATGTGGAATGCGAAGTGGCCGAGCTCAAACAGTCGCAACGCGGCATCGGCAGTTCCAGACGCAGTGGCGAACAAGCCGCGGCGCTGGCCATGTTGCAATGGCTCAAGGAGCACCCGCCATGACAGAACACAACAAGCCCGCTGTCACCGAACAACGCTGCGGCACGGTCGCCATAGTGGGCAAACCGAATGTGGGCAAATCCACGTTGCTCAACGCGCTGGTGGGACAAAAAATCAGCATCACATCGCGCAAAGCGCAAACCACACGGCATCGCATCACCGGCATTCACAACGAAGGGCAGTCGCAATTCATTTTTGTGGACACCCCGGGCTTCCAAACCGCACATGCCAACGCCTTGAATCGCTCGTTGAACAAAACCGTGTTGGGTGCGGTGGGTGATGTGGATCTGGTGTTGTTCGTGGTCAATGCAGGCAGCTTTGCTGACGCTGACGCCAAAGTACTGAACTTGCTCAGCCAACACATCCCCTGCATTTTGATCGCCAACAAACTCGACAAAGTGCAAGTGCGCCATGAACTGGCGAATTGGCTGCAAGAAATGCAAGCGCAACACGCGTTTGCCGAGTTGATGCCCATGTCGGCCAAGAACCCCAAAGACATTCAACGCTTGTTGGTGCAATGCGAGAAATACTTGCCAGCGCAGGCCTGGTGGTACAACGACGACGAATTGACCGACCGCAGTGAGAAGTTCTTGGTGAGTGAAATGATCCGTGAAAAATTGTTTCGTTTGACCGGCGACGAATTGCCCTACACCTCCACGGTGGT
>RFYK01000160.1 GCA_009925585.1 Betaproteobacteria bacterium | reverse complement strand
AGCGGTTGAAGCAAATCGGCACACTGGCGCGACAAGAGTTGGAAAAACTCATGGACGCCAAAGTATTTTTGGAGTTGTGGGTGAAAGTGCGCTCGGGTTGGGCCGATGACGAAGCGCGGGTGCGCAGTTTTGGCTACGAGTAAAGGTCAGACCACGCGTGTGCTGGATGAACCGGCGTTCGTCTTGCACCATTACGACTGGAGTGAGTCCAGTGTGATTTTGGAAGTCTTCACCCGCCATTGGGGCCGGGTGGCGTTGGTGGCCAAGGGCGCCAAGCGACCGACATCTTCTTTGCGTGCTGTGTTGCTGCCTTTGCAACCGATCGCAGTAAATTTCGGTGGTGAAGGCGAAATTCGCACACTCAAATCCGCCGACTGGGCAGGCGGTCATGTGATGCCCACGGGTGACGCTTTGTTGTCTGGCTACTATCTGAATGAATTGGTGTTGCGGTTGTTGGCGCGTGACGACCCACATGCCGCCCTGTTTGACACGTACCGACAAGCCGTCAAAGTGCTTGCCAGCGGCCTGGAGCACACCACAGCGCCGTTGTTGCGTGCGTTTGAATTGCTGTTGTTGCGTGACATTGGTTTTCTGCCTGACTTGGCGGTGCAAACCCTCACCTTGCAACCTGTTCAAGCAGACAAACCTTACGCCTTGTTCGCCGAAGCCGGTTTGCGAGCGAGCCCGCAAGCCCCGTATTTGAAGGGTGAGCAATGGTTGCAATTGCACGCCGCGTTAGACCAGCCCGATGCACTCACCCGTTTGCTGAGGGTGTGTGCCGAGTGGCACAGCGAGGACCGCACCGCCTTGCAAACCCAACTGCGCCATCTGTTGCACTACCATTGTGGCGTCAACAGCTTGCGCACCCGCCAAGTGATGATGGAGTTGCAAGCCTTATGAATACCCACCTGTCTGTCAACCTGAACAAAGTCGCCTTGGTGCGCAACACCCGATTGCTGGGCATACCCAGTGTCACGCGCGCGGCCAGTTTGTGTTTGCAAGCTGGCGCACACGGCATCACGGTGCACCCGCGTCCCGATCAACGCCACATTCGCCCAGCCGATGTGCATGATCTGGCTGCCTTGCTCAAGGACTGGCCTGACCGCGAATACAACATCGAAGGCAACCCGTTTCACAACCTGATGGCGTTGGTGCGTGAAGTGCGACCGCACCAAGTGACTTTCGTGCCCGATGGCGAAAACCAATTCACCTCTGACCATGGCTGGCGTTTTCCGCAAGACGCCGCCAAGTTAAAAGATGTGATTGCCGAGGCCAAAGACCTGGGCGCTCGGGTCAGTTTGTTCATGGATGCCGACGCCCGTGCCATGGGCGGCGCCAGCGAGGTCGGTGCCGATCGGGTTGAGTTGTATACCGAGCCTTATGCGCAAGCGCACGGCACACCCATGCACGACAGTGTGTTGCGCATGTTCACTGCTGCGGCAGAAGCAGCACAACACGCCGGGCTGGAAGTCAACGCCGGCCATGATTTGAACCTGTTCAATTTGCGTGAGTTTGTGCAAGCCGTGCCCCATGTCAAAGAAGTGTCCATCGGTCATGCCTTGATGGCCGACGCCTTGGAAACAGGCTATGAGGCCACGGTTCGCGCGTATTTGGCTTGTTTGGCGCCATGAAACAGATTTACGGTATTGGCACGGACATTTGCGACATCCGCCGTATCCGTGCAGCTTGGGAGCGCCACGGAGACCGCTTTGCACAAAAGATTCTGAGCGAGGCAGAAATGCACACATTTCATGCCCGCCGTGCGCGTTGGCCAGACCGGGGCGTGCGCTTTTTGGCGACACGTTTCTCGGTGAAAGAGGCCTTCAGCAAAGCCATTGGTCTGGGCATGCGCATGCCCATGACTTGGCGGTTATGCGAAGTCGGCCGACGCGCCAGCGGTCAACCCACCATCGTGTTGCACGGCGTGCTTGAACAATGGTGCAGCGAGCGACAGTTGAGCGCCCATGTGTCGCTGAGTGACGAAAGCGATTACGCCACCAGTTATGTCATTGTTGAACAATCTTCCCCATGAGTCACCCACATCACCACGCCCCGTTGATCCTGGACATTGCAGGCACCCATTTAACTGATACCGACCGGCGTCGCTTGGCGCATCCCCTCACAGGCGGCATGATTTTGTTTGCCCGCAATTGGCAAGACCGTGCGCAGTTGACTGCCTTGTGCGCCGAGATCAAATCGGTTCGCCAAGATTTGCTGATTCTGGTGGACCATGAAGGTGGCAGGGTGCAGCGCTTTCGCAGTGATGGTTTTGTGCATTTGCCGTCGATGCGTACTTTGGGCGAACTGTGGGCGCAAGATGACAAAGGTTTGCCGGGCAGTGGCGTGTTGAACGCAATGCAAGCGGCCACAGCCTGCGGTTATGTGCTGGCTGCGCAATTGCGAGCCTGTGGCGTTGACATGAGTTTCACACCGGTGCTGGACCTGGACTTTGGCAGCAGCAGCGTCATTGGAGACCGTGCGTTTGCGCGCGACCCGCGCATGGTGAGCGTCTTGGCCAACAGCCTGATGCACGGGTTGCTGCAAGCGGGCATGGCCAATTGCGGGAAACATTTCCCTGGCCACGGCCATGTCAAAGCCGATTCGCACATTGACATACCGATTGACCAACGAAGTTTGTCGCGCATATTGAAAGACGACGCATTGCCTTACGCTTGGTTACACCACACCTTGAACAGCGTCATGCCAGCGCATGTCATCTACCCCAAGGTCGACAGCCGGCCGGCCGGTTTCTCCAAACGCTGGTTACAAGACATATTGCGTCACCAATTGGGTTTTCAGGGGGCCGTGTTCAGCGACGATTTGTCGATGGCCGGGGCGCGTTTGATCGATGGCAAAACCGTCAGTTACACCGAAGCCGCGGTAGAGGCGTTGAATGCCGGTTGTGATTTGGTGCTGCTGTGCAACCAGAGCACGCCCGACAGCGAGGGCGGTGGCCATGCGGTAGACCAACTGCTGAGCGGACTGGAAAGTGCGCAGGCTGCGCGGGGCTGGCGACCATCGCAGGCCAG
>RFYK01000159.1 GCA_009925585.1 Betaproteobacteria bacterium | reverse complement strand
GATTTGGGGTACTGTCTTTCGGCCACTACGGGCAAACATTGCCGTGGCAGATCTTTCGCCATCAGCTATATCGATTTCCATGAAATCAACGTGTTTGCTCGTTAGCAGCGTCTTGGCCGATTTGCAGTATGGACAATCAGGTGTTGTGTAAATTGTCACGCCAGAATGGTAAGTGCCTGGCATTGGGTTCTGACGCAGCCATGCAAGAGTTTGTGCGGCAGACTCGTTTGGCGGGAACACCGGATAGAACACATGCACGATGACACCATTATCTATCACTAATGTTAACCGCTTGATGAGCCGCATATCTGCCACTGTCATTGTGGGTAAATGCAGTGCGTCGGTCAGAATGAATTTATCATCACTCAAGATCGGAAAAGATAAGTCTAGCCGGCCGGATAGTTCCTTTTGATAGGACGGCGTTTGTGTGCTGAGACCAAAAATTGTCACTCCCAGCTCAGAAAACACTTCTTTTTCGTTTTGGAAAGACAGTGTCTGAGGGGTGCAACCGCGCGCACCGGGAATATCGTTCCAACCCGGCGGCAATTCTACACCGGGTACGCCCGTCATTGGGTAAGCATAGACAATGACGCGGCCCGGCAAAACCGAAAGGTCCACGGGCTCACCTAAAGTAGACTTTAGAACAAGACTGGGCATACGTTTGCCGGTCAAGTGAGCAGCACCTCCATCGTCTTCCGGGCGTGGGAGATTATCGGGAAGTGTCATCGGGTTGGTCGTGTGCTGAGCGGTCATGGTCCCAGTCCTCTATTTGATACTGTACTTGGATCATAAAATGGCTCAATTTAAAGAGCTACTTCGAATGTGAATCTAGGGGATTATAAAAAACGGGGGGACACACATGACATCCGACACAACCATGATCAATCGCCGCAATCTGTTTGCCGTAACCGGTGCCATGGCGGCCACGACAATCGCAGCCCCTGCCATTGCCCAATCCTATCCGGAGGTTAAATGGCGGTTGACCTCGAGCTTCCCTAAATCGCTTGATGTGATTTTTGGTGCCGCCAATGTGCTGGCCAAATCCTTGTCCGATGTCACTGACGGCAAATTCCAGATCCAGACATTTGCGGCGGGTGAATTGGTGCCTGGCCTTCAGGCTCTGGATGCGGTGCAGACGGGTTCGGTCGAATGCGCGCAAACCCCCGTTTATTTCTATGCAGGTAAAGACCCTGTACTGGCTTTCGGTACAGGCACGCCCTTTGGTCTCAATGCCCGTCAGCAACATAGCTGGTGGTTCCATGGCGGCGGGCGGGAGATCATCAATCAGTCACTGAAAAAATTTAATGCTATTGCCTTTCCTGCGGGCAATTCCGGCACACAGATGGGCGGGTTTTTCCGCAAGGAAATCCAGTCTCTCGATGATCTGAAAGGATTGAAATTCCGCATTGGTGGTTTTGGCGGGCGTGTGCTGGCCAAGCTGGGTGTGGTCCCGCAAAACATTGCGCCGGGAGATTTGTATCCGGCGTTGGAACGCGGCACCATCGATGCCGCTGAATTTGTCGGACCTGCCGATGACGAGAAACTCGGATTGCACCGGATTGCCAAATATTACTATTACCCCGGCTTCTGGGAAGGCGGTGCGATGATGCATCTTGTGGTTGGTCTGGATGCATGGAACAAATTGCCGAAGCACTATCAGGCAGCTCTGGAGGCGTGTTGCGAATTGGCCAACAATAATATGTTGAGCAAATTCGACGCTATGAATCCGGCTGCATTGATTCGCATGATGTCACAAGGCACCGAATTGCGGGCTTTCCCGATGCCGGTGATGGAAGCATCACTGAAGGCCGCCAACGAACTCTATGCCGAAATTGCCAGCCAGAACGAGGATTTCAAAAAGGCGCTTGAAAGCTACCATAGCTTCCGCGGCGATCAATTGCTCTGGTGGCAGGTGGCCGATTTCTCTTTTGATAATTTCATGGTGCGTACCAAAGGCAAAAGTTGATCACGCCATCCCGTCTGCCAGATGTAGCGCGTCCAGATGGGCTTCGAAATAGGCCACATCCAGCGGTTGACCGGTGGCCAGCCGCATCAGGTCGTTGAAGCCGAGCAGACTGCCCTTTTCATGGACATTCTCAGATGGTTTTGCGGCGGGTGTTAGCTATCAAGTGAAAGGCTATGATGATGATTAGTGGTAATTGGGCTACGTTGTTGTTGCCGATTGATACAGATGAATCGATCGATTTCGTGCGACTAGAGGCGGAGCTTGAAGCGCTTACAGCAGCAGGCATGGATGGGGTTTACTCGAATGGGTCAGCGGGAGAATTTCACTGCCAGACCGAGGCTGAATATGACTCTGTCCAGATGTTGCTTGCGGAAACGTGTGAGGAAGCGGGAACGCCGTTTATTATTGGTGCATGCCACACAGACCCGCTAGTTTCTGCAGGTCGGGTCGCGCGGGCGGCGGCGCTTAGACCGTCTGCTATCCAGGTCATTTTGCCTGACTGGGTGACAGTTACTGACGCCGAAGCTGTCGATTTCATGGCAATGATGCGAGAGAATGCCGGAGGAATTCCGTTGGTGCTTTATAATCCTCCGCATGCGAAACGAGTTTTGTCGCCGCGTGCGCTTCGTCAATTACTAGATACGGCACCGGATGTTGTAGGTGTCAAACTCGGTGATGGGGATGCCGCCTGGTATGATGAGGCAAGGCAGTGGTTGTCAGGAGTTGCTTTGTTCGTTCCGGGACATCATCTGGCAACGGGCGTAAGAGAGGGTGTGGCGGCGGGTGCCTTTTCGAACGTGGCATGTCTTAGTCCGATAGGGGCGCAAAAATGGACCGATAGCATGACAGAGGATCTAGAGGGTGCTCTGGAACTAGAAAGTAGGATCCAAAGGTTCATGGACGATTACATCGTACCATTCAAGTTGAAGCATGGGTATTGCAATGCGGCACTAGACAAGCTTTTGGCTGCTGTAGGGGGATGGGCGCCGGTGGGCACGCGGCTCAGGAGGCCCTACCGGTGGATCGATCAGGAAATGGTGCCACGGATTAGGCAGGCAGCGCGGGATTTGGTGCCGGAATTGGTTTAGATCTAA
>RFYK01000158.1 GCA_009925585.1 Betaproteobacteria bacterium | reverse complement strand
ATTGCTGGAAACCGCACGGCGTTCAGCGTGTGGAAGATGTTGTGTTAACCAGTTTTGGCACTGGCCCAGTGCTTGGGGGTGTGCCAACACCACTTCGACGCCGTCCAACGAAGGCGATTGCCGAAGCAGGTTGTGTCTGACCAACAAACTGACTTCACCGACCACATGCACGGGGGTGCGTAAAAACAAATCCAGAGACCGGGCGACCGCGCCTTCGGTGGAGTTCTCGACCCCCACCACGCCGAACTGGGCAGTGCCAGCCGATGTGACCGGCCCGAGCACCGCCACCCGTTGCGGGGCTTCGAGTGCCAGACAGGCTGACATGATTTCACGCCAGATGGCTGCGACATGGGTGTTTTTCAAAGGCCCGGGATTGGTTTGCTGAATTTTTTCCAGCACTTGTGCCACCCGATCAGGACGGAAAAAAGGCGAGCCTTCGGCGCGTTTGATGTCGCCCACTTGCTCGGCCAAATGCGCGCGTTGGTTCAGCAATGTCAGCAACTGGCGGTCTAGCGCATCAATTTGCTGTCGCAAATCAGCCAGGCCGCCTGACGCCTTGTCCGTCATGGCGCGTCGTCCGCTGCTGGTTCGTCGCCTTGGGTTTCATCGGCACCGGCTTGGGCGTCGTTTTCGACAATGCGTTGCATGCCGCTGAGTTTGGCGCCTTCGTCCAAGCCAATCAGCGTGACGCCTTGTGTGGCGCGCCCCATTTCCCGGATTTCGCTCACACGGGTGCGTACCAACACGCCTCGGTCGGTGATCAGCATGATGTCGTCATCACTGTGCACCAGCGTGGCCGCCACGACTTTGCCATTGCGCTCGGTTTGTTGGATGGCGATCATGCCCTTGGTGCCACGGCCATGGCGGGTGTACTCATCGATCGGCGTGCGTTTGCCGTAACCATTTTCAGTGGCCGTCAGCACACTGTTGCGTGCCATGCCCTCGTCTGCGACAGCGTTTTCTTGGGCAGCCACCAGCATGGCGATCACGCTTTGGCCATCGTCCAAAGACATGCCGCGCACGCCACGCGCACTGCGGCCCAAGGGACGCACATCGTTTTCATCAAAGCGCACGGCTTTGCCGCCGTCGCTGAACAACATCACATCATGTTTGCCGTCGGTGAGGGCTGCGCCAATCAGATAGTCGCCTTCGTCGAGGTTGACAGCGATGATGCCGCCCTTGCGCGGGTTGTTGAATTCATCCAGTGATGTTTTCTTGACTGTGCCCATGGATGTGGCCATGAACAC
Organism: Betaproteobacteria bacterium; assembly: GCA_009925585.1. GTDB lineage: Bacteria > Pseudomonadota > Gammaproteobacteria > Burkholderiales > Burkholderiaceae_C > Limnohabitans. The sequence goes on along the minus strand of RFYK01000158.1, from coordinate 2,030 downwards.
AAACTGGTCTGCAGGAAAACTGCTGGCCGACCCGGTCAGGGGCAACACCACGTTGATTTTTTCGCCTTCAATCAACGGAAACATGTTGACGATGGGGCGACCGCGCGAGCCACGCGAACCTTCGGGCACTTCCCACACTTTGAGCCAATACAAACGCCCGCGGTTGGAGAAGCAAAGAATGTAGTCGTGGGTGTTGGCAATGAAGAGCTGCTCAATCCAGTCATCTTCTTTGGTGGCGGTGGCTTGCTTGCCGCGGCCGCCACGTTTTTGGGCGCGGTACTCAGACAACGGTTGGCTTTTGATGTAACCACTGTGGCTGAGTGTGACCACCATGTCGGTGGGTGTGATCAGGTCTTCGGTCGCCAAATCTTGGGCGTTGTGTTCGATGTGACTGCGGCGCGCACCGAGCTTGCTTTGGCCAAACTCTTGGCGAATGGCAGACAACTCGTCGCTGATGATGGCTGACACGCGTTCCGGTCTGGCCAAGATGTCGAGCAAGTCATCGATTTCCGCCATGACTTCTTTGTACTCATTGACGATTTTGTCTTGCTCTAAACCTGTCAAGCGTTGCAAGCGCATTTGCAAAATTTCATGCGCTTGGGTGTCGCTCAACCGGTACAGGCCGTCAGCGCCCATGCCGTATTGCTTTTCCAAGCCATCCGGGCGGTAGTCGTCCGCGTTGATCACACTGCCGTCTGCTTTGGCGCGGGTCAACATGGTGCGAACCAATTGGCTGTCCCAAGGCTTGCTCATCAGTTCGGTTTTGGCCACAGGTGGCGTGGGCGCATTTCGAATGATGGCGATGAATTCATCGATATTGGCCAATGCCACCGCCAAACCTTCGAGCACATGACCGCGTTCGCGGGCTTTGCGCAAGTTGAATACCGTGCGGCGGGTGACCACTTCGCGGCGATGTTGCAAGAAGACGCTGATCAAGTCTTTGAGATTGCACAAGCGCGGTTGGCCGTCGATCAGCGCCACCATGTTCATGCCAAAGGTGTCTTGCAACTGGGTTTGCTTGTAGAGGTTGTTGAGCACCACCTCAGGGACAGCACCGCGCTTGAGTTCGATCACCAAACGCATGCCGGACTTGTCAGACTCGTCTTGAATGTGACTGATGTCTTCGATTTTCTTTTCGTGAACCAACTCGGCCATGCGTTCTTGCAAGGTCTTTTTGTTCACTTGGTAGGGCAGTTCATCCACGATGATGGCTTGACGTTGCCCTCTGTCGATGTCTTCAAAATGGCACTTGGCACGCATGACCACCCGGCCACGCCCGGTGCGATAGCCCTCTTTGACACCGCTGATGCCGTAAATGATGCCGGCGGTGGGGAAGTCAGGGGCGGGAACGATGTCCATCAAGTCGTCGATGGAAGCGTCTGGGTGCCGCAATAAATGCAAACAGGCATCTACCACTTCGTTCAAGTTATGCGGTGGAATGTTGGTGGCCATGCCCACTGCAATACCGGCAGAACCATTAACCAATAAATTAGGGAATTTCGCGGGCAACACCAACGGCTCTTTTTCGCTGCCGTCGTAGTTCGGGCCGAAATCGACGGTTTCTTTGTCCAAGTCGTCCAACATTTCGTGGGCGATTTTGGACAAGCGAATTTCGGTGTAACGCATCGCCGCCGCGTTGTCGCCATCGACCGAACCGAAATTGCCTTGGCCGTCGACCAGCATGTGGCGCAGAGAAAAATCTTGGGCCATGCGAACAATCGTGTCGTAGACAGCGCTGTCGCCGTGCGGGTGGTACTTACCAATCACATCGCCCACGATACGGGCAGATTTTTTGTAAGGGCGGTTCCAATCGTTATTAAGCTCGTGCATGGCAAACAACACACGGCGATGGACTGGTTTGAGGCCATCTCTGGCATCTGGCAGGGCCCGCCCAACGATCACGCTCATGGCGTAGTCAAGGTAACTGCGGCGCATCTCCTCTTCAAGGCTGATGGGCAGTGTTTCTTTGGCGAACTGGGTCATGTAAGCAGTCTGTTTTTAGCGGGTGAATAGATCATTTTAGGGTAAGG
>RFYK01000157.1 GCA_009925585.1 Betaproteobacteria bacterium | reverse complement strand
CTGCTCGTCGATGATGGCCAAGCCCAGCGACTTGAAATGCACTTTGTCTTGGATGACGGCATGGGTGCCGATGACCAGCGCCGCCTCGCCGCTGGCCACCAAAGCCAACATCGCCTCGCGTTCCTTTTTTTTCTGGCTTCCGGTCAACCATGCCACTTGCAATCCCAACGGTTGCAACACCGGCGCCAGCCAACCCACGAGTTTGGCGAAATGCTGCTCGGCCAATATTTCGGTGGGTGCCATCAGCGCGCATTGCCAACCTGCGTCGATGCATTGCGCGGCGGCCAACGCCGCCACCACGGTCTTGCCCGAGCCAACATCGCCTTGCAACAAACGGTGCATGGGCACAGCGCGCGCCACATCGTTGGCGATGTCTTGCACCACGCGTTGCTGCGCGTTGGTCAATTGAAACGGCAGCCTGGCTCGCAATTGGGCCAGCACGCCTTCCTCGCGATGGCTGTGCGCCAGCACGGGCGCGTTCAGCATCTGTCTTTCGCGCTTGGCTTGCAGTTGCGACAGTTGTTGCGCCAGCAACTCTTCGGCTTTGAGCCGTTGCCATGCGGGATGGCTGCGGTCTTCCAACATGCCCAATGGCACATCGGGTGCCGGGTGATGCAAAAACTGCAAGCTCTCGCGCAAACCCCAGGCATGGGCCGGCAAATGGTCACGTGGAATCGTCTCTGCAAAAGCATCGCTTTGCAAGGCGCGCGCCAGCCCGCCTTGCACCGCTTTGCGCAAATACGCTTGGGGCAATTCGGCCGTGCTGGGATAGACCGGTGTCAAGGCAGCAGCCAGTGGCGCACCGGCGGCTTGCACCGTGGGATGCATCATGGTGTAGCCCATGAAGCCGCCGCGCAATTCACCACGCAAACGCACTTTGCGCCCCACCTCCAAGGCTTTTTGCATGTTCGGGTAGAAATTGAAAAACCGCAGCGTGCAAATGTCGTTGCCATCATGAACCACCGCCTGCAATTGACGGCGTGGTTTGAACACCACCTGACAACTTTGCACCACCGCCTCAAACTGCAACACGTCCCCATCACGGGCATCGGCCAAGCGCGCCAAACGTGTTTCATCTTCGTAACGCATTGGCAAATGCAAAGCCAAATCAATCGGTCGCAACAAGCCCATTTTGCGCAAAGCTTTTTGCGGCATCGACAAGGGTTTGCGTTCGGCAGCGGCTGGAGTGGATGGATCTGCAGACATCAATGAGCGATTGTGCCTGTTGCTAATCCGTGGGTTGCATGCCCATTGTGCGCACCACGCACCTGGCCGCGGCCAAATCCCAACCGGCCCAACCGCAGCTCTTGAAAAACACCGGCCCACTGTGGGGTCTGCGCTCAGTCGTCTCTTGCCTGATGACGTCTTGTAAACAAAGAAATTGCGTGACATCCAATCCGGCTTGCAACAAATCGCCTGCCTCGTGGTCAGCGTCGCGCGTGTCCACCACCACCTGCCCGCTTTCAGCCAAGTCAACACACACCTCGGGCGCCCATTCCACCATCGCCGGGGTGAAGGCGCCCACGGCGCAAACAAAGGCATCCGCTCGCGGGCGTGATCGCATGACCACCTGATGGGCCGTGGTGGCGGTGACCACCCAACAACATTCAGCCAAGGCCTCGTCAACACGGTCTGCGATTTGCGCTTGCAAACCCATGGCCTGCGCCTCATTCACCAACGCCTGTGCGCTGGCATGCGAGCGCGAATGCACATACACCTGTGTCACCCCCAGACCCTCGGCGAATGCTTGCAAATGTGCACGCGCCTGAACGCCTGCGCCCACCAGCAACAACTTTCCTTCAAGCCGTGGTGCCAGTTTTTGCGCGGCCAGCAAAGACACCGCCGCAGTTCTGCGTGCGGTCACGGTCGGGCCGTCGAGCATGCACAAGCGTTTGCCATTGGCGGCGTCAAACACCACCACATCCCCTTGTATGGCAGGCAGTTGACGCGCCGGGTTGTCAGCGACAAAGGTGATGAGTTTGGTGATCGCCAGTTGCGCATCGGCTGCCGGCATCACAAACAAACTGCCTTGGTCTGACAAGCGCTGCACCAAACGTGGCGGCACCACCACCGTGGTGTCGTTCAACAAACGTTCAATCTCTTGCGCCAGCAAGAGGTAAGGCAAGGCGTCCGCGGTGTGTCGAGGGTTAAGTGGGGTCATGGTGTTTGTGATTCGATGGACCGAGTATGCCCCGACTGTTTGAACGGCTCTGTCAAAATGCCACTCTCTGATTTCTTGGAACGGGCCCGTCCGGCCCTCAAGCACATGCCCTCTTCTGCTGTTCGCCCGTACACACTCAGCGATTTCGATTTCCAACTTCCCCCTGAGTTGATTGCCCAAACCCCGGCGCCCGAGCGCAGCGGTTCGCGTCTGCTCGATGCACGCGATCCGCAGAAACTGCAAGACCATGTGTTTCGCAACTTGCCTGATTTGCTGCAACCGGGTGACTTGCTCGTGTTCAACGACACGCAAGTGCTCAACGCGCGTTTGTTCGGCGAAAAAGACAGTGGTGGCCAATTGGAGTTGCTGGTCGAACGGGTCTTGCCCGATGAACCCGGCCAGCCGCCGAACCGCGTGGTCGCGCACATGAAAGTCAGCAAAAAACCGCAGCCTGGTGCGCGTTTGCGCATGTGGGACCGCACTGGACGCCTACATGCATTTGAAGCCTTGTTGTTAGGCCGATGGCCGGATGAGAACGGTGCTTTGTTTTTGCTGTCGTTCAGCGATGAGCCGCTTCGCTTGATGGCTGCCCACGGCCACATGCCGCTGCCGCCATACATCGAGCGTCAACAAAAATCTGGCGCTGACGCACAACAGCAACTGGACCACGAGCGTTACCAAACCGTGTTTGCCAAACACCCAGGCGCGGCAGCCGCACCCACTGCCGCCTTGCATTTCGATGATGCGGTTTTGCAAGCGCTGCGCGAGCGTGGCGTGCACATGGCCAGCGTCACCTTGCATGTGGGCGCGGGCACGTTCTCACCGGTGAAAACCGAAGACCTGAGCGAACACCGCATGCACAGCGAGTGGTACCGCATCCCCGAGACCAGCTTGCAAGCCATCCGGGAATGCCGGGCTCGCCAAGGGCGGGTGGTAGCGGTGGGCACGACCAGTGTGCGCACCTTAGAGTCGTGGGCGCAAACCGGCCAAACCGAAGGCGACACACGCATCTTCATCACCCCGGGGTTTTCTTTCCAAGTGGTGGATGTGTTGGTCACCAATTTCCATTTGCCGAAATCCACTTTGTTGATGTTGGTCGCGGCGTTCAGCGGTTTTGACCACATGCACCGTGTGTATGCGCATGCGA
>RFYK01000156.1 GCA_009925585.1 Betaproteobacteria bacterium | reverse complement strand
AAGAAGGGCACCAGGTACTGGGCCTGCGAGGGCAAACTGTGGTCGGAAGAGAATCCTGATTCTTATGCTGGTGTGCATAACCAGGACGGCATGATGCTGATCTTTGATGAGAGTAGCGGTATTCCTGATGCGATCTGGGATGTGGGCGCTGGGTTTTTTACTGAGAACACGCCCGACAGGTACTGGTTTGCGTTCTCCAACCCGCGCCGCAATAGCGGGTACTTCTTTGAGTGCTTTAACGCTAAACGTGCGTTTTGGAAGTCACGGGTGGTGGACGCCAGGACGGTGGAGGACACCGACAAGGCGGTGTACGAGCAGATTATTGCTGAGTATGGGGAGAATTCCAGCCAGGCCAAGATTGAGGTTTATGGCGAGTTTCCTTCGGCTGGGGAAGACCAGTTCATTGGGCCGACGTTGGTTGATGATGCTATGAAGCGGCCCAAGTACAAGGATATGACAGCTCCCATTATTGTGGGGGTTGACCCGGCTCGAGGGGGCGCCGACGCAACTGTGATTGTGGTGAGGCAGGGGCGTGACCTGGTGGCGATTAAGCGTTACCAGGGTGAAGATACTATGACCATAGTGGGAAGGGTGATTGAGGCCATTGAGGAATATAAGCCGACTTTGACCGTGATTGATGAGGGTGGTTTGGGGTACGGCATCCTAGACCGGCTGACCGAGCAGCGGTATAAGGTGCGAGGGATTAACTTTGGCAATAAGGCCAAGCACCCGATTGCATTTGGCAATAAACGCGCTGAAATGTGGAATGATATGAGGAACTGGCTAAAATCTGCTAGTATTCCCACCGACAGGCAGTTACGGGCAGATTTAACTGGGCCGGCCAAGAAGCCGGATTCTTCTGGCACTATTTTCCTAGAAGGGAAAAAAGAGATGAGAGCAAGAGGGTTAGCATCACCGGACGCCGCCGACGCGCTGTGCGTGACGTTTGCTTTTCCCGTGGCTCACCGCGAGTATACTGAACCAGCCCGCAGGATTAATTCGCAGGGCAGCAGCATTAACACATCATGGATGGGGTCTTAAAATGCCACTGGTTAAATCATCTTCCCCCAAAGCTTTTAGGGCTAACGTCAAAGCTGAAGTGGCCGCCGGTAAGCCGGTGAAGCAGGCCGTGGCAATTGCTTATTCGGTTAAGCGCGAAGCCGCTAAACCAGCCCCAATGAAAAAGAAATAATATGGCTGATTACACAGGCATGGTGGCGGCGGGCAATGTTGCCAATGGTGGCGGTAAGAAGGACGACGACTCCAACGTACTGGCAACTGCCCGCAGCCGCTTGGATATGGCAATATCGGCGCTGTCTGAGTCCCGCGAGGATGAGATTGACGATCTAAAGTTCTACGCTGGCAGCCCAGACAATCATTGGCAGTGGCCTGCTGATGTGCTGGCAACCCGCGGCGCGGTGCAGGGACAGACCATCAACGCCCGCCCGTGCCTTACCATCAACAAACTGCCGCAACACGTACGGCAAGTAACTAATGACCAACGACAAAACCGCCCAACAGGCAAAGTTATTCCAGCCGACGACAAGGCCGACATTGACGTTGCCGAAGTCTTCAACGGCATGGTTAGACATATTGAATACATCTCGGACGCAGATGTCGCTTACGACACCGCCTGCGAAAACCAAGTCTCCTACGGAGAAGGCTACATCCGAATCCTGACCGAATATTGCGACGACAATACCTTTGACCAAGACATCAAAATTGGCCGAGTTCGCAATAGTTTCTCGGTGTACATGGACCCAACCATCCAAGATCCGTGCGGCGCGGACGCCAAGTGGTGTTTTGTGACCGAGGACATCTCCAAAGACGATTACCAGCGGATGTATCCCGACTCAGCGCCTATTACCACCTTGCAAACGCTCGGTGTGGGCGATCAAAACCTATCGCAGTGGCTCAATGAGGACACTATTCGCATTGCTGACTACTACTACGTCGATTACGACAAGGGCACGCTCAATTTGTACCCTGGCAACGCCACGGCTTTTGAAGGAACGCCCGAAGACAAGCAATTACGCGCCATTTACGGCAAACCCAAGAAAACTCGGCAGTCTGACCGGCCACGGATCAAGTATTGCAAGATAAACGGCTACGAAATCTTAGAGGAACGCGAGTGGGCGGGAAAATACATCCCAATTGTCCGCATTGTGGGCAATGAATTTGAGGTTGACGGTCGTCTGTACGTGTCCGGCTTGGTGCGAAACGCCAAGGACGCCCAGCGGATGTACAACTATTGGGTGTCCCAAGAGGCAGAAATGCTGGCCTTGGCCCCCAAAGCGCCATTTATTGGCTACGGCGGCCAGTTTGAGGGCTACGAAAACCAATGGAAGACCGCCAACACGACCAACTGGCCGTATTTGGAGGTCAATCCAGACGTTACAGACGGCGCGGGCGCTACGCTGCCACTACCCCAGCGGGCGCAGCCGCCAATGGCCTCCAGCGGGCTTTTGCAGGCTAAAGCTGGAGCTTCTGAAGACATTAAGGCATCCACAGGCCAATATAACGCTTCTTTGGGCATGACATCTAACGAGCGCAGTGGCAGGGCTATCATGGCCCGTCAGCGTGAGGGTGATGTTGGGACGTACCACTTTGGCGACAACTTGGCCCGTGGTGTGCGGTATCTGACACGGCAATTGATTGACCTGATCCCCAAAATTTACGATACGCAGCGGATTGCCCGCATTATTGGCGAAGATGGCGAAACCAGCATGGTCAAGATTGACCCGATGCAGGCCGAGCCGGTCAAGAAGATCGTGGATCAGCAAGGCATCGTGATTGATAAGATTTACAACCCTGGCGTGGGCAAATACGATGTGGTCGCTACCACCGGCCCAGGTTACGCAACCAAGCGCCAAGAGGCACTTGAGGCGATGGGCCAACTGTTGCAAGGTAACCCCCAGCTATGGCAAGTGGCCGGTGACCTGTTTGTCAAAAACATGGATTGGCCTGGTGCCCAAGAGATGGCAAAGCGTTTTGCCAAGACCATTGACCCCAAACTTATGCAAGACGGCGACAAGCCGCCCGAGTTGCAGGCCGCAGAGCAGCAAATCCAAGCAATGGGCCAAGAGATGGAGCAGATGCACCAGATGATCATCAATGCTGGCAAGTCCATTGAGGCGCAGGATATGCACCGCAAAGACTTTGAGGCAACGGTCAAAGCGTACCAGGCTGAAACCCAGCGGATTTCCGCTGTGCAGGCCAGTATGTCGCCAGAGCAGATTCAAGATATTGTTTTAGGCACCGTCCATGGCATGATCACTTCTGGTGACCTAGTTACCGAGATGCCTGGGCGTGATGTAGATACTGGCGCTGAGATGCCACAAGAAGGTATGGAGCAACCAC
>RFYK01000155.1 GCA_009925585.1 Betaproteobacteria bacterium | reverse complement strand
GGGTGACGGACACGGCGCCAAGCCATGTCGGTGATGTGCAGCAAACCATCGATGCCGCCGAGGTCAACGAATGCACCGTATTCGGTGATGTTCTTGACCACACCGTGAACGATAGAACCTTCTTTGAGGTTCTCCATCAACTTCGCACGCTCTTCGCCCATGGAGGCTTCGATGACGGCGCGGCGCGACAACACCACGTTGTTGCGCTTGCGGTCAAGTTTGATGACCTTGAATTCCATGGTCTTGTTTTCAAACGGTGACAAGTCTTTGATGGGGCGTGTGTCGATCAGTGAACCGGGCAAGAAAGCGCGGATGCCGTTGACCAACACAGTGAGGCCGCCCTTGACTTTGCCGCTGGTGGTGCCAGTGACGAACTCGCCGGATTCGAGGGCTTTTTCCAGCGACATCCAAGACGCCAAACGCTTGGCGGTGTCGCGGCTGAGGATGGTGTCGCCGTAGCCGTTTTCGACGGAGCTGATGGCCACCGACACAAAGTCGCCGGCTTGCACTTCAATTTCGCCCAAGTCGTTTTTAAATTCTTCGATAGGCACATAAGCTTCTGATTTCAGCCCTGCATTGACCACGACGTGGTTGTGCTCGACACGGATGACTTCGGCGGTGATGACCTCGCCGATGCGCATTTCTGAGCGTTTCAGGGATTCTTCAAACAGGGCTGCAAAAGATTCAGACATTCAATTTCCTAATGTCGTCGACAAAGCGTCATGCACCATGTTGTGCAGGGAAAACTTGGTCAACGGTTGCTGCGGGTTGTCCGCGGTTGGGTGAAACAACCTCGCCACCGGTGCGCCATGCAGCGCGAAGGGGATGGAGAGGAACCAGTTCAGGCTTGGCCGGTGCCAAACACCTGTTTGCTTTGCCACCAAGACATCACTTGTGCCACCGATTGGTCGATGGTGAGCAAGGAATTGTCCAGATGCAAAGCGTCTTCGGCGGGCTTCAAGGGTGCAACGCTGCGTTGTGTATCGCGGGCGTCGCGCGCTTGCAGGTCTGCGCGAAGAACGTCGATTGTAGTGGAAATTCCCTTTGAAATCAGTTGCTTGTGACGCCGTTCTGCTCTTTTTTCGGCGCTGGCGGTCAAAAATACCTTGAGGTCGGCGGCGGGAAAGATGACCGTGCCCATGTCACGCCCGTCAGCGACCAAGCCCGGCAAGCGCTGAAACGACAGTTGCAACGTCACCAAGGCTTGCCTGACCAAGGGCATGGCCGAGACTTTGGAGGCGTTCATGCCTGATTCTTCGGTGCGAATGGCTTCGGAAACATTGACGTTAGACAAGAGCACGCGCTCACCTTCGAACACCACGGGCAAGCTGCGCGCCAGTTGTGCGATGGCCGTTTCGTTGTCAGCCTCCAGCGCCAAACCCGCTTGCAAGCTCGCCAACGCCGTCAGTCGGTAAAGGGCGCCGCTGTCAAGGTAGTGGTAGCCCAATTGCTGGGCCACCAAGGCTGCCAACGTGCCTTTGCCGGACGCGGTGGGGCCGTCGATGGTGATGACCGGCACGCTGGCGGAGTGCGACAACGAGAACAAGGCCTCGAAATAATCGGGAAACGTCTTGGCCACGCATTTCGGGTCTTCGATGCGCACCGCCTGCCCAGACGGGTTGAACGCAGCCAGCGAAAAGCACATGGCAATGCGGTGATCGTCATAGGTGTGAATGGAGGCCGCCTGCCAATGTTGAACTGGGTGAATCCGTATCCAGTCAGGCCCTTCCTCAACCAACGCGCCCAATTTGCGGGCTTCGGCGGCCATCGCTGCAATGCGATCGGTTTCTTTGACCCGCCAACTGGCAATGTTGCGCAACGTGCTGGGACCATCGGCGTAGAGCGCCATCACGGCCAGTGTCATGGCTGCGTCTGGGATTTGGTTGCAATCCATGTCAATGGCTTTCAATGGCCAAATGCCGCGTTGGGTTTGTACCCAGTTCGGGCCGCTGCTGATGTCCGCGCCCATGGCGCGGGCCGCGTCCATGAAGCGAATGTCACCTTGGATGGACTCTGCGCCCACGCCTTGAATGCGCACACCGGAAGTCGAAGCGATGGCGCCCAAGGCAATGAAATAACTGGCGGAGGAGGCGTCGGCTTCGACCGGCAACACGCCGGGGGAGGTGTAGCGGCTGCCCGCAGGCACCGTGAACCGTTGCCAACCTTCGCGTGTGACTTGCACGCCAAATCGCTGCAACAAATTGAGGGTGATTTCGATGTAGGGTTTGGAGATCAATTCACCAACGACTTCCACCACGATGTCTTGCGTGGCGACCAAAGGCAATGCCAACAACAAGGCGGTTAAAAACTGACTCGAGACATCACCGCGAACTTGGATCGGCTGGCCCAGTTGCAATCCTTGGTGACCGCGCAACGCCAAGGGCGGGTAGCCCTCTGCACCCGCGTAATCGATGTGGCAACCCAATTGACGCAACGCATCGACCAAGTCACCGATGGGGCGCTCGTGCATGCGTGGCACGCCGTGCAAGCGGGCTTTGGCGCCCATCAACGCCAATGCCGCGGTCAAGGGTCGCATGGCGGTGCCGGCATTGCCCATGAACAAATCCAACTCGTTTGACGGTGAATTGGCGCCTATGCCCGTGACATGCAAGCCACTGCCTCGGTGCTGCAATTGGCAACCGAGTTCACGCAACGCATTGAGCATCACGCGGGTGTCGTCTGAGTCGAGCAAATCTTGCAACTCGGTGGTGCCTTGCGACAACGCGGCCAACAGCAGCACGCGGTTGGAAATGCTTTTGGAGCCGGGCAGGGTGACCGTGCCGTGGGCGCTGTCCAGCGCTGGAATATCGAGGAAGGGGGTAGAGAACATGGCGAACCCTGACAGGTGGTCAATCTTCGATGGCGTGGTCACCAGATTGAAGCGTCCAGCCCGAACGCATCGCACTGGCCTTCGCGATCAACTCGCGCAACGCATCGGTGTCGTTGTGTTGAAGGGCGTTTTCAAAATGGTCCAGCGCTGATCGAAAGTAACGGACTTGGGTGAGCACTTCGGCCTGGTTGGCGCTCAAGATGTCGCGCCAGACATCAGGGTCGCTGGCGGCGATGCGGGAAAAATCCCGGAAACCGGGGCCGGCCATTTGCAAAAACGCTGCACCATCGGTTTGGTCGCAGAGTGCGTTGACCGCCGCAAAGGCCAACAAATGCGGCAGATGGCTGACGGCTGCAAAGGTGGCGTCGTGTGCTTGGGGCGTCATGTCGCTGACATGGCTGCCAATGGCACGCCAGACTTGGCGAGCCGCTGTCAATTGCGATGACCCCGTCTGCGGCAAAGGGGTAAGGATGGTGCGCCGCTGGTCGTAGAGATCCGCTTCGGCATGGTCCACCCCTGATTGGGCTTTGCCCGCAATCGGATGCGCAGGCACAAAGCAGGGCAGGCGTTCGCCCAAATGCGCCATGGCGGCAGCCACCACATC
>RFYK01000154.1 GCA_009925585.1 Betaproteobacteria bacterium | reverse complement strand
CAGTCGCTGCCGGCGCCATGACAGCCCCCATGATTTCACGCGCACAGACTGTGTCGATGCGCTTTCAAAGCACTTGGCCCGCCAAGGACATCTTTCACGAATACGCCAACGACTTTGCTTCCAAAGTCAACAACATGGCCAGCGGCCGCCTCAAAATTGAAGTGTTGCCCTCTGGCTCCGTCGTTCCAGCTTTCCAATTGCTCGACGCTGTCAACAAAGGCACGCTAGACGGTGGCCACGGCGTGTTGGCTTACCACTACGGCAAAAGCTCTGCCTTGGCTTTGTGGGGTTCTGGCCCTGCTTTTGGTATGGACCCCAATATGGTGCTCGCTTGGCATCAATACGGCGGCGGCAAGCAGTTGCTAGAAGAAATCTACAAGTCGCTCAATATCGATGTGGCCTCTTATGTGTACGGCCCTATGCCGACACAACCTTTGGGCTGGTTCAAAAAGCCCATCGCCAAAGTAGCCGACTTAAAAGGCCTCAAGTACCGTACTGTGGGCTTGGCGGTTGATATCTTCACCGAACTCGGCGTTGCCGTGAACCCACTGCCAGGTGGAGAAATCGTTCCCGCCTTGGACCGTGGTTTGATCGATGCGGCTGAATTCAACAATGCAACCTCTGACCGCATCTTGGGCTTCCCAGACGTGGTGAAGAACTGCATGTTGCAAAGCTTCCACCAAAGTGGCGAGCAGCTTGAGATCTTGTTCAACAAGGGCAAACTCGATGCGCTTCCTGCAGAACTCAAGTCCATCATCGAATACGCGGTACAAGCTTGCTCTGCAGAAATGAGTTGGAAGGCGATCGACCGCAACTCCAAAGACTACGCCGACTTGAAGAAGCAAGGCATCAAGTTCTACAAGACACCCGACGCCATCCTCAAGGCCCAGTTGGACGCATGGGACAAAGTGGTTGAGAAGAAATCCGCCGAGAACCCTTTCTTCAAGAAAGTCATGGACTCGCAACGCGCTTTCGCCGCACGCGCTGGCCAATGGCAAAACGACTACATGGTCGACTTCAAGATGGCGTACAACCGCTACTTCAGCAAACCAGCCGCCAAGAAGGCTTAAGCACTCGCTTAAACTCTAAACCCATTCGGGGCATGGCTCCCGAATGGGTTTTCTTATTCTCTGATTGCATCTTATGAACACACAAAAACTGCTGCATATGGCAGATGAAATTAGCACTTGGGTGGGAAAGGCATTCTCTTGGCTCATCATTGCTTTGATGTTGATGGTGGTGGTAGAAGTCTTCAAACGCTATGCGCTGAACGCTCCCACTGCTTGGATTTTTGATGCCAGCAACATGATGTACGGCACCCTCTTCATGATGTGTGGAGCCTACACATTGAGCCAAGACGGCCATGTGCGTGGCGACTTCTTTTACGGTAGCGCAGCACCGCGCACCCAAGCGTCGCTGGACTTGGTGCTCTACATCTTGTTCTTTATTCCAGGAGTGGTTGCCTTAACTTGGGCTGGTTGGAGTTACGCCAGCGATTCGTGGTCGATTCGCGAACACACTTTCAACGCCGACCCGCTTCCGCTCTATCCTTTCAAGGCCATCATCCCCTTGGCTGGATTTATTGTGCTGATGCAAGGCGTTGCAGAAATTGTGCGATGCGTGGTTTGCCTCAACACCGGTGAGTGGCCCGAGCGCTTAAAAGATGCCAATGAGATTGACGTCGTTGAGCAACAACTCGCCAGCAGTATTTACGTCGATGAAGATGCCAAGCGCGATGCCATCGCACGCGCCAAATCGATCGATGAAGAAGCACACCAGCGCGGCCATCTCGCTTCGAAAGGAGACCACGCATGAGTGATCCCGCACTCGGCCTAACCATGTTGGCCCTCATCGTGGTGGTCATCATGATGGGCTTTCCCACCGCCTTCACCTTGATGGGTTTGGGCATGGCCTTTGGCTTTACGGCTTTCTACGACCCTAGCCAACCTTGGTTAGACAACAAGATTTTCAATCTGATGGTCCAACGCACTTTCGGCGCGATGACCAACGACACCTTGCTCTCCATCCCGCTCTTTGTGCTGATGGGCTATGTGATGGAACGCGGGGCGCTGGTCGACAAAATGTTCCACAGCGTACAACTGGCGTTTCGCCGTTTACCTGGTTCATTGGCCGTGGCCACCTTGGTAATTTGTACCTTCTGGGGCATTGCCAGTGGCTTGGTCGGCGCGGTAGTGGTGTTGATGGGCGTGATTGCGATGCGCCCAATGCTGAATGCGGGTTACGACACGCGATTGGCAGCTGGCGTGATTACCGCTGGCGGCACCTTGGGTATTTTGATACCGCCTTCCGTGATGATCATTGTGTACGCTGCGGTCGCGGGCCAATCGGTGGTCAAGCTTTATGCCGCGGCTATGTTCCCCGGCTTCTTCTTAGCTTTCTTGTATTTGGTCTATGTGATCGGCTGGGTTTTGATCGACCCCAAAGTAGCGCCTAAATTGCCCGAAGAAAAACTCAGGGCACCCGTTTCTCCATGGTTACAAGCCTTGGGACAACAGTATTCTCCACGCATCTTGCCTGCACTGATTTCTGCGGTATTGCGCCCCCAGCGCGCTTTGCAAATTCAAGTCGCTGAATTGCGCGTCACTTGGTGGTTGTTGGTCAAAAGCTTGGCGATGAGCTTGGTGCCTTTGATCTCTCTCTTGGTCACCCTCGCCTCCGTTTGGTGGTTTGTCGTGATCCACTCACAAGCGGAAAACAATGCGGCCGATGCAGCCAAAGCCGCCATCTCGCAACCCGCACAAGCCGATAGCAACACCACACTCAAAGAAGCCGCTCCACAAGGCGGTGTATCCGAGCCGCCTGGTGCTAGCGGTGGCGTTCAAGAGCCACCTTCAGCCAGCAGCAATGGTGTGCAAGAACCTCCTGGCGCCAGCAACGGCGTACAAGAGCCACCCGGGGCTGACTCCGTCAAAGAGCCGCCTGGTGCTAATGATGTGCAATTGCCACCCGGCGCTGAGACGGACACCAAAAAAGCAGAAGCTGATGGTGACGCCCCCATGCAAGCCTTGGGAGATGGCGACAACTCTGAAGCACCAAGAACAGAACCTGTTCCTGAGAACTTCTATATAGGCTTCTACATCAGCTGTGTACTGTCTGTCTTGCTTTTGGTTTGGTACTACAAGGGTTTTGACGGCGAACAGTTTGAAATCCTAGACATGCTGGTCAAGTCCGTCATGCCTTTGGGAATTTTGACGGTCGTGGTGTTGGGCGTGATCTTGCTCGGCATCACAACTGCCACCGAGTCGGCGGCAGTTGGAGCGGCGGGCGCGTTTGTCATGGCTTGGGCCTCTGGGTCTTTGAACTTCCAACGCACCAAAGAAGCCGTCTTTCTTACCGCCAAAACCACCTCGATGGTGTGTTGGTTGTTCGTAGGCTCCGCGTTGTTCTCTGCGGTGTTCGCCATCTTGGGCGGTCAGCGCTTGGTCGAAGAATGGGTGATGGCCATGAACCTGTCGCCCATTCAGTTCATG
>RFYK01000153.1 GCA_009925585.1 Betaproteobacteria bacterium | reverse complement strand
CCTGACTGTGTTCAAACGCAGCTTTGATGCCCGCAAACAGCAACTTTGGGTGGTCTACATCGTCGACATTTCGCTACAAAGTGCAGCGCAAGCCACACAACTGCTGCAACAACACGCCCAACATCCGCACATCCAAGCCACGCCCGACATGCATTGGCGTGCGCCAGTCCAAGCAAGTGCGGACCACAACCCGTCAGATGGCATGCGTCCGGTCGTGGTGGGGTTTGGCCCTTGCGGCATGTTTGCCGCGTTGGTACTGGCGCAAATGGGACTCAAGCCCATCGTCATCGAGCGGGGACCACCGGTTCGTCAACGCACCAAAGACACGTGGGGTTTGTGGCGTAAATCGGTGCTGAACCCCGAAAGCAATGTGCAATTTGGCGAGGGTGGCGCAGGCACTTTTTCTGATGGCAAGCTCTACAGCCAAATCAAAGACCCGCGTCATTTGGGACGCAAAGTGATGCAAGAGTTGGTGCGTTTTGGCGCGCCTGAAGACATCTTGTGGGCGGCACACCCGCACATCGGCACATTCAAACTGGTGAAGGTGGTGGAAGGATTGCGCGAAGAAATCATTCGTTTGGGCGGCGAACTGCGATTCAACCAACGCGTGACCGATATCCGCACTGAACACCTCGGCGCACAAAGGCAAATCCAAGCGCTTGACATACTGCCACACGACACTGGCGTGCCCTACAGCTTGAATGCGAAATGGGTGGTGATGGCGCTGGGGCACAGCGCCCGCGACAGCTTCACCATGCTGCACCGCCATGGCGTGGCCATGCAAGCCAAACCGTTCTCCATCGGAGTGCGAATTGAACACCCACAAGGCTTGATCGACCGCGCACGTTGGGGCATCCATGCCGGTCACCCCATGTTGGGTGCGGCCGATTACAAACTGGTTCACCATGCCGCGAACGGGCGTTCGGTCTACAGTTTTTGCATGTGCCCTGGCGGTACCGTGGTCGCGGCCACCAGCGAGGCAGGCCGCGTGGTCACCAATGGCATGAGCCAGTACTCGCGCAACGAACGCAATGCCAATGCGGGCATCGTGGTCGGTATTGATCCGCGCGATTTCCCCCAAGACCCCTCGCTGTGGGAATCGTTACTGGGTCAAGAGGTGGGCAATGCGGTTCGGTTGGACACCCGCGACACCCAAGACGGTTTTCATCCATTGGCGGGCATGGTGCTGCAACGCCAGCTCGAGTCTCTCGCGTTCACCGCCGGTGGCAGCGATTACCGCGCACCCGGGCAGTTGGTGGGCGACTTGCTGCGGGGCCAAGCGTCTAGCGCATTGGGCGATGTTGAACCGTCTTACCGGCCCGGTGTGCACATGACCGATTTGGCGAAGGTGCTGCCCCTCTACGCCATCGATGCCATGCGCGAGGCCCTGCCCGTGTTTGGTCAAAAGATCAAAGGCTTTGACCGCGCCGATGCGGTATTGACTGGCGTTGAAACGCGAACATCCTCACCCTTGCGCATTGACCGCGATGCACAACTGCAAAGCCCCAACCTGCGCGGTTTGTTCCCCGGCGGAGAAGGCGCCGGCTACGCAGGCGGGATTTTGTCGGCGGCCGTCGATGGCATCAAACTCGGCGAAGCCCTGGCCATCCAACTGATGCAGAATTCACCCACGCAAAACACAGGAGTTCACCCATGAAAGCACACAATATTCTGGAGACCATTGGTCACACACCGCACATCCGCATCAACCGATTGTTTGGTGACAAGCACCAAGTTTGGATCAAATCCGAACGCAGCAACCCCGGCGGTTCCATCAAAGACCGGATCGCGTTGTCGATGATTGAGGCGGCCGAAGCCTCGGGTGTTCTCCAACCCGGTGGCACCATCATCGAACCCACTTCAGGCAACACCGGTGTCGGTCTGGCCATGGTGGCCGCGGTCAAGGGCTACAAATTGGTGTTGGTGATGCCTGACAGCATGTCGATTGAACGCCGCCGCCTGATGTTGGCCTATGGCGCAAGCTTCGACTTGACCCCGCGCGAGAAAGGCATGAAAGGCGCGATCGCCCGCGCGCAAGAATTGGTCGCCGCCACGCCCGGCGCATGGATGCCACAACAGTTTGAAAACCCAGCCAACATCGCGGTGCATGTGCGCACCACGGCGCTGGAAATTCTGGCGGATTTCCCTGAAGGTTTAGACGCCATCATCACCGGTGTGGGCACGGGCGGGCACCTCACCGGTTGCGCCCAAGTCTTGAAAGAAAAATGGCCGTCTCTGCAAGTGTTTGCGGTTGAACCCAAAGCCTCGCCAGTCATCTCTGGGGGAGCGCCCTCCCCCCATCCGATCCAAGGCATTGGCGCTGGTTTCATTCCGGCCAACTTGCACACCGATTTGCTCAGTGGCGTGATTCAAGTGGACGCGGAAGACGCCCGCGAATTTGGCCGACGTGCTGCCCGTGAAGAAGGCATGTTGGTGGGCATTTCCAGCGGCGCGACGCTGGCGGCCATCGCACAAAAACTGCCTGAACTGCCTGCGGGTGCCAAAGTGCTGGGCTTTAACTACGACACCGGCGAACGTTATTTGTCTGTCGAAGGCTATTTGCCCGCTTGAGCATTTGACCTTGCACGCCACCCCGTCCCACGCACCGACACAGGTGCGCGTGCTCAGTGTCATCCCACCGATGACGCAACTCAACACGCCTTACCCGTCCACGGCTTATTTGACGGGTTTTTTGCGTAGCCATGGTGTGGCCGCCACCCAGGTTGACTTGGCGCTGGGGTTGGTGCTGGCCTTGCTGACGCCGCATTACCTTTTGCAAGTCAAGCAATTGGCGCAAGCCATGCCCGAAGCCGCGCGGTCAGCGAGCGTGAACGCATTTCTCGACCATTTCCCGCGTTACCAACAAACCGTGTTGCCAACCATTGCGTTTTTGCAAGGCCGCGATGCCACGCTGTGTCACCGGATCGCAGGACGGGGGTTTTTGCCAGAGGGGCCGCGTTTTGCCGCGTTGGATGCATTCGATGATGACAGCGGCGATCCGCTGGGTTGGGCGTTCGGTGCATTGGGTCAACAAGACAGGGCCCGGCATTTGGCGACGCTTTATCTGAATGACATCGCCGATGTGTTGCGCGATGCGGTTGACCCGCGCTTTGAATTTGTCCGATACGGCGAATCGCTGGCCAGCAGCCAAGCCAGTTTTGACGCGCTTGCCCAAGCCTTGGCCGCACCCCGCAACCTGATGGACCAACTGTTGCACGAACTCACCCTGAAAGCCATGCGTGAGCACCAGCCCAACTTGGTGCTGTTGTCTGTGCCCTTTCCCGGGGCGGTGTACGCCGCATTGCGCATCGGTCAAAGCATCAAACAGCACGACCCGACTGTCACCGTGTGTTTGGGTGGCGGCTATGTCAACACCGAACTGCGTGCATTGCGTGAGCCTCGGTTGTTTGAGTTTGTCGATGTCGTGACTTTGGATGCCGGCGAGCGACCCGTGCTGGCCTTGATAGAACATTTGCAAGGTAAACGCTCGCCACAACGACTGGTGCGCAGCTATGTGCGTTCCGATGATGCTGTGCGCTATGTCAACTGGGCTGAACCAGACATCCCCTTTGACGAGGTGGGCACGCCCACATGGGATGGCTTGCCCTTGCATGATTACCTGTCGTTGCTTGACATGCTCAACCCGATGCACCGCTTATG